>NZ_JAYGQR010000004.1:0-191488 GCF_035012665.1 Polynucleobacter sp. AP-Nickl1-40-C4
TTGATCAGGCCACACTCAAGCTTGGATTATCAAACCCCAGCAGAGTTTGTCGCTGGATGGCAAAAGAAATTAATAACGGGAGCCAGAGTTTCTAGATGAAATTGGTCCGATAAAACCAGACGGGTCACCGCCTTGAGCTTCTCTTCGATGTACATCTTCTTAAGCCTGGCATTTTCAGCCTCAAGCTCCTTCATGCGGGCCATCATGGAAGTGTCCATGCCGCCATATTTAGAGCGCCACTTGTAGAAAGTAGCAGTGCTGATACCCAGTTCACGACAGATTTCTGGAACTGCTAGGCCAGCATCCACCCGTTTTAGGGCATCCATGATCTGGCTATCAGTAAATTTAGAACGCTTCATGTAGAACTCCTCTAATTGAGAAAATTCTACCTCTGAGCTCAGTTAACCTGTGGGGGGATTACCCTCCCAGTAATGAATTTATCCATCGAAATGAATGCCGTAAAGTTTGGAATTGCGGCTCGCCATGGTTGCTTAATTAATCCTACTTCTGAGAGCGGTGGTTAATGGGTGGGGATTACCAATCTAGATCTTCAAGCCAATCCTAGCCATACGAGCTTCAATTTTTTCCTGAGCCCAGGGTGCAATATTCACATACTCAATTTTTTCATATGGGTACTTGCGAATGGTGGCGGCATGTAAGCCAATAAGCTGATTGGCAATGACAACCCCGAGCTCATCTAGAGTAACCACATCTAAAGCAATCTGGGTGCTACCGCATAGAATTTTGAAGAGGCCAGAATCCCTTGGATTAGGTAGCTCTTCAATGATGAAATACAAGACCCCCTCTTGATACACAGGATCCGAGAATGAATCTATGAAAAATTGCTTAAGCTCAGAGAGAAATTTCATACCCATTGCCATTGCGGAAATGCATCAAAGCTATACCAAAAAAATCAATCTTAAGTAGAGTGATCATTGCTTAGGAAATCCCCCCCATTCCAATCTACTGCATCGCCATTAGGTTGGTAGCCAGGAACTAATTTTTTCAGCATACCTCTAATCAAATCACCATCAGATGCATCTAAGGCAACATTAAGTTTTTCAAGTTCTTGCTGTAAATCGTCCCAAGATAAAAACTCCTCATGGGCCTTCATGATTTTTGGATGAGCCGTTGGCTGCGGATTATCACCAATCAAGAGTTCTTCATAGAGCTTTTCTCCTGGGCGTAATCCTGTGACTTTTATCTCAATATCGCCATGAGGGTGGGCATCATCCTTAACTAATAGGCCGGATAAATAAACCATCTTGACAGCCAAATCATAAATACGCACGGGCTCGCCCATGTCCAATACAAAGACATCACCGCCAACAGCCATTGCACTGGCTTGAATCACCAGCTGCGCCGCTTCAGGAATCGTCATGAAATAGCGAGTCACCTCCGAATGAGTCAGGGTAATAGGTCCACCTGCTGCAATTTGAGCGCTAAAAAGCGGCGCCACAGAACCAGAGGAGCCTAATACATTACCAAATCGCACCATCAAAAAATTCGTTGAGTGTTCGCCGTTAGCAGCGATCTCAGCCATCGCCTGCAATATCAGCTCGGCAATTCGCTTGCTAGCACCCATGACATTTGTTGGCCTAACAGCCTTATCGGTGCTCACTAAAATAAATTGTGATACGCCACACTCCAAACTCACTTGGGCACAAGTGAAGGTTCCAAAAACATTATTCCGAATCCCTTCAGCAGGGTTTTGCTCCACCAATGGGACATGTTTATATGCGGCGGCATGAAAGACTGTGTTCGGCTGATGAGCTCTAAAAATCCACAATAACAGATCACCATCGCGCACTGAAGCCAAGCAAGGCACTAACTTAATTGGAAAAACTGAATGAGGCAATGGGGCTTGATCACTACCAACCGCAGCCAAACGTTCATCCTCAATTCCAATAAGAGCCCTCTTTAATTCCTCATAGATAAGATAGAGGGAGTGCTCACTGTTATCAATCAGAACTAAAGATTTTGGAGAGAATTTAATAATCTGCCGACATAGCTCGCTACCAATTGAGCCTCCAGCCCCGGTTACCAAAACAACCTGATCGCGAATATTTTTTTCTAATAGCCTCACTTCAGGCGGCACTACTGCCCTACCGAGCAAGTCATTCATATCCAAATCATGCAAGTCCGATATCCTGACTCGACCAGAGGCAATATCAATCAACCCCGGCAAGGTACGAACACGTACCCCACGTCCGTTTAATGAGGAAATAATCTCACTTCTTCTTGCCTGACTTGCGGAAGGAATGGCTAGAAGCACATCGGTAATATCAAGTCGATCGATAAGCTCTTGCATACCATCGTTAGGATATACAGAAACCCCATTAATAGTACTTCCTTGCAAATGAGGATCATCGTCAATAAAGGCTTTGACCAAGATCTCTTTATTGCTGGCCAATCCTGCTGCCAGCTGACGACCAGCTGATCCAGCCCCATAGATCAGCGCAATAGGCTGAGCCTTATGTAATGACTTTTGAATATTATTGAGACCACCCAACCAATAGCGCACAAAATATCGGCTCGCTCCAATTGCGATAAATAACAATATGGGCTGAATAATACCAATGGATCTTGGTACGCCATCGACGCCAATGAGTGTAAATGTGCAGAAAAATAAAGCGGTGTAGATGATGAAAACACGCACCATAGATGCAAGGGCAGCGGAGCCAACATACCTAAAAATGGCACGATATAAGCCAAAAATAATAAAGAGAGGAAATGAAAATCCAATGGCACATATGAATATCCACCACTGACTTCCCTGAAAATTACCCCATTGATCCAAGCGAAGACCAAAAGCAAGCCAAACAGTAAATGCACAAACCAGCGTATCGAAAAACATCGCAATAGTCCGCTTCACAAAACGGGGCAGACTTAATAGGGACTGTTTGGATGCAGTAATTGGCACTAGTTGATTATAAATTACATACCAAAATAAGTGAAATAGAGTGTTTAATGGCACTATATTTCGCATGCCAGCGAAATATAGTCAAAACAATTATTCTTGGCGGAAAGTAATCTAACTGACCCAGTAGCACTGCAAAAGATGGTGAATAACCCCGTAAATCTAATGGGAAATTCCAGCTCGCCGAACTACCTTTAAAAAGGTTAAGCCCAGAATCTTCATATCAAACCAGAAAGACCGCTTATTTAGATACTCCACCTCATATTGCACTTTAATTGGGATTGATAATTCATCTCGGCCGTTTACTTGAGCCCAGCCAGTTAATCCTGGCAATAATTTATCAATACCATATTGAGTTCGCAAAGCAATTAAGTCAGCTTGATTAAACAGCGCTGGTCGAGGCCCAACAAAACTCATATCGCCAACAAAAATACTCCATAGTTGCGGCAATTCATCTAGACTGGATTTACGCAAAAACGAACCCACCGGCGTTAAATATTGGCCAGAGTCAGAAAGTAGGTGAGTAGCTACTGCGGGAGTGCCAACTTGCATCGTGCGAAACTTAGGCATCTGAAAAATAACGTTGGACCTTCCCACTCGATTAGACCAATATAGAGCTGGGCCAGATGAGGTCAATCGAACGAAAATAGCTACAACTAAAATCGGTAGTGCGAATACAATAGCAACAAAGAGTGCCAATAAAAGATCAAATAATCTCTTGATGATAGAAATATGTATCAAGATTGCATCTTTAAGAAGTGTACCGCTGTCCGACGCAAACCCTCGTCTACACTCACCGGTGGTGACCAGCCAAGCAAGTCTTTGGTCTTTTTGATATCAACCTGCAGTGAGCCACATAATCGCTGAAAAATATCATGCCTGCCAATAAGTTTCGCTCCATACGCGAGTAAATTTACCGGAACAAAAATCAATCTTGTAGGGCGCCCAAGCGCTAAAGCCATACGCCTCAATAATTCTGAGGTCGACATGTCCTCATCATCCGAAACCATAAACACCTGATTTGCAGCGGCAGGATGATTTATACAAGTAACAATCATGCTAATGAAATTTTCAATAAAGACAAAGCTACGGCGATTTTTTGTCACGCCACCAAGGGGCAGAGGAATTCCTCGCCGCAACCATTTCATCATCGTCAGAAAATTAGCCTTAACCCCCGGACCATAAATTAGTGGCGCTCGAATAATGACTACCTCCATTCCCGTTTCCCTAGATAACGCTCTCAGCCCTATTTCAGCATCATATTTAGATATTCCATAGGGATCACTTGGAGCAGGAGGCTGATCAGCTGAAAAAGGATGATTCAAGTCAGTGGATTCTCCAGAAACCTTGATTGAGCTTATAAAAATAAAGCGCTGGACACCAGCTATAGAGGCTTGACGCGCTAAATTAAGGGTCCCACTTAAATTCACTTGTCTAAACTCAAATAAAGGATCTATAACGGAATCCTTCATCACATGAACTCGAGCGGCACAATGAACAACGACTGAAATCCCGGCAAGTGCAGATTTCCAGTCTTGATTGGGGGACATAGAGGCCTCTGCCACATCAAGATTATCTAATTGTTGCGCTTTACTTGCATCACGAACTGATATTCGCACAGGAATATATCTAGCCAGACTAGTAGACAAAGCATTACCCACAAAACCAGTGGATCCAGTAATTAATATCATTAAATAATATTTAAAATAAAACTAAATTGAAAAAACAAGCTCGCCTCAACTAAATTTTTCCGATTTTTGGTACGTTTCTGTGATATTTAATCAGATACCTCAACATGCTTCTACAGTGCCACAGAGCAAACCTTAAATTTCTTCGACTAGTACGTCTAGCATCGTGAATAACATGAACATATGGGCAAATAATAATATTACGCCCTGCTTCCCAAATTCTTACGCAAATATCAACATCTTCATAATATAAATAATACTTAGTATCAAAACCCTTAACAAAAGAAAAATCATACGTCTTAAATAACATAAACATTCCAGCAACCCATTCTGGGCTAAAGATACTTGAATCCGCCTCAAATATATATTTACCTTCATATTTAAAGAAAAATTTATTGAGAAGAGATTTAATAGTTGGAAAATATCTGACACTATCCTCTATTTTACCATTTGGACTCTTTATCATTGGCGAGATAATTGCAGAATCGTGTCTTTGAGCGGCGGCAACTAATTCATTAAAAGGATTGTTGACGAAAATGATATCCGGATTCAATACACAAAAAAATTCTTCAGTGACAAATTTAAAAGCTTGGTTATGATTGAAACCAAATCCCTCAGGATTATCGTTTGAAATAACAGATATCTTTGGGCTATCTGGTAAATATAATTGCTCAGGAATATTTTTAGTAATAATTATTTTACTTACTTGTCCATAAGTTAATAATTTATCAACTATAGCCTCAACCATTTTACCGTGGCCATGTGAAACGACAGATACAGCTATCAATTATTAACCCCAATCGAGAAATTTTTATCAGAAGTCTTAATTCTGTTTAGAATCAATTTTTTTATACGTAGCCACTAGGCAATACTGTTTGAGGATTTTTGAGATTTTATTATTAATAAAGTAAGTGGGCATTGCAAACAACCTAATAAACTCCCAGCGCTCATTAAGGAGCATGAGTTCTTTTTTACCGTAAAACACCTTGTGATCTCTGTCAGAATCAAATCCTTTGACTCCAGGAACTACAACAACCAGACCGCCATTATTCTTAGTGACACGCCAACATTCATTAAGGGTATGCGCAGGATTTGGTATATGCTCCAGCACATTATCTAAAACACAGGAATCAAAAACACTATCAGCAAACGGAAATAGGCCATCATCTTTAATTATCTTTGCATTTAATCCAATTCTATTGCAATAATTAACTGCGTTTGAGTTTATGTCTACACCGACAACATGAGAAGGAAATGTGCCAAGTATCCCATTACCAATTCCAGATCCAACTTCTAATATTGAATTACCGAATGAGTTGGCACATTGATAAATCAATGGCGAGGAAATAAATTTTTTATAAAATTTTCCAAGCAAACTAATACTACTTAGATGATCAAAATAGTCATTGTATTTATTATTAAGAGGCATCTTTTTTACTGTCCGGAAAATTTTTATTTACGAAAGATCTTAGGAGTGAATCCCCAAGATAGGCACATGGCTCTATAGCAGCACCTTCAGACCACTCATTCCATGCGTTGCAAAGCAAGGGATAATCGTTAGAATATATATTAAGATCAGAAGAGTAAGAAAGAGCCTCACAAAATTCTTGAACTGCTGGGACCTCTAATTCCGTGTAGTTGCTTCTATATCTCGGCGAATTATTCCATCCTGCACTAATTACGTTCTGGGTTGAGCATTTTAAATCCCTTACAAATTTATCCCTTACATTTGATTTCAAATAAGAAATGAATTTTCTATAACTGTATGACGTATTCTTTTTAGAGAAAAGAAAAATTGAGTATTTAGAAATAAACTCTACAACACCATAAGGAAGCAATTTAGTTAAATTCTTATAGAATCTAAAAATAAGCTTTTTATTTCCAAATCTCATATAATTAAAGAATAGTCTTGGTTCAAAAAGATAACAAAAATCAAAATTATTAGAATAAATAGAATCTGAATTACTCTTTATAAAATATCCCAGTAAAATATCTACATCATATTTTTTAAACTCTGATCTATATTTATTAATTACATCCAAGTAATTAGAAAAGACTTCTGGTCTATATATTGCTAGTATAGGCCTATCATTTACCTTAAAATATTCTTTAGATTTAATAAATGGAGCCAAATACTTTACATGCTCCTGGATTTCATGGTCGGAGGGAGATGCACTTATTTTTTTTATGACATTTGTATCCTCTCCGGCCCATCGTCTAGACCAACTTTCATTAGCCCAAATAAAAAAATATTTAAAGTAGGTTGAATCACTGTTGGTCAAAGCTGAATTGGCTAGATATTTTTCAACAGCTTGCAATTCCCCCCCATCCTCAAACCAATAGTGATATATTCCAAATCCATCAAGACCCGACTTAATAGCAGTATCGAACTGATTTTTTACATCTTTTAAATTGGATAAATTATAAAATCCACACAATGGAGCCCGTCTAGTATTCCAGAATTTAAATGCATTGGCAGTTGCTACTAGTGCCCAGTCTGTAAACCCGTATCCCCACGAAATGTTATTAACTGAAACCTCATGAAATTGAGGGAATAAAATAGCAAACTTTTTAATCATTGAAATTAAATTTATTAAAAATTGATAAAATGATTCTACGGGTTATAACAATAAGATATGAAATGTAGCCAAAATTTTCTCTCACTAAAATAGGAAAAAAAGATCTAAAAGTCTGATCTTTAAATCTTGAAGAAAAACCGGTAGAGGAGTACCAAGCAATTGCACCATTGAATTTATAAATTTTTATTTTGCTCATTGTAGCTATTAAAATATTTAAATGATGATCAGCCTGTACTTTATATTTAGTATCAAATTTAATATTATTAATTAATAAAATATTTTTCTTGTATATAATACCCTGATGACACCAATTTTTCCATAACAGAATATATTTTATATAATAATTTTTAAATATCTTATTTTTTCCCCAATATACATCCCCAAGTATCAAATCTGCATTAGATTTTACACCCTCAATAAATGCTTTTAAAAATAGAGGGATTAAAATGTCATCAATTCCAATGAAGTATATATACTCTCCATTAGATTCAAAAATTCCTTGGTTCATTGCTGCATAGATTCCAGTTCCACTGTCTTCAATGTATCTAAGATTTTTCTTATCATCTAAATGAAAGCTTAATGGATTTGGCGTTACAACAATTACCTCAAACGAAATGCTCTCTTCGAGAGCAGAATAAATGCACTCGAGACATCTTTTATATTCATTATTTTTAAATAATGCCGGTATTATAATTGAAAGTTGGTATTTATGAACCATTTTTAACTCTATACTGCTTATTTACCATTGTTAAAAATAGTCTTAAAAATAAAACTGTAAATATTGAAATTTCAGCAAGCTGAACATATGCATCATACCCCTGAGAAAATGTTACCGCAAGCCAATAGATGGAGGCCAATGAAAGCCAACTAATTAAGCCTCCATAATTCAAATTATATACAAAAAATTTGTAAATAATTACCATAAGTCCAACGACTATCAATAGGCTAAATAAGAAATACTGATCTAAATAAATAGAAAACATTGCTGAGAGCTGATTTGTTGAACCAACATATCCTGTAGTACCAACCTCATATTGATATTGATAAATACCTATAGGGAACTCTGCGGTATAAAACCCAAATAGACGTGCAGGCCCCCGAAATAATTCCGATAGTAAATTTGCACCGCCCCCACTATCAATCACGTATTTAGTTACATTTGGATCGAATGACATAATTCGAGCATCAGCACTTAAAAGAAATCTAGCTATGGTTAAAGTTAATTGCTCAGTGAATAATACATTATTAAATTGACTCAATTTATATATATAAAACGGTATTCCAATTATAAATATCATTATCATTATAAAGTATTTTTTTATAGATATATTTATAAATTTATATTTTGCAATGTATACTATTAATATTGAATAAAATAAAAGCAAAAAAGATGCCCCTTTTGATCCACCAATATAACTTAATAATACAACTACCGAAATAAATAAAATATCTTTTAATCTCACCTTATATATTATGCAACTTAAAATTACGCTTACATTTATAATAAAATCAAATAGCATATCCAAATACCACAATCTTGATATAATCGGTGAAATTTGAATGAAATCAATCCTAGAGCCGGTAGAAAATATTCCATATTCCCCGCCTGCAGCTATATAATTAGTAATTACAAATACTAACTTTAAAAAAAGTAATATAAGTATTTGTTGATCTTTAAGTGGCTCCAAGTTTTTAGATAGAAACCCAGCAATTCTTAAAATTGTTATCGCAAAATAAATTGCACAAATAAGCTCAATTAATATTACAACCAAAAATTTATCGACTTCAATTGGATATGGCGAATAAAATGGTATCAATACTAGTGAAGATAACCCAATTAATCCTGCAATATTAATTAATGCAATAACCCATAATTTCCCTTGATAAATAATTTTACCAATCATACCGTAAATTATGATAATTAAAAAATATACTATATATATGTAACCTATATAGCTAAAAGCGGCACTCAATGTACTCATGATAGTTTATTAATGTAATTTTTACCCATATGAATAAATGGCTTTTCAATAAAATAATATGTTAAGCAAGATATTGGGATAACGATAGCCATAGTCAATAATGAGCAAATAGCAAATACTACATCGCCAGTAAGATTACTTTTTTCAATTTCAGAATAAACTGGCCTTAATATATATATTATACTCGGGTGATTCAAGTATATTGAATAACTTATTTTACCGGTAAATTTCAATGCATTTATTTCTTTAAATATATAGCCTCTCTCTGATATTCCATAAATAATCGCAGAATAGAAAAATACTGACAAATAATAAAAGTATAAATTTTCTTTTCTACTATAAATTAAATAAATCACTCCTAAAATCCCAATTGCTAATGTTATTTTTGAAATTTTATTGTTTATTTTTTTAATTTTTCTAAAAAAAATATATATAAACATTCCACTCAAAAATGTAGGTATAAATATAAAGAACTCAACTCCAGTAAATAATTCATTTTTATTCACAAATATAATTACTATCGCTATATTAAAAAATATTAATAATAATAATTTCTTTAGACTATTATGTAAATATTTTTTTATTTCTGGAAAAATAAGATAAAAAATCATTTCTACCCCAATCGTCCATCCCGCCCATACAACAGAATATTGGTAATCTTTAATCAAGTTGAATATAAAAAGAAAATTTATTAATATTTCTTTTGCTTGATGAACTCCTAAATCACCACTTTTGAAAATATAATCTCTTGCTAATGAAATAATTATCCAAAAATAAAATAACGGAACTATTCTAAATATTCTTGCTATATAGAAATTTTTTATTGGGCTGCTTGATGAAATATATTTTGGCCACGTTAGTGCCATTGAAAATCCGCTTAATACAAAAAAAATAGTTACGCCAGATCCACCATATCCAATTAATTTCTCAATCCATATAGAAATTTTAGTACTTGCATTGGACATCTTTAGCAAGTGGTACAGAACCACATAAAGAGCGGCGAAACCCCTTAGCTCATCAAGATATCTTAGTCTTATTCCCTGATTCCTCAAGTTAATTTTCACCTTCATTGGCTCTAATTTTGCTTTCTTGAAGTATTCTTGTGCATAAGGCTAAATACTTCTCAGCAACAATTTCATAGGACCAATTCAATTCTGCCCTTATACGCGCATTACTAGAAAGCTTTTTAGCCCTTTCTTTATCGCCCAATACAAACTCGATACCAGCAGCTAACTCCGTACTCTTAAAAGGTTCTGCTAAGTAACCGGTAATGTTATGTTCTACAACATCCTTGAGCCCAGTTGCATTAAATGCTACAACGGGGCATCCGCACGCTTGCGCCTCTGAAGCTGTTTGACAAAACGACTCTTGCCTTGATGGAACAACCATTACATTCGCCGCACAATATATTGAGGCAAGAACTTTATCATCCCTGATTTCACCAAACCAATGAATTTTTATACCCGGCAATATATCTTTACGACTTTCTTTTTGCCCGAATATTACAACTTCAAATTGAATGTTTTTCTTCTGCAGAGCAAGAATCGCTGGCTCCAATAAGTCCCAACCTTTGTAATGAAGCTCGACCCCATTTACTGCACCAAATAAAACAAGCGGTATATTTAAAGGCAAACTCAATCTAGCTCTTGCATCCATCCTATCTTCAGGCTTAAAAACCTCAAGATCCAGTCCATTTGGTATCGTTGTTATATCCCAACCAGCCATTAATGAACTTGAGTTTGCGCACTCTGACATCCATTTACTTGGTGCCACAATATAGAAACGATTTTTCCAATATTTTTTTTTGGTTTTCCAAACCCACCCATCAACATCGAGCCCAAAATCACTGCGCCCTCTACTTTGCGCACTATATTCATTCATCCATCTCGCTTTATTGCCCGCTGCAGATAAATGCTCGGCACCACAAAACCCCCACATATCGTGCAAGGTGAAAATTACGGGCTTATTTATTTTCGATAACTCCTTGATAGATAAAAACCCGGCTCCTATCCAATTTATGCTTACGATATCAACAGCATATCTATTTATAATGGCCGCTTTTAAATGTCCGACATAATTAATAGACCTTGGTGTATTTATACTGCTTCTTTGAGCTCTACCAATTAAACTATTTATTATTCTTATATAGTTTTTCTTAAATTTACTTACACGACATTCAATTATTTCTGAATTTTTATCTAAAGATTCTCTTACTAGTATTTTAGATTGGGTGTGCAACTTTATTGCATTATGAAGCCTTTCTGTAGCGCGAAAAGCACCCCCGTTTATATCTCCAGAGATATGCAAAATTTTCATTAAATTAATTATTGATTCTATTTTTTTGTTTGGAAATAATCCTGCGGATTACTTTAAAAGTCTCTCGAGATATATAAGGAATGTCTGCTACATTAGCCCTCATTACAACCCATGAAGCATGAATAAAAATCATTATTGATGAGTAATTCACCCCCAAACTAAGGCCAGTCTTTGCAATTAAAAATTCCAAATAATTATTGTCGAGCTTATTTAAACGAAGCTTATTCTCTTTGAAGTACAGCCGAAGCCGAATAAGGGCCTTTTGAAAGCTACGCTCCAACTCTAAATGATTTGTTCTAGATGAGACCCCAACACCTGAACGATAGACGGGGCCATCAGCATCCATATAGACCAAGTTGTCCAAATATTGCGCAAATAGAATGTGATGTACTCGATCTGCCCAAGGGCCGATTAACTCTGAATCACTTTCAAAAGCTGGCCATTTTTGAAATAAAGCCCTACTTATGCCTGTGTGTTGATTTCTAAATTTTTCTCTAAATATTAAACCAACAGCCGTAAAGCGACGGAATAAACGAGCATCATTCCTCATTGAAATTTCCACACCACTTGGATGATGTATTACAGTATTAGGCATAAGTAGAAATCTTGTTACCTGAGGATCTAGATTTTGATAGCTTATAACCGCATTCATTTTTTCTAAAAATTTTGGCTTATACCAATCGTCTCCAGAGAGAAAGCTAATAACATCTCCATTTGCCCATTGAACAATATTATTCAGATTGGCAAATATTCCAATATTCTTTTCATTTAGTACCAGTTTTATGATGTCTGGATATTTATCCTTATAATCCTTAAGGATCCTTCGGGTTCCATCAGTAGAAAAATCATCTCCAATTATTATTTCGTGTGGTTTAATTTGCTCACAAAGCACGGAGTCGAGAGCCTGGCGAATAAACTTCTCTTGGTTATAACAAATAACTAAAATAGTGTGCTTAATCTCCATCAAAGTGGCTCCATTTTTTTCATCCTAGCGAGCTCTTTATTAATAAAATAGCCCATACATATCAAGTAGGCCAAGTAGTTGCCGGCGTAAGCCATAACAACTCCAGTAATACCAAAAAATTTTGTTAGCATTATGGTCAAGAGCACATAAGTTGCACTAAAACAAACTTCGGTAATTACAAACGGCTTTATCATTGCTCTGCCGGCCAATGCAAATGAAAGCACCCAAGCGCCTATTTTTATAACATCGCCTATAAGTTGCCAAGGCATTAACATCTCCATCGCAATAAAATCAGATGCAAATAAAATATGGATAATTGAGTCCCTTAATAAATAGATAACCAATGCGCCAATGATCGCAATTGGCATCACCAAGCTATAAACCTTAATTATCTCTGCCCTAAGTTCATTGGCTTTTCTTATCTCACTTATACGCGGCAGGTAATAGACAGAAAGAGTGCTTACTATTAACATTAAATAGTTATCACTTATCTTGGTTGTAGCTTGCCAATACCCAGCATCTACAATTCCGAAGCTATCAATCAAATGATCTCGAACTACGATGCTCGCTATTGGTCCAGTAAGCGCAGAAACTAAACCCATAAATCCAAATCCAGCCAATTCTTTAATTGTGATCGTATTCACTGACCCAACAAAACTTGAAAACTTGAACCAGGTACGCCCACGTATCAACAACAGAGTGGAAAGCAATGCTATTGCAGGATTAATAATGCATGCTACTAATGCGCCATAAAGACCATAATATGTAACAAGCACCGCTGCAACCATTAGGCTAAGCATACTCCCCAAGATATTTGCAACAACATAAACTCCAATCTCTTTTTTTCCATTGATAACCGCAAGCAATAGATTGTTTAGTACTATAGCGGGCAATGCTAAGGCAAGCCATACATAAATATTGCCAATTTCTAGCCCGCGAAACAACCACGCACTTAGTTTGGATCCAAAAAGCAAAATTAACACAGCAAATAATATTGCTACACTTGATGAATATCTAACCGCGGTTATCCACACCACCTTCTGCTTTTCAATTTCATCAAAATGCTGGGCAGTCATTTTTGTAATACCAGATAAAAGTAATCCGCCGCTAAGATTGGAAATAATTCCAATTACATTCTGCAGTTGACCAATGACTGCATATCCTGAGGGGCCAACATAAACTGCCATGATCTTATTCAGAGCAAGAGAGGATGCGAGCCTTAGTGAAACTGAGATCCCATTAAGTAAAGTAGTTTTAAGAAGCTTCATTAGAAGTTATGCTACCCTCCGAGCTAAGATGAATCACCGTACCAATCTGAGCATCCGTCAAGTATGGATCTATGGGCAAACTTAGAATCTCATCGGCCATAGACTCCGCCAATGGAAATCTACCCCTAGGGTTATTTAGGTCAAGATATGCGCTCTGTAAATGGGGTGGAATTGGATAATGTATCAGGGTACTAACTCCCTGCCCAGATAAATAATCTTGGAAATTATTTCTGCTTGAATGGCGAACTACAAATAAATGCCAGACGGGATCAGACCACGCGGGGACAACGGGCAATATCAATGCGGGATTTTTGATCCCGTTTAAATATTGGATTGCAATGTTTTTTCTGCGATCATTCCACAAATCCAAATATTTGAGCTTAGTCCGCAAAATCGCCGCCTGCAATGGATCAAGTCGACTGTTGAAACCTTTAACTTCGTGTATATATTTATGGGTAGACCCGTAATTTCCAAGCATCTTAATTTTTTTTGCAATCTCTAGATTATTTGTAGTAATAGCACCCCCATCACCCATCGCCCCTAAATTTTTACCAGGGTAAAAGCTCCAAGCAACAGCGTCTCCATGTGCACCAATTCGCCTACCCTTGTATTTAGCACCATGAGCCTGAGCGCCATCCTCTAAAACATACAACTCATACTTTTTTGCAATAGAAAGGATTGGGTCTAAATCTGCTGGCTGACCATATAAATGCACTGGTAAGATTACTTTTGTTCTGGAGTTGATTGCACCCTCAATAAGTGTGGGATCAATGTTGTATGTACCAATAATGGGTTCAACAGCTATAGGAATTGCCCCGCATTGACTTACCGCAAGCCAAGTCGCAATGTAAGTATTTGATGGAACAATAACTTCATCCCCAGGCCCAACTCCCATAGCCTGCAATGCTAAACGCAACGCGTCTAAACCATTTGCAACCCCCACAGCATATTTTGCATTGCAGTAGCTTGCGTACTCTACCTCAAAAGATTCAACCTCAGGACCGCCAATATACCAACCAGATCTAAGCACTCGATCAACAGCATCATCTATTTCCCTTTTAAGGTCAAAATAAGGGGCCTTTAAATTTAGGAATGGAATCATCATTAGAATTTGTATTGATTACTTATTTTGATTGAGAAATTTTTTATAGTCAGCGTAATCATGAAAATAATCAGATGGGTCATACAAAGTAGAGGCCAGAACCAAGCATACCCCGCCTGAAGAAAAATTTTCAACCTCCCGCCACATCCCCTTTGGAATGTATAACCCATAATATGAGCGATTTAGATGGAATTTTTTTCTTTGATGCCCATCGTCAACAATCACATCAAAACTACCCGACATGGCAATGATTAATTGTTGAAGCGCTTTATGTCCATGACCCGCCCTTGATGAGCCGCCTGGAACATCGTATAGGTAATAAACTCTTTTGATGTCAAATGGAATATGATTGCAGCCTTCAATAACAGATAAATTCCCACGTGGGTCCGTAATTTTAGGTAAATCGATAATGCGGCATTGATCTATTGACATGTTCTTGTTTAATTTAGGTGGAGATTATCTGCGAATTTTCTTTTGCCTTGAATTATGCAAAGGATCTTTCGTAAGTATCACTTTAGAGGGGGCCTTAAATGGAGCCAAACAAGACAAACAAGCAGACCTCACACGTTTTTTAACACTCTCTGAAGATTCGGGCGCTTTCAAAAGAATTTTTGCAACGATCATTTGGCCAAGGAGTGCGTGCTTTTCTCCATAAACCGCCACATCCTCAATATTTTCCAATTCAAGAATTACACTCTCAATTTCCACTGGATATACTTTTTGACCGCCAGTATTTATTATTTCCGTTTTTCTGCCTAGGATACGAAAAAACTCTCCATCAACCTCTACTTGATCATGAGTATTAAACCACCCCTCATCATCAAAATCAGAGGGGGCATTTAGATAACCGACCATCGCATATGCAGATTTAATCCAAAGAATACCGTCAATAACTTTAGTTTGAAAACCTTCGCCACCTACCTTCACCCAAGTCGATCCATCACCTTTTGATTTCGAATGTAGCACCCCCACCTCTGACAGTCCATAAGTTTGAAGCAGCTTTACGCGCGAAAAAATCCGATTAATTCTATCAAGCGTAGACTGAGGCATCACCTCAGTACCATACGTTATTCTTTTTAAAGAAGATAAATCATATTTTTCATACATTTTTGATGCTAGCAATAAGTTCAAAAACGAAGGTGTCGCTGGCAATAACTCAACCTTAAATTTTTCAATTGCTTCGCATATTTTTGAAGCGGAGCGATCCGAAACGGTCACCACCGTTCCCAACCCTGAAGTAATAGCCAGGATTGTATTTATTCCACCGAAGTGGTCAATCATTAAAAAAGGTATAGCACTAATGGGAGGACGTTGTGTTCGAAATTTATCCATGACCCTGTTAAAGTCATGCAAAATTGCCTTGGGCTTTCCGGTTGATCCAGATGAAAATAAAATAAGGCCTGGCACATTCGTCCCCCTCAACTCCTCAACTAATATATTTTGTTTCACCACTTTATAGACGTCAATTTGGATGGACGCATCCAAACTATTAAAATTAATCCGCCAATCGCAACCAGATACCTCCAGAGCGGAATCCTCCTCCACCACCGAATTCTTAGTAATTGGAATGATAATATTTTTATTTTTTGCTAATGCCAAAAAAATACAAAAAATTTCGGGTGAATAGTCACCTATAACTACCACCAACTCGCCAGGAGCTATTCCGGATAAAATAATTTGATCGTAAAAATTTCTAATAAGATTTGTCACCTGTCCGTAAGTTACCTCACGGTTTTCGTGAATAAAAGCCAACTTATCGGGTGAGCCCTGAAAACGCTCGTAGAGCCAATTTGTTGAGTTACTCATTCCTGTTAATCCTTAATATTAGATAGCTGACACAAAAATCTCTCCTACCCTTACCGCCACACTTCTCAAGTTTCAACAAGAAGGCTGGCCCAGGAGTAACCAACACCAAAACCACATAAAAATAATTTACTGTTTTTGGGAATATCTTTTTCAGAGAAAAAATCTTTAATAAGAATTGGCAAAGACGATGAAACCGTATTTCCAATATTTTTTATATTGGTAAACATCTTTGCCTCGGGGATTTTCATTTTTTTAGCAATGCTATCCAAGGCCAAACCGCTTGCTTGATGAAATAAAAAATAATCAACCTGCTCTACATTGTTTTCCGATTCTACAAGTAATTCACGGATTTGATTTACAACACGGCCATTAACCAAGTTTAATATTTGAAGTCCATCCATATGAATTTTATTGTCAAGACCCTCTTGAGCTTCATCGGATACTTTCATTCGACTCGCCCCCGATTTAATGATAAATTTATCCCAACCACTCCCATCGGAAGCACATGAAAAATTATCAAAGCTGCTAATTATTGGCCGGGGACTGGTATCGCATATTTCACCAATCCAAGTTACAGAGGCGCCATCGCCAAATAACATTCGCGTTGATCGATCAGAGTCTGCTATGTATTTGGAATATGTATCAGCTGTAACCAAAAGAATATTCCTTGCTATCCCAACTTTAATCAGCCCCGATACTATTAGTAACCCATAGATATATCCAGAGCATGCTAGGTTGTAGTCAAAAGCCAAAACATTATTTCCAAGCTTCAAATCCCTATGCAATAGAAATGCATTAGATGGCATGACATAATCTGGCGATTGGGTACAAAAGATAATTGCATCAATCTTCTCCCTTAATGAAGGGTGTTTATCCAACAACTTTTTAGTTGCGCTAAGGGCTAAATCGTATGCGGTTTCATTTTCTCGAGCTATTCGGCGCTCAAATACTCCCGTTTTCTTTTCAACTTGATCCACCCGCCACTCTGGGTATTTATCAGCTAAATCTGTATTAGTTACAACCTGACTTGGTAGGTAATACTCAATATCTAAAATCGCGCCTGGATATTGCTTTTTTTTCATGGTGCTATTCCCAAGAAATTAATGAGGGATTTATTCTGAGTGCGGATCGCCAAACCATCTGCAACACTCCCATGCCCCGGGCAAACCATTATCTCCGCCGTTAATTTATCCCATAACGACAATATGCTTTGCTTAAGAGTTTCAGGACATTCGCCTGGCAATGATGATAAACCTACACCATGACTATAAATAGTGTCGCCCGTAAACCACGCAGAACCGAAATTAATTACGCAAGATCCAGGAGTATGTCCTGGCGCAGGTAGATATTTCAAATCGACCCCATTTACAGCAATGCTGAAATTATCAGTGACATACGTCACTTCAGGGATAATAATTTTTTGGGTAATCTTCAAAATCATCAGCAAAAAATTTGACGAGCTTAAAGTTTTTTTATCTGCCTTATGCATAAAAACTGGGCATCCATATTTTTTCTGAAAAAAATGGGCTCCCCCTGCATGATCAAAATGTCCATGCGTACAGAATACCTGAGCCGGCTGTTTACCTGCTTTAATTAATTCGGCATCTATTGATAATGCATCTAATCCCGGATCAATTAAAAAGCAACCCCCCGGGATTTCTGCTTCTACAACATAAGCATTGGATGGAAAAATACCTGAGGTAATTTTCCAAACGTTTCCACCACCCCAATTACCGACTTTTTGCATTACGTTTAATTAACTCCACCCAAATAAATAGTTTGTGCAGTAACGTATCCACTTCTCTCGGACACCAAAAAATCTAACACATTAAAGATATCGTCAGGGGTAGCATATCGAGGGATGGGCAAACTAGAGATAACTTCATCAATCTTTGCTTTAGATAACTGTTCCAGCATATCAGTTTCAATAGCGGTTACAGCTAGCGTATTACAGGTAATATTCAATGGGGATAATTCTTTGGCCATAACATTGGCCATTGTTGCAACCCCCGCTTTGGTAGCCGCATAAATTGAATCGCCTATAGGCTCTAGACTTGCTGCCATTGAGCTTATATTTACAATACGGCCCCACCTTTTTTTTCGCATCACTTTAGAGGCCTCACGTGAAACAAAAAATGGACCAAGCAAATTAACATTCGCCATTAATTGAGCGGCGGCGGCCGGCATGATCATGGAGTATTGAGCTGTTATTACTCCAGCATTGTTAATCACTATATCGAGACAATCAGTGATTCTTTTTATATTTCCAAATCCCTTTTGGACCGACTCAGGGCTTGCTACATCCACCTGAAAATGCGTATAACTTGGATGAGTTATTGAGGCATCGCCAAGTGAAAATCCGAAAACTTTGGCTCCGTGCAATAAAAAATGCTCTACAATTAATTTTCCGATGCCACGTCGACTGCCGGTAACTAAAACTGTCTTGTCCAGATACAGACCTTCCATTACTCAGCAAGCCTAAATAAGATGTATTTTGTTAAAGTAGTCACACTAAAGAAGGGAGATATTTCCTGACTCATTGCATGATCGTCAGTAAGACTCACCTCTTTTTTGCTAACCTCAGAAACAGCCCCCTCAACATCTACTATCAAGGAGACGAGGGATAATGAATCTAGCGCCGCTTCCGGACCAAATAGACAGGTATTTTCGTCAACACTAATTTGATCTTCTGACCCTCTCTCGTCATTCAGGGAGTTTAAGGCTTTAAATATGATTTCTTCTACTTGCTCTTTATCAAGCATATATCGATAACTCCGTTTTAATTATTTACTTTTTTCATAGCCAGGGCCAGTAGACCAGCCATTCTTGGCAACGTTATGTTTTTATAATCATCAACCAATATTCCCAGACAAACCGCATCATGGAATTGTTGACCTTGAAGAAGATGTTGACGCAACCGCCCTTCCTCCTTCATCCCCATATATTTCTGCCACTTCAACATCAATAGATTGTTCGAGGCAACAATGCCCCACAATCTCACCAACTTAATCTGATTAAATGCTAGTTCATATAACAACTTCATCGCCTCTACGGCGACAGGCACACCTCTTGCCGCCTCCTCATCGCCAATCAAAAATCGCCCCGGCTCAGCATGGCGATTTTTTTGATCAATATTAATTAAGGAGAGTGTTCCAACTGGGCGCCCATCCTTAAGTTCAATAATGAAATTATATTCATCCTTAGGGCGTGTGAGAATCCACTGCTCCTGTACCTCAACCGTAGCAGCCCCTTGATTTAAAAATTGCGCCCGATCTGACTGTCTCCAGCCAAAAGTTATTTCTGCATCCTGCACCTGCAGCGGCCTTAAGTTTACAAAGTTACCGTTCAATTTCATGAGAAATAATCAAGTCCGCTTGAAATTCAAGCCCGCTAATGCCCGATCCCGAGCCGTTAGCGCCCTCAGACTCAAAATCAATTGAGTCTTCCGCTTAAACTTGATTGCTGTATAAATTTGCGGCCCAGGGCGAAAAGCAATCCCAGGAAAAAACCTGCGACTAAACCTGCGACTAAGCTCAGTGCCTTTTTGGGTGAGACGGGTCGCTCTGAGGCATAAATTGGAGAATCTAGGCGAGTGCCCCTGCTTTTGACTGAATTAATCAGATCGATCATCTTTTCACGATCCGTTAAAAAATAGGTTAGCTCATCACGCGCCGATAAATAGGCTGCCGACATAGCGCTTCCCGATTGATCTGCTTTTGTAATGAGTTTTCTGGCGCCCTCAATGTGCTCATTATCAGATGCAAGCTTAATTTTGGCCTCTTCAACAAAGGTTTTGGAAAGCTGCTCTTGCATCTGAGCAATTTGCACGAAGATTGCTTGGGCACAGCTTGCCGCTAGCTGCGAAGTGGGAGCCAGAATTTTTAACTCCACTGCATTAGCCACACCTTTTGGGATCGAAAATTTAGCCGCTTTTGATAGCACTAACGCCGATTGCGGTAGATCTTGATAACCGCAGGCGCCAATCACCTCAGACGAATAATTGGTGGGAAACTGCATCCGTGAAATCAGAGAGTTAGGATCCTCTATGGCCGCGCCAAAGGGGTTTGCGGGGTTAACTTGTGAGATTTGCGCCATGCGAATCTGGGCAGTAGCTTCATACATAGGCGGAGTCACCACAAGATAGACAGTGGCACCAACCAGGCCTAAAAAAGATCCTAAGGCTATGATTCTCCAGGACTTTTTAATAAAATCGACTATTTCTAGCAGGGAGATTTCCTGCCCATCTTCTTGCAAGTAAGACTGCTGCATAAGCCTATAACCCTAAAAAGCTATAAAATTTAATGCGATTATAGCAGTTGCAGCCCTAAAAAACGCCCAAGAATTAGGCAACTAGCTACTTGCATACCCTTTATTTCATAAGCCGTCTCGAGACTTATCGCTTCACCTACCACTTCATTTGCTATCCTACATCCCAGGGTAATGCCCCAATTTTGCTGAAAAATGGGACACAAAACTAGCAATTGTTAGCGCCCCCAGAAATGGGCTCTAATCATCCCCCAATCCCCGCATAGGGATGGTATCTGGGTTGCTATTGTTAATACTTAGTGCGCTAACCCAAAGAACCAGGAAAATAATGGCATTAATTGCAGATTCGGCTGACACTTCCTTTGTGGTCATCACCAGGGCCATTGAAGTCAAACCCCAGCGACCAATCAAGTTCCAAGGCGCTTTTGAGTGAACGCTATAGTGCCAACTCAACATTACCGCAAACAATAGTAGAAACAGACCGGGTAGCCCGTAACCCAAGCCAAAATCTAACCAAGCGCTATGCGTCCAACTCAAGTCAGAATCCGGCCACTTTTGTTTACCTAAGGCAGCAAAAGAAAGACTCATCAATCCATATCCCAGGGGGTTTTCTATTAATAGTCGTGAGCCCACGATAGCCCAGGCAAGACGACTGTAATTAGAGTCTGTTGGAATTTGACCAAGTTCATTGATGGGATAGCCCCTGTTCCGATTTTTCCAGTTGTCATAGCGGTCAACTTGTGCGGCAACCTTTGAGTCGGCTACAAGCGTTTTCCATTGGGGATTTTTGCTAACACTTAAACTAACTAAACCCACAGAGATAGTAGCAACTAATAGCAACATCACCCCACCCCTCCAAGAAAGCCGTCTGCAATATTTGAAGAGAATAATACCAAGTGATAGGGTTAGGAAAATCATTGCATACACCATTCCAAAGCGATCTGCCTCAATAAAGAAAAGGGCAACCGTCAGAGGTAGGATCGCTAAATAAGGCCAGCTACTGCGTAAGCCAAAATTATTTTGCTCTATGATCTGAATAATCTTTCCCAGAGCAATGGCAAACGCAGGTAAGCAGAAAAGCACGTACCATGCCCGCGGAATACCAAAAGGTTGTTCGCCACCCCCATAGGGAACTAACAATAGATAGCCAGGAATTGGATAGCCATAAGTACCTACAAGTTTGGCGTATGCAAACTTGCCAAAATAAATTAAGGTAGGCAAACAAAATCCTAGGTAAATAATTTGCCAATACCGACGAGATTTTCTTAAATCGCAGTAATTGCTGGCAATTGCAAGACCAAGGCCAAGGGCAAAGGGCAAACTAAGAGCGATTTTTTTCCAAATCTTGGTGTACTCCAAACTTTGTAGTGGGTAGTCTCTTCCAATCCAAAACAGATGAATAGTGACCCAAATTAATAATAATAAGATTAGCCCCATTGGCAATGCTCTTTTTTGCCAAAGCAGAAAACGATTCTGGTAGATAACCCAAATCCCCAGAAGACTACCCAACCCCATTGCAAAGTGCCTTACAAATATTGTGTGGGGTAGTATCCAGACACCATACAGAAGCGCGAATAAAACACACATCATCAAAACAATTCCATGTGGGATTTTTTGCATGCTCTGCTGCGGATGTGATTGAGAAATTTGGCTATCCATTTACCCTTTTATTTAACAAAATTAACGCCGAATTACAGAAGCCATTCGCTAAAGATCGATGTCATTCTAAGGCGACCACATTTATAGTCTTCATGAAAATTTAAACTCATTATTGAGGGTTTTATGAGAATCATTATTCCTAAAACTGGTTTTACATAAGAGCGGTAAGGTATTTTTAAGAAGTATTCTGATGGATCACTCAGAGAGCGCCCAATAAAAAATAGTCAATGATCAAAATATTCTCAGATGAGCTTACCTTCTAGACCTAGTTTTACTCTTCGATATGCCTGCCTAATCCCATTTCGAACCCCCTCTTTCATATCCCAGCCTTCAAAGCTAATGAAGTCATAGTGTTTAGCAAGCCCCATCCATATTGATTTAGATAATGCAAGAGGATTTCCAACTAGACTCAAACCATTGCGATACCAAGCTTTGTCCGTAATTACAATCTCATTGGAGTGATGATTCCATATCCATGAGCCCAAGGTTTCAAATTCAGCAAAGCCTGCGGGTTCAGCCTTGTCTAAAAATGATAAGACTGCCTCAATCCAAGGAAGCTGAGCATTTTGTGCCAATGCATTTGTTAATTCACGTGCCCAACTGACTTTTAGAATTAAGCTCTGAGCTATAAAGGAAAAGTTTTGCGTGCGCTTTAGACCCAAAGCGCGTTCGATAAAGTCAAAATAAGACTTACGATACTCATCGCCCTTGTAATAAATAAACTGTCCACTCGAATTAATGAACTCAAGCTTCTTTAAAGGCACAGTATCCGCATCCCATATGAGGACGATATCCTGGTCGTCATGAGTCAGTACAGCAGAAATCTTCACAAACTGCTGCAGATACCAACCTACCCGATCTTGATTCTCTGGCGTTAAGGTCTGCGCTATTTTTTCTTTTAGACTGCCAACAAACTGTGATTCTGGCTTAACTTGGTATGGTGCCTTAGTAACAGCGGCAAACATCTCTACTTGAGCATCCGGAACAATCACGGTGTATTGCTTGGCTGAAATATATTGAACTATATGTTTAGCGGCTACCGTCCAAACATCAATATCCTTAATTGAGCAGACGGAAATTACCTCGTCAATTGCTGGGACTGCAGCAGGCATCACTGAAGACACCTCAGGCATCTCTATGCCCCAGCAAAAATTCTGCGTAAGCTTGCTTGAGACCTTCAGTTAACTGAACTTTTGGAGTCCAGCCCAAACCATTTAATCTGGATGAATCCATCCACTTACGAGGAGTGCCATCAGGCTTAGTGACATCAAAACCAATCTTGCCTTGATAGCCAACTGCCTGACTTACAGCATTTGCCAACTCCGCAATAGAAATATCGCTACCAAAACCTACATTTATATGACTTTGCATCGGCTCGGTATGTCGATCGTAAATCTGCTTATCTAGATTCATGACAAATACTGATGCAGCAGCCATATCGTCAACATACAAAAACTCACGCTTAGGTGTGCCCGTACCCCAAATCAATACTTCTGGAGCATTGCCAACTTTAGCCTCATGAAACCTCCTAATCAATGCAGGAATTACATGACTATTTTCAGGATGATAGTTATCGCTAGGCCCGTAAAGATTGGTTGGCATCACAGAGCGGTAATCCACTCCATGAGATTCCCCATACTGACGGTTGTAGCTCTCACACATTTTGATACCAGCAATTTTGGCAATGGCATAAGGCTCATTAGTAGGCTCTAGCTTACCCATTAATAAAGCGTCTTCATTCATGGGCTGAGGTGCTAACTTAGGATAAATACAGCTTGAACCTAAAAATAAAAGCTTCTTTATGCCATTAGCAAATGCTTGATGGATCACGTTGTTCTGCACCATCAAGTTGTCGTAAATGAACTCAGCTGGAAAAGTATTGTTGGCATAAATACCGCCAACTTTTGCAGCAGCTAAATAGACCTGATCAGGCTTCTCAGCGGCAAAGAACTCAGCAACCGCAGCTTGATTGGTGAGATCTAATTCTGCGCGTGTACGGCCAATAATATTTTGATACCCCAGAGATTGCAAATTACGCACGATGGCAGAGCCAACCATCCCGCGATGGCCAGCTACATAGATTTTCTGCTGGAGATTACTTGTCATTTGATGTTTAGCTTATAGAGATCGAGATAATTTTCTTAATTCTCTTTTCCTACAGAGACTTGATATCCATGCTTATTCAATAGAGCATGCTGTCTAGCTTTATCCAAGTCATTAGCAACCATCTCCACAATCATTTCATCTAGAGTAATTTCAGGAACCCAGCCCAATTTCTCCTTGGCCTTTGTAGGGTCACCCAATAGAGTTTCTACTTCAGTAGGACGGTAGTAGCGTGGATCAATCTGCACGATTACATCGCCAACCTTCAATGCAGGGGCTTTATCACCCTCAATGGCTGCAACAATGCCTTTTTCATTCTCTGCTTCACCCTCAAAACGCATGGTGATACCAAGCTGCTTAGCGCTACGAGTAATAAATTCGCGCACGGTGAACTGCACACCAGTAGCAATCACAAAGTCATCTGGCTTGTCTTGTTGCAACATCAACCATTGCATGCGTACGTAATCTTTAGCATGACCCCAATCTCGCAATGCATCGATATTGCCCATAAATAAGCACTTCTCAAGACCTTGAGCAATATTAGCCAAGCCACGAGTGACTTTACGAGTTACAAAAGTCTCACCACGGCGCTTAGACTCGTGATTGAACAAAATACCGTTACAGGCATACATGCCGTAACCTTCGCGATAGTTCACAGTGATCCAATAGGCATACAACTTTGCAACAGCATATGGGCTTCTTGGGTAAAAAGGTGTGGTCTCTTTTTGTGGAATTTCTTGAACCAAGCCATAGAGCTCAGAAGTAGATGCTTGATAGAAGCGAGTCTTCTTTTCTAGGCCCAGAATACGAATAGCTTCCAGGATACGCAATGGCCCCATTGCATCTACATCAGCCGTGTACTCAGGGGATTCAAAAGAAACCGCTACGTGTGACTGCGCGCCCAAGTTATAGATCTCATCAGGCTGACTCTCTTGAATAATGCGCACTAAGTTACTGGTATCAGTCAAATCACCATAATGCAGAATCAAGTTTGGGTGATTTACATGAGGATCTTGGTAGAGATGGTCGATGCGATCAGTATTGAATGATGATGCACGGCGTTTAATACCATGAACAATATATCCTTTTTCCAAAAGGAATTCGGCAAGGTAGGAGCCATCTTGCCCAGTGATACCAGTAATTAAAGCAACTTTTTGTTTGTCGTTCATAGTATTTCGGATGTGTCTCTATTAAATTGATTGGTACATTTTTTTAACTACATTAATTCCAGTGGTTGACGCTTTCCAGCCAAACTCTTTCAATGCCTTGCTTGGATCAGCGCGACCGATCGCTAAATCTGTTGGGCGGAAGAGGCTTGGATCTTGAACTACATGATCCTTCCAGTTGAGGCCGGCCTGATCAAATGCTGCTTTTACAAAATCTTCCAAGGTAATTGTGGTGCCAGTAGCGATAACAAAGTCTTGTGGCTTTTCTTGTTGCAACATGAGCCACATTGCCTCTACATATTCTGGCGCCCATCCCCAATCTCTAGAGATATCTAGGCGACCTAAGCTGAGCTTATCTTGACTGCCTTCCGAGATTCGCTTAACTGAGTGAATAATTTTTTGCGTTACAAAACGCTCTGGACGCAATGGGGATTCGTGGTTAAACAAAATGCCCGTGCAAGCAAATAAGCCATAAGAATCACGATAGTTATTTACCAACCAATATGCCGAAGTTTTAGCAACCGCATAGGGGCTCATCGGATAGAAAGGAGTAGTTTCAGTTGCAGGCTCGCCCTTGGTATCACCAAAGCACTCTCCTGAACCAGCGTGATAGATCTTAATTTTCTTATCCATCATGCGACAACCCTCAAGAATATTGAGGGTACCCATCGTAATACTCTGAATCGTTTCTGCAGGCTGCTCAAAAGATAAGCCAACAGATGATTGTCCTGCGAGGTAGTAGATCTCATCAGGATTACTCTTTCGTAACGCCATCAAAACACTACGAAAATCTTCGAGCACCATAGAAAGATATTGAATACGATCTGCTATTCCTAATTTTTTCAAGTTACCGAAAGATGAGCCTTGCGCATCACGCGAAGTACCAAATACTTCATAACCTTTATCCAGGAGTAGCTTAGCTAAATAGCTGCCATCCTGACCGCTCACACCGCAAATGAGTGCAACACGTTTACCAGTGCCGCTTGAATTATTTGGTTGATTCATTGATTTAGTGACTAAGCTGTTTAGCGTCCGTAGTTATCTTCGAAACGGACAATATCGTCTTCACCCAAGTAACTACCAGACTGAACCTCGATGATCTCCAACAGAGTTTTTCCTGGATTGGCCAAGCGATGTGTTTGACCTTGCGGTATATAGGTGCTTTGATTCTCAGAGAGCAAAATGACTTTTTCACCATTGGTGATTTCAGCCGTTCCTTTGACCACAATCCAGTGCTCGGCACGATGGTGGTGCATCTGCAATGACAAGCTAGCACCAGGTTTTACCTGAATGCGCTTCACCTTAAAGCGCTCACCTTCATCCACGCTGTCATACCAACCCCAGGGCCTTGCTACCTTGCGATGAAGATTCTTCTCTTCACGCTTTTGTTTTTCTAGCTGATTAACGATATGTTTCACATCCTGGCTATTGGAGCGGTGTGCAACTAATACAGCATCGGCGGTTTCAATGATGACCAGATTATCTACGCCTACAGCGCTTACTAAACGACTGCTCGCATGTACCAAAGAGTTGCTCGCATCACTCAGTAAAGTATCGCCGGATGTGACGTTGCCTTGACCATCTTTTTTGCCTACCTGCCATACCGCATCCCAAGCGCCCAAGTCATTCCAACCCGCATTGAGTTCCACCATCTTGATGCTGAACTGAGTGGTTGTGTTGCCAGGACATTTTTCAATGACTGCGTAGTCAATTGATTCGCTAGGAATCGTTTTAAAGATGTCTTTATCGGGACGAACAAACTCAGTATCACCAGCGCGATCCACCTTACGCGCAACCCAAGCAGTCTCGGTAGCACCATAAATATCACTGCGAAATTCCTTCAAAGCGGCAAGCCAAGTACTGGCGCGCAACACAAACATGCCGCCATTCCAAAAGTAATTGCCGTTGTCTAAATAACTTTGCGCAGTCTTGGCATCAGGCTTTTCTACAAATTGCTCAACGGTGTATTCACCATGAGACCCTTGTTGGCCCATTTTCTTGATGTAGCCATAACCCGTTTCTGGGGCGCTTGCAGTAATGCCTAAGATGGCAATCGTCTTTGCGCTGGAATCCGCTTTGACAACTTCAACACATTCATTGAGTGCTTTAGTAAACGCCGCACCATTTTGTATTGTTTGATCTGCCGGTGTAATGACCAAGATTGGGTCAATGGGGTTGCCACTGCTATCTTTTTGCTCGCTAGCGTACATAGCGGCCAAGCTCAATGCCGGCGCAGTATTGCGTCCCTCAGGCTCAAGCAACAATGTTGCTTTAATGCCGGGCATTTCTCGTAATTGATCAAGCACCAAGAAGCGATGCTCTTCATTGGTCACAATTAGCGTTGGACCAACATCATTCTTAGAGAGCGTATTTAAACGCTCTACCGCCTGCTGAAATAAGCTCTTGCCGGAGTCATCACCAGATAACACTAAAAACTGCTTTGGAAATCCTGCGCGAGATAACGGCCATAGGCGTGTGCCAGACCCTCCACAAAGGATGACTGGGATAACGGTATTAGCTGACAGTTTGGTTAAGCTCATCAATTAGCAAAGCATTTATGCTTTTTGTAAATATCCAGTGATTTTAAAGGTTTTAAGCAGCTATTTTCATGAAACTAGGGGTTAACAATGGATTTAACTCTATTTAGCCCATGATTACCCCTGAACCCATAAAACTCACTAGAATTATCAGCAGCGCAAGATAGCGCTATTAAGCCCAAAGCCTAGATCTTCATGACGGTCCTTGGGGCTTAAATTCACAACTAAAACCACTTATTACGGAGTCAACCATGACATCAGGCAATATCCCAAAAATCAACTTACGCAACTCTTTGACTGAATGCGGCCAATCCATTCGTAAAGAAAATGCCGGCAAATACCAAAACTACGCTATTAAGGACTGCAAAGCCTCAATCGCAGCCGGCAGAATCAGCAAATAAAGACTTGTCTTGAGTTAGAGCTGCCTGTTATTTAGGCGGCCTATTGGGGTAAGGTTTACCGGTCAAATTACTGAAGACCGCCCCAACCAGTATTAATAACGCTGAATCCACCATTACCGGGAAAAAGGCATAGCGGTAGTGCGTTATGCCCCCCAAAACCGCAATTAAAGCCACTGCCGCTGCTGGTGGATGCAAGCAGCGCAGCATAAACATTCCCAAAATTGAGAGTGCAGCAGCCATTGGCAAAGCTAGCAAGGGGGTTGAAAACAGAATTGCACAACTCACCCCAACTAAGGCAGACAGAGTATTGCCAGCTATAACAGCCCAAGGCTGAGCCATTGGACTGCCAGGCAGAACGAAAACCAATAAAGCGCTTGCCCCCAATGAAGCCATCAACCATTCATCGATACCACTAAGCTCTCTAAGGTACATAGCGATAGTAATAACTAACATCAGCCCTATAAAAGCCCCGATGGCTGAACGGAAACGCTCATGCCAGGTAACCAGCGGTTGATCGCCACCCAAATAAAAGGAATAGCGCCTCGCCAGATTCCGAACGGTATTTTTCATTTCTTTACATTCACCCTTTTAATTCTGTAATTCATTAAATACTGCATTTCTACACTCTTGAGCACTTAAATGAGCTCTATTGCTTCTTTTAGCTTTGCCACTGTCGATACTAGTCCTGACCTCCCATAACTATCGAGCAATTCTTGCGCAGAGTATGGGGGATTTTTTAATCTTAAGCGTATATGCTTAATTGCCGTTAACGCTTGATAGGGAATGAGATCCAATTGATGGCAAATAAAGTCATCAGGATGAATTGCTTCAATATTGTATTGATCAAATACGTGACTTGGAAAATCTTTGACATTAAAGGTAACAATGCTATCAGCATGCCCAGCAATTGCAGCAGCTAAAACATGTCTGTCATCCATGTCAGGTAGATCAAGGGCCTCAATTAAAGATTGATACTTTTCTTTTTCTACTTCCCAGTCGGGAATAGCTACCCTCTGTCTATTGCACCTCTTAAGAACCTGCTCTGGCGTTAAATCAACTCTATCGAGAAGAAGGTTTCGAGTCCATTCTTCATCTATATCTTGAGACCATTTTGCAGTGAATAAACCCTCAATACAAAACTGCGCAAGGATATCGAACACATTGACTGGATACATGACATTTGCATCCAGTATTGCCGTGTATCTTGCCGTACCCGCCATCGATTTAGTAGCCTAAGTTTAATTCTTGAGCTTGATCAGCCATTTCTTGCATGGCAACCTCTCGCTCAAACCTCATCTTAGATTTGTATTCCAATAAATCCTCATACGCCACCCTTCTATGAGATCCCACCATAGTGAATCTGATTTTCTTATCCTTTAAAAGCTTGGTCAGAAATGGTCTAGAAACATTTAAGATTTGAGCAGCCTCAACGGTGGTTAACAAGTGGCCTTGAGGCACTAAAAAGATAGGCTTTTTCTCTGCCATAGAGCCAAGCACATTTGCTATTAAGCGCAACACTTTTGGCGGTAGCTCCAGAATGGGGGTATCCACTCCGATAGAAGTTTCTTTTTCAGTAAGCAATGCAATCTTATTTGCTTTTGAGTGATCAAGCGCCATCATCATGCATCTTGTAGCAGAGCGCACAAGCTCAGACTCTGAATCATTCAATATTGGCTCTTCAATATTTCTATCCAATGTTGCAGACATTTTTACTCCATACGTGAGGATATCTAGTTGCAATCTTTCTTTGAAGATCTGCACTTAGTGTAATGCAACTAATGTAATAAGTGAAACAAATGAAATAACTGTACTTAAAGCATAGTTTTTCAATATGGCTACAAGAAACAAGCCGGGACTACCCTTGTACGATAGCTCCCCTTAAATAAGGTCCTTTTTGGCAATAAAAATGACCGCCTAAGCGGTCATTTTTATTCATCGGAATACCGATTGGCTTTGAGAGCTTTGAATTAAGCCTTCTTAGCGTAAGCAGAGCACCAGCCCTTGGCTGAAACTTGCTTGCCCGCAAATAAGGCACAACCGCCAGCAGCTGCATCAGCTTTACCCTGGAACAAGGCGCAGCTGCTGCAATGCTGTCCAGCAGCGTACTTAGCGTACTTTGCTTTATCTACCTTGGAGGCATCAGCCTTATAGCCCAATGCAGCAGCTTGTGGATCAGTTTCTACAACCATAGCTTGAGCTTGAACTTTACCGTTCAAAGCCAATGTACAAGCACCAGCAGCAGACAAAATCATAAATTGGCGACGACTATTTTTCATGGATTCTCCAAAAAATAAAACAGCGAATGTTGTGCAATGACAATGCACCCTAAAAACTAAAGGTGATCATAGTGGAGAAGAATTAATCTATCCAGCTAGCATGTAAGTCCATGATTTATATGGAGATATAGATGAGAATTATTCTCAAATATTGCAATGCAAGATTGCCGGGAAAGATAAGACTTATTTCAACACCCAAAAAGAAACAAGTTACTTCGAAGAGAAGCTATTTCCAGCCCTTCAAATTCATGCAATTGATCCATTGCCTGATATGCACACCTGAGCCCGCTTCTGGGTAGTCTTCTTGGCAGTCCCTGAGGTCCTTGTTATAAGTCGCTTTATTATTCTTTGCAGGATCCTCATTTTCAGAAGGGAAACTGGAGCAAGCGATAAGCATCCCCAGCATGGAGATGATCCAGAAAGCTTGTGTTGCCCTGAATAATGCTTTTGTCATCTACTTCCCTTGCTGGCTAACTTCATGTAATTGCCATGATCTCCGCATGCGCGATTAAATGCGACAGCCGCTAAAGAATCTTTTGCACCCACTGCGCTGCTGGATTTTTCACTTTTCCCCTGAGCGGTCAGGGCATAAGTATTGCTTTGGCAATTTGCCGTAAATACATAATCCGCTTGCTTTGGAAAATCCCCATTTAACAAGTAAGAACTCAATCTCAGTTGGCGAATGTCTTTCTTGGCATCCACAATAGTGACTTCGTTATTAATCACTTCATAAAAAACTGGTGGCTTCGCATCGGTTGATTCGACAACTGCATCTTCCTTAGGAGGTGCTATCTGCTTATTAAGCTTTTCATCAAAAACTTCAACGGGCGCCTTCTTGGCAACCGGAGCTGGCAATGGGCTTTCTTGATATAAGAAATAATTGACGTTTTGGTCGTCAATAAATTTTCTGCCACATACTCGGGAGCGCATATAGGCCATAGCAGTTCTTGGGGCAATCTTGATCCAGCCAGAACCATTGACTGGCTTGGTGTCGCCTACTAGAGGCGCCTTGGAAACAATAGTATGGGTATAAAGAGTTTCTGACCACTGGTAATTAGCGAAGCAATCCATCTTCTGGCGATAAGGGCCAACGATAGTAGCGTTATACGGGGCTAAGGCATTTTTCTCCCTAGGAGAAAAGAATGCATCAAAAGTAACAATACCCTCTTCATCCTCGCTTAAGGTGTAGGGGTCATAAAACCAGACCTTAGACTGAGATTCCGCCAAAAGAATCCAAGTGCGATCCTCATAATCTTTTTGATTCAGCGCCGGAATATAAAAGAACGGTGATTCCACCTCTTCACTCATAGCCATCTGGTAATCCTGTCGCTGAGGGCCGACTGTACAGCCAACCAGCGAGACGATTAACAGAATGAGGAGTTTTTTCATTGGCCTATTTTCGGTCAATCAGAGCCAAGAACTCACGGCGCAAATTAGAGTCTTTTAAGAAAGCACCGCGCATCACGCTATTGATCATCTTGGAATCACGGTCTTTTACACCACGCCATTGCATGCAGAAGTGATCGGCATCCATCACAACAGCAACACCAATCGGTTTAATCTTTTTCTCGAGCATGTCAGCCAGCTCTACTACCGCCTCTTCCTGAATCTGTGGACGACACATTACCCACTCAGTTAAGCGTGAATACTTAGAAAGACCAATCAATGCAGAGTCTTTGCTTGGCAATACACCAATCCAAATGCGGCCCATGATGGGGCATAAATGGTGTGAACAGGCGCTGCGAACGGTAATAGGCCCAATAATCATGAGCTCATTTAAACGGCTCACATTCGGAAACTTCGTTAAAGTTGGCTGATCTACATAGCGGCCATTAAAGACCTCTTGAACATACATCTTTGCTACGCGACGACTGGTATTTTGAGTATTGTGATCATTCTCAGTATCAATCACGAGACTCTCTAGAACGGCCTGCATCTTCTCTGCAACCTCATCTACCAAACCCTCTAACTCACCTGGCTTAATAAACGCAGAAATATTGTCATTCGCATGAAAGCGTGCTTTTTGAGCCTCAATACGACGACGAATGACTACCGATAAAGGAGTTCCGCTTTCGTCTTTTGCTCTACTAGATTTAACGGTAGGCTTTGAGGCGGGGATTTTGCTAGCTATTTTTTTTGCAGACATATTCTTTATGGCTCGTTTTGGGGTTTACATAAACACCTTGGGTTAATCGGCATTTTTTAAAGCTTTCTTAAATCAACCACTCTTCCACTTGAAGATTGGCGATACGATGAAACTCACGTGCATTATTGGTTATTAAACTGCTAGATTCTGATAGGGCATGGGCAGCGATCATTAAATCCATACCGCCGATCGGTTGGCCAATTTTCTCAAGCTCAGAACGAATGTTGGCGTAATAGTGGGTTGCCTCTATTGGCCAGGGGCGAATTTCAAAACCATCTAGCCATGCTTCTATTGCGGCGCTAAAACGTGGCGCAGCTAATTTTGCCGCTCCAAACCTGAGCTCTGCAGCAACAATGGCTGACAACCACACCTCATCATGCTCCAGACCAGCGAAGCGCTCCAACATTTTTTGCGGATGACGACGCAATATATAGCTACAAATATTGGTATCTAAAGTTTTTTGTTTTTTGACCAATCTAAGCCCAATCGCGCTCTTGTGCTGGTAGGTCATCTCGATGCTCTAAAAAACTGTCCGGGAGGGGGTCAGTATGTTGATAAAAGGAATTGAGCCATTGCCCCAAATTGGGCGCCTTCTCATCATCTGCCGTTACCCAAAGCGCATTACCCACCTGCTCAATACGGACTTGCTTAGACTGAAAGCGTAACTTAGCAGGCAAGCGAATCGCTTGACTGCGCCCACTCATAAATAACTTAGCAATACTTGTCATTAGAGCCTCCGAATAGATGGGAATATATTGTGATATAGCAATGATATATCACATTAAAGAATAGGGCAAGCCGCCCCAATAACCCCTTAAATCTGAAAAAACAATGCCACTACACAAATCATGCCAAACAGCCAAACTGTGGAACGGGTAGTAGGCCAATCAGCGATATAGCAAATGAGATAAGCAACGCGTGCAAGCACAAAGCCCATTGCTAGCAGATCAATTCTGTCTTGTGGAGCATGAGCTACTGATGCAATGATGACAGCGGCAAAGAAAAAAGGGAGCGACTCAAATATATTGGCTTGAGCCGCATTGGCGCGCGCCCTAAAACCGGTTTGCTTGGCAAGCCATTGTCTTGGCATACCGTTGTCATAGCCTTCAAAGCCTTTTTTGGCGATACCGGCAGCAACATAGGGAAGTAGTCCCATAAAGAGAATGCACGCATAAGCAATATTCATGATGGCCTTGTGTAGTGTGAGGTTAGTAAAGCAGGTTTATTTTGGAGTCTTCTTGCTACCAATGCGGCTCTCAGTGCCATTGAGCAAATTTTGTATATTGCTACGATGGCGCCAAATGAGGAGTGCGCAAACGATCAGTAATGCAATGCCCATCGGCTGAAAGCCGAATAAGAAAACAAAATAGATTGGACCAAATATCGCAGCAGCTAAAGCTGCTAGAGATGAGTAACGCATGAACGCAGCGACAATAATCCAAGTACTCAGTGTGGCTAATCCCAAGATCCAGTTAATACCAAACAAAATACCGCAAGCGGTTGCCACACCTTTGCCACCCTTAAAGCCGTGGAATATCGGGAAGAGATGACCCAAGAACACCGCGATGACTACACCGCATAAGAGCCAGGAGCTCATGGTGGAGGTGAGGGATTCATCTCCAAGTAAAACTCGAGCCAGCATGACAGCAAAGTAGCCCTTTAGAGCATCACCAATCAGAGTTAGCACTGCGGCTAATTTATTGCCGGTGCGCAGCACATTGGTTGCCCCAGGATTGCCCGAACCATAAGAGTGAGGATCTGGTAAGCGCATGCATTTACTAACCACTACTGCAAAAGAAATAGAGCCTATTAAATAGGCAATCGGGATAAGCAAGAGATCTAAAGTAAGGTCCATACCACTATCTTAAACACTTATTAAAAGGCTCAGTAAACACCTTTTGTAGAGCGCTTCTAAGCACATTAAGTACAAATAGCCTTTAATGCAGTTACTCACAATTAAGGGTAATGCAGTTCATAGCTGGTGCTACGTCCTCCAGCATCCGATTTCGCTAGAGCGCCACGCTCTAGTAAATCGGTGATATCTCGTAATGCAGTATCTGGGGAGCATTTGGCAATAATTGCCCATTTGCTAGTAGTCAGCTTCCCATCAAAACCATCGAGTAGTTTATTGAGCAACTTGATTTGCCTCTCATTCATCGGCGTTCCAGACCAATGTTGCCAGAAATTGGTTTTGAACAGAGTTGTAGATAACGCAGCTTCAGCGACTTGAATTGCTGCTAGCAAACTGCTCAAAAACCAACTAAGCCATTGCGTTACATCCAGCGTTCCCTTTTGGGTTTTCTCAAGGAGCTCATAGTAATTTTTACGGTCACGTCCAATTTGAGCCGATAAGCTATAAAACCGCTGCGCCGAGCCGTCAGCACGGGCCAAAGCCATATCGCCAATTGCCCTTGCAATTCGACCATTACCATCATCAAACGGGTGTAGGGTCACAAACCAGAGGTGCGCTAGGCCCGCTTTAATGATTGGATCGTCTTGCTGGTCCACATTGAACCATAGCAAAAACTGTGTCATTTCTGGTATCAATAGTCTAGCTGGCGGCGCTTCGAAGTGAACCTTTTGGCGACTGATGGGGCCAGAGACAACCTGCATAGGGCCGAGAGCATCATCACGCCAAGCACCAACCAATATTTCAGATAAACCGCTATGCCCCGTTGGAAAGAGAGCAGCATGCCAGGCAAAGAGACGTTCCTGCGTTAAATTTTTTTGATGCAGATGCGTAGCATCGAGCACCATATCTACTACGCCATCAACGTAACGATCTGCTGGTGCTAAGGCTCCGATATCGATACCCAGTTTTCTCGCAATGGATGAGCGAACTGAGCTTGGATCAAGCATTTCGCCCTCGATCTCGCTTGTTTTAATGACATCTTCAGTGAGTACACGCAAGGATTCTTGATCGAGCATGTCAATGCCTATGTAGTGTAAGCGCCCCAACAGACGTCCCTGAGCTTGGTATACCTGAGTCAACAAGCCAGTGAGTTGCTTGAGGTCATATCCCCAATGAGGCCATTGGGGATCTTGCCAAATGTAGTTTTTAACTCCGCTATTCATGCGGAGATTATAAGTCGCAATCACCGCAAAATCCATTATTCCCCGCAATTATTGCGGATTAAATGAAGCTAATCACCGCATGGCTAAGATTTTTAAGAACCCCGCGGATGGTGCTGCTGATGAATCGATTTAAGCCTCTCCCTGGCCACATGGGTATAGATCTGGGTAGTGGAAATGTCTGCATGCCCCAAAAGCAGCTGTACCACCCTTAAATCAGCACCATAATTCAGCAAATGAGTGGCAAATGCATGGCGCAAGGTATGGGGTGACAGCGCCACTGGAATATTCGCCACTGTGGCATAGCGCTTAATCAATGCCCAGAATGCCTGGCGGGTTAAGCCTGTACCTGTATGGCGACCCACAAAAACCGCATCAGTCGTTTTACCTTCTAGCAAAGGAGTGCGGGCTTCTGCTAAATAGCGTCGTAACCACTGCCCTGCTTCACCGCCAAAGGGCACTAAGCGCTCTTTGCCGCCCTTGCCATTGACTACACGCACCACACCCTCATTTAAACCAAGGGCAACAGTCTTTAACGAAACAATCTCAGATACACGTAAGCCACTGGCATACATCAACTCCAACATGGTGCGATCACGCAGGCCTAATGGCGTTTCAATATCGGGAGCATTAAGTAAAGCAGTGACTTGATCTTCGCTTAACGTCTTCGGAAAACGGAGCGCTTGTTTAGCGGCACGTAATCCAATACAAGGATTGCTCTTGACCAAATTAATACGGAGTGCATGACGATAGAAGCGCTTGAAAACCGTTAAGCGCCGATTAGCAGTAGTAGCTTTATCAGCACGTCGATGCGCGATATAGGCTGTGAGATCTTTTTCTGTCACTCCGTACAGATCAGCTCCCGAGTCTTTATAGAGCCACTGGGCCAATAACAATAAGTCTCTGCGGTATGCGGACAGACTATTTTGAGCTAGACCGTCTTCTAGCCAGCAAGCATCGCAGAAGCGCTCAATGGCCTCTTGGCTTATTACGGAAATTGGGGGCGCATTTTTTGTCATCAAACTTTAGATGTAATGGGTATCCATAAATTATTGTTGATTTGGATATCTCCAGAGCATCTATCTTTGTCATTCTATCGGTTTGATGCTGCACGATAAGCCGCCTCAACAGCGCGCAGAATCGTTGCATGCAAAGTGCCTAGCTTGGGCGTGTTGCCATGCGGGCTTCTGTTGGGCACTTTAAAGTAGCGCTCAGACCACGGCAGATCCACAATCACCTTGAAATCAAACTTTGTATCGTATGCCAATCCAGCGAGCGCATAAGCGGCTGGATTCTTGGCCTGGGTTATTGCTACCTCACCAGCTTTTAGTCTGGTCAGTTTCTGGGATGTTCCGTACACCACGCTGACCTGATTGCCATCATCTCGATGCTCAACACTCAGGACAATAGCTGGCCTGGGTTTAGGTCCTGGTTCACTATTGGGAATTTCTGGAAACAAGCACCAAACGATATCGCCAGGTGCCGGCAACATCCAAGTCTGACTCATGTAAACAATACGTCGCGTGCAAGCAGTTTGCCTTTTGGTAAGCGGTTGGCTGCATCCTTGCGTAATGCCATGACTTGTTTTGCTGTCAACGGACCATCATCAGGAGCATAAGAAGGTAGGACATCAGTAGCAAATTTTGACAAGGCCATATGGATAACCTGTGTTTCATTTACATCAAGTTCCTTAGCAATTGCTTTAACCGTTGTTCGAGTCACGCCAAATTGGGTGTCTTTAGATCGAAATTTGACCAACAGGTTTTCGTTTGAAGCTCTCATCATGACACCTCATTATTTTATATATACAAAATATATACTATTTTTGGTGCAACTGCAAGCTTTGTACCCTTACTTCAGTAGGATTTAACTGAAATCAGCAATAAATTACGGACGCCTGACTTAACTGATTGCTTAATTCTGTTGGCCAAATAAAGCTCTTTTAAGCATTCCAATCACCCCTCCTGAGACTTCAAAGCCTCAGGAGAAAGTCTTAGGTTTGGTGTTGCCCCCCCAAAATGCTTTATTTAAATCAAAATAGTCCGAAGCATCATTAATTTCCCAAAACCTTCTCTCATCAAGCTCCGATTGAAATATAGGAATGGGCTTAAGTGTCTTCATTGTGCTCAAGGCTCTTTTTTAGTCACGGAAATTATTAAAGCCTAATGGCGCTTCAGTGACTTCTTTTTTAAGCAGGGCCATAGTTTCTTGCAAGTCATCACGCTTGGCACCAGTGACGCGTACTGCATCACCCTGAATACTAGCTTGCACTTTGAGCTTACTGTCTTTGATGATGCGGACTACTTTTTTAGCCAGATCTGAAGTAATACCCTTTTGGATCTTCATGGTCTGCTTGCGCTTATCACTGCCAATGGTTTCTGTTTTGTCATCTTTAAGATAACGCACGTCCACATTTCGCTTGGCCATTTTGCTAATCAACACATCACGCACTTGGCCTAATTTAAAGTCGTCGTCACCAAACAAGATTAAAGTTTCATCCTTTTGCTCTACACGGCTATCGGAGCCCTTAAAGTCAAAACGATTGGTAATTTCTTTATTAGATTGCTCAACAGCATTTTTGAGTTCAATCATGTCCGGCTCACAAACTACGTCAAATGTTGGCATTTTTACTCCCTATATTTTTTGGTAAATATTCAAGCAATCTTCATATTTTCTAGATATTTTGGAGACTTTTACAAGTTTTGCACCCAAAAAATATTCGCTAGATTCTTTTACGAATAAGATTGTGGCATGAACCGTGCTCAAAATGCGCCCCAAGTAGCAAATTCAATCCCGAATCTGGGCTTGAAGCGGCGCAACACCTTTGGCTTTGAGTCCAGCGCAGAATTGGCATATGAAATTACTTCTGCCGAGCAAATCCCGAGAGTCCTCTCAGATATTGCTGAGCAAAAACTAGCCTGGCGGGTTTTAGGTGGTGGTAGCAATGTCATTCTCCCGGCCAAGCTACCGGGGGCCACCCTTCTCATGAACATTGCCGGACAAGAAATTATTTCCAGCGATTCGAGCGCCACCCTTTTAGCTGTCGGTGGTGGCGTGAATTGGCATGAACTTGTTGCCTGGACGCTAGAAAATGATTTACCTGGCCTAGAGAACCTAGCACTCATCCCCGGAACCGTTGGGGCAGCGCCGATTCAAAATATTGGCGCCTACGGTGTTGAGATCGCAGATTACATCGATCGCATAGAAGCCTTTGACGCCAAAGACCAAGCCTTTGTCACCCTCGAAAAAGAAGCCTGCCACTTTGCTTATCGCGATAGCTACTTCAAGCAAAATCCCCAGCGCTTTATCGTGACAAAAGTCGTTTTTAGAATTCCCAAGACCTGGAATGCACGCATTCATTACGCCGACTTGGCTAAACATTTTGCCGAAAATTCCAATCCAAGCGCAGAAGATATTTTCTTGGCGGTTTGTAAGATTCGCACTCGTAAACTTCCGGACCCAAAAGTAATCGGGAATGCCGGCAGCTTCTTTCAGAACCCTATTGTTCCGAATGAGCAATATGAAACTCTCCACAAATCCCATCCCAATCTAGTCTCCTATCCTGATGCCCTAGGCAAACGTAAGCTCGCCGCTGGTTGGTTAATTGATCAATGCGGCTTCAAGGGTCAACACATGGGTTCAGTAGGCGTTTATGAAAACCAAGCGCTCGTATTAGTTAATCATGGCGGTGGGACTGCACAAGATATTTTGGGTCTTGCTAAATGCATACAAGACAAAGTACGCGTAGAATTTGGAGTCAGTTTACAGATTGAGCCAAATATTTTCTGAGCTAGATTTACAATTTATCTCACATTTGCTAGATCTAATAGTTCTGGATACTGCTTTAGCAATGCAGTCTTACCTTGGTTTAAGCGTCTTACCCAACCAGGACCACGTGAAATTGCATCAGTCCATGCCTGCCTCACTAAATCACCATTACCTCCGTCAAATAGCACTTTGAAAATTGCTGCAGCTTGACCCAAGTCCTTGTTTGCTTTTACACGCTCATTAATAGGGCGCTCCCCATAAACAATTAACTTATGTATTGCGCAACGCTCAGGGGCCGGGATATTCACAATACAAGCACCACCCCCCTTAGATAAGAGAACGGCCTGCGTGGTACTTACCAGGGAAAACTCCATAAATTTTAGACATTCCAGAGTCAGGCCCAATTCAGGCAATACTACCGGCCCACCACTTCTAGTTTGTGGAGTTACAAAATCTAGTCGCAATTCTGGGTCCTTAGGATTTCGATATTGTGCGCCTGTTTTTCCTGAAAACTCAGCAATTGGCAACAGCCCCATCTCCAGGGAATTTAAAGCATCGTGCACCGAGATTTTCACATTTGCACCTAGCGCAATTGAAACATTTTTTCCCGCATGGGAAAAATCTACATCCATTGTTGTATTAGATGATAACCATTTCACACCCAACATATTTCCCATGGCAAGAAATGCATGTGTCCCAATTAATATCCCGCCGGCACTAAAAAAACCATACTGCCGCAAACGATTCACTACGCGAAAGTGCTTAGTTAACGCAGACCCACAGCCAAGTACCTCCGCAGATTGTGCCAATCCTTTAATCCTACTTAAATAATCTCCCGTCTTCAAAGCTTGATATTTTTCAATGAGGTGAGTCACGCGCTGATCTTCAGGACCTACGTAAGCCATACGACCTACGCCATCAATATCACGATAGCCGTAATAAATATAGGCTTTACCTTTTTGAACCTGCTTGTGAAATGCACCCGGCAATTCTTTAAATTGATCAATATTTTGAATGCGTAATTGATCCTGCAGTTCGGCATAAGCCGTTTGAGCGGATAAGGAAAGTGGTTCATATAGCTTGGTACTCATGTTGTTATTATACAATAAATTATTTGTATAATAACCATTATCCTGCATGGCTTACAAGGTCATTTAGCCTGCTAATATAACCTTTTGTCCCTTATCTAGAACCATCATTTAATAAGGTTAAAGATTTTTGGATAAATCTAGATAAGCTCATTTTTAAGATAAAGGTCCTCATTGAGATATCCAGCGGTATTAACTAAAAATGGTCCCAAGATTCTGGTGACATTCATTGACATTCCAGAGGCGATTACTTTCGGAAGAAATAAATCTGACGCCCTAAAACATGCGGTTGATGCACTTCAAACAGCATTGTCATTTTATTTGGAAGCTCAACTGCCATTACCAAAGGCTAGCAGATTGAAGCGGGGGCAAAAATTAATCTGCGCTTGCAAATCACGTATTAATTTCCACCCCAAATACTAATAAAACCAAAAAAATTATGGCGCTTGTGCTGGACCCAGACTTGGCGCTTTAGTTGGAGCAGCAACCCCAACAAATATCACCATGCCATCACCACCAGGATTGGCATCATTTGGGTTTACATCATTAAAAGCGCTTGGCTTCCAATTATTCGCAGCCCAAACATTGCCGGCCATATCTGTATTTACTGAAGTCAATCGCATCAAGGGTAAGTAGGATGGGGGTGAGCCTGTTCCATATAAAGGTTGTCCAGAATTCAGTAGGACCTGGCTACCTGCAGATGGGAGGGTGTAGCCAGTGCTTGGAGTGATTGCCGATCCCATCGCTATACCTGTAGGGCAATTTGATGTTGCGCCACAGAGTTGTACGATGCTATAGCGTGCGCTAGGGGATGCAGTTCCAAAATTGGCAACCCAGACATTTCCCTTTGCATCTAATGAAATGCCCCATGGACCATTAATCCCTTGTCCTGTGTAAGTTCCGACAATCGCGCCACTTGAATTGATTGCATAAACAGTAGAAGTGGAGCCTGCTGCAACCCAAGCATTACCCAGTGAGTCTACGGCCACACCTTTTGGATTGCTGCCGCTTGGCAGTGTGACTGTAAATAATTTTGAGATTCCGCCATTGCTATAGCGCAACTTAGACACTGTATCTGACCCTGTGTAAGTAACCCACGCATATCCATCAGTAGTGATCGCTATGCCGAATGGCTCTGTATTGCTATCTACATAACTAACAGGATTAGTAGTCTGATTGGGATAAACAACAACTGCATTGTTACCGTAACTCGCCATCCAAATATTATTAGATTGATCGACTGCAGTGCCCTGCACTCTTAATAGTCCAGAGGTATATCCAACAGCAGGAGAGATGGGAACACCAAGTGAGGACAGCTTAGCTACCGCCCCACTAGCTGGAAGATTATTTCCCCAACCAAAACTACCCGACCAAATATATCCAAGCTTATCAATTGCCACTCCGAAGCCAGAGCCTAAGATGCCGCCGCCAGCAATAGGTGTTGTTGGGGTCGAAGTAGATCCATTAGCCGGCTGACCATTTGGCTTGAGAACCACTAAACAATTTGTAGAGTTTGGTGTTCCCTGAATGACATTGTTATTAATCCACGCATAACCATTGACATCAAATGCCAGATTAGCTGGGCCGCCAAAAGGGCAGGCACTGCTACCGGTGTTATTAACCTTGACCGCTATTGTCCAGGCATCGAGTTTTTGGAGTGGTGCAGATGAATTAGGCCCCTGGTTAGCAGTAAGCGCTGGCGTATAGCTTGTCACCACACTCCCTAAGTTATAGATGCTGCTGACATTGACTGCAGGATTTAAAGCGATGTTTACAATCGCTTGCAATGTATTCGTAGGTGTAATGCCATTTGTAGAAGGAGTTAGGGCAAATAAATTCGTGCATGCATTTGCGATGCCTTGAGTGCATCCCGCCAAGACATTAGCCAAAGTACCAAGCGCACTCCAGGTATTGGTTTCATAACCGTTAGGCGAAGTCTGAATGACTTTAGATGCAGAGCCAGATTCTGCAGAAACTAAATTTTCAGCCATGCCCGCAGCAATACTTAATGGTAGAGCACTCCCGGCTACCGAATAGTCATCACGAAATAATTGCGCAAAGGCATAAGCGGATGCCACGGTAGTGAGCTCATTAATGCGTACTGCAGATAACGGCCCCGTCCCTAAGCTTGCCATTAACTGGATGCTTGGAGATTTGCTAGCTACCGCATAGTAGGTAATGGGATTGCTGCTTGTATTTGCGGAATTACTGGGAACCTTGACAGAAAAATTACCAGCGCTATCCGATGTTGCCTGGGTAACAACAGATGGTGTTCCAGACTGAATTTGGTAAATCGTAACTGTGGCGCCCCCAATAGCAACTGGTGTTGATCCTCCACCTGAACTCACTACACCATTAATGACAGTGCTGTTACCGGAACCACTGCTTGGACAACCCGTCAGCATTGCAATCAAGAATGATGTACACGTTAATGCAATCAACCTTAAGATTAGTCGCTGCATATTATTTTTGTTCCGCTGGATTTACTTCTGAAAATTCTACATCTACCTGCCCTTCGGCTAGACGTATTTGATAACTATTACTTACGTTCAACTCAGATGGTTTACGAATGGCGTGCAGCCCTTCTTTTTCTTTACTCAGGATCACCGCATAGCCACGCTCTAGTGTTCTCTGTGGGTTCAACATTTCTAACTGGGATTGATAGTGCGATTGATTGCGCTTCCAATTTTCCATACGTACAGACCAGGCTTGGTTAAGGCGTTGCTGCCACCCTTGAATTTGCTCGCGCATGCGATCGGGATTAGGCAATGCATGACTCAAGCGAAGTGCTAATTGATCTAGCGTTTGTGCCTCGCGCTCAACTCGTTGGTTAATGCGCTGGAGCAGCGCTTGCATGATGGCATCTAGCTCTTGCAGCATTTGATCTCGGCGTGGTGCCGCTAGCTCTGCCGCGCCCGTCGGAGTTGGGGCCCGTAAGTCTGCAACAAAATCCGTAATCGTGAAATCGGTTTCATGTCCAACACCACTCACTACTGGTATTGATGAGTCTGCAATCGCATAAGCCAGTTGTTCATCATTAAATGCCCACAGATCTTCAATGCTGCCTCCACCGCGTACTAACAAAATCACATCTACTGCTTTTTCTTTTTCGGCAGCTTTAAGTGCGGCAATCATTCCGGCGGGTGCATCAGGGCCTTGAACCAAGGTTGGATAAATCACAATCGGAATATGCGGCGCTCTTCTCGCTAAAGTACTCAGCACATCTTTGAGTGCTGCTGCTTGCGGTGATGTGATGATGCCGATTGATCGCGGATGCGTTGGTATCTCGCGTTTGCGCTCATCATCAAACAAGCCTTCTTTGGCGAGTTTGGCCTTCAACTTTAAGAAGGCTTCATATAGACCGCCCATGCCAGCGCGTCGCAAAGTCTGAATCGTGAGCTGAATATCCCCACGAGGAACATACATTCCTAAGCTAGCGCTAACTTCCACCAAATCCCCCGATTGCGGCATGAACCCAACCTGGCCGTTGCGACCACGGAACATGACGCAACGGATCTGACCTTCCGCGTCTTTTAACGAGAAATACCAATGCCCACTGTCATAAGCCTTGAAGTTGGAAATCTCCCCGCTCACCCAGACAGTATCGAAACGGTCCTCTAAAGAGGCAGCAATGGCGCGGTTTAGATCGCCAACACTCAGAATTTCCCTTGATATTTCCGACATTTTTTCTCTTTAATCTCACAACTATCTGGCTTAGGCGCCAATAAATATCCACAGATACAGATTCACTCTAGGTTTAATCCTCATAAGTAAGTAATTACTGACCCAAAACGTCTCATAAATCCAACATCTAAAATACAAGCTATTGATTTATATAGGAATTAATTAGACTAATAAATTCGCTTTGAACCAATATAAAACCGTGTCAATGATCAATCAAGGACTTACAGAGCAAACTCAAAAAAGTTTTGCACAGAGTTATCCACAGGCTAGCTTTCCGAAACAGGCTTTTTAATTCAGCTAAAGTACTGAGCTTATGTACTCCATCTTACTATCCGCTGGCTGGCCTATTTGGCCCCTCCTCATCATCTCCATATTGGGCTTAGCAATCGCCTTAGAGCGTTGCTGGTATCTGCGACAAACGCATATATTCCCCAAAAATTGCCTAGAAAGCGTTTTTTCTCTTGCAAATCAGTTGGTTGGAAGCAAATCCAGCGTTTCTGAGCAGCAGATTACGGAATTGGCCAACCTTTCTCCTGCAAGCCCTTTATTGGCCTGCGCACTAAAAGAGAAATTATCTGGCAGTAACGCCGATGCTGCGCTGGAGGAGTTGCAAGTGACCGCACAAAGCACTTGGCTTAAGCTGGACCGCTACTTAGGCGCACTTGCCACGATCGCCACAGTCGCTCCGCTATTAGGCTTATTTGGCACTGTAGTGGGCATGATTGAAATCTTTGGCAGCCAAGGCGCGATCAATAGCGCTGCTGGTAGCCCACAACAATTAGCCCACGGCATATCAGTTGCCTTGTACAACACGGCATTTGGACTATTGATTGCCATTCCTGCATTAGCTGCTTGGCGCGGTTTACGTGCAATGGCAAATCAACGTCAACGTGAATGCGAAGAATTTACTCGTCAACTGTTTAAAAAACTCTATCCAGCCGATTCCGCAAAATGAGTTGGTTAGAAACGCACCCGCGAGCTAAGAGAAGATTTTCTCTTGGGGGTAGTGCTCCACCTGTAGAGCCAGAAATCAATCTGATTCCTTTTATTGATGTGCTCTTGGTAGTTCTGATCTTTTTAATGATCTCCACAACCTTCACACGTTATCAAGAATTAGCCATTACTTTACCCACAGCTAATGGCAATGAGAGCCAAACAGAGGTAAAGCAAATTCATATTGCAGTGAGTCGCGATGGCCGCTTCGCAGTGAATGGCAAAGTGGTAGATCGATCACAACTCAGCAATTCATTAACTCAGCTAAATGGACAAAGCAGCCAGAAGGAAGCCGCCAGCTCTCTGCAAGTGAATATTGATGCCGATGCCAAAGCGCCTCACCAAGCTGTGATGAGCGCACTGGAGGCGGCACGTGATGCGAACCTATCTAACATTGTCTTTAGCAGTCAAACCAAAAAATAACTTCAGAACTAAGAAAAATATTTTTCATGTCCTTTTCTTTTTTCCGTAAAGCTCCCAAGTTTTGGGAAAGACGTGGCCCCACGAGCTTATTGCTATGGCCACTCTCCTGGCTTTATGGCTTGGTGATACGCATACGTAAGTTAATTCTGGATACGGGCTTAGTAAAGCAACAGCCTGCTCCAGTACCAGTCATTATTGTGGGCAATATTCGTGTAGGCGGAACTGGCAAGACGCCTATCGTGATCGCTCTAGCAGAACGCCTTAGTCACCTTGGATGGAGGCCTGGAATTATTAGTCGAGGCTATGGATCTTCTTCGCAAATAACACCCCTACAAGTACGCAGCGATTCTGATCCGACCCTAGTTGGTGACGAGCCTGTATTGATTGCAAAACGCACACACGATCAATTTCCGATTTGGGTTTTTCCAAAGCGTCAAAAAAGTATTGGGGCTTTACTCAAGCATTCACCCAATGTAAACGTCATCATTAGTGATGATGGCTTGCAACACACTGGCTTAGCACGCTGGCCCGCTCGTGAAGGTGGTCGCGATATCGAACTCGTGGTTCGTGATGGACGTGGTGAAGGTAATCGCTTTTTGCTACCTGCAGGCCCTTTGCGTGAACCCGCCACACGCGAGCGTGATGCCACACTCTTTACTGGAAAAACAAAAGGTCTTGAATCTAAGCTTGGCCCCCAAGATGAATACTATTTAGGGCGTCGCGCATTCTCGCTCTTGGGTAATTTGGGAAATGCGTATCAATTGATTAATTCTAAAAATACGCAGACGCTTGCTCAAATTGCAGATAGCTATCTACCAAACAAAATTACGGCTGTTGCCGCCTTGGGTAATCCACAACGCTTTTTTGATGATCTCCTCAAACAAGGAATTGCCGCTAAATCGATTCCTTTGCCGGATCATGCGACGTATACCCCCGAGTTCTTTGAGAAGATCAATGCGCAATGCATCCTCATTACTGAAAAAGATGCTGTGAAATGTGCAGCCATTACAGATGAACGCATTTGGGTGGTGCCAATGACTCTCACCCTCCCAGATAGCTTGGCTGACTGGCTGCAATCTATCCTGCAAAGACCCAGTCCTTATCGCTACACCTTGTAGGTTTAGCTTACATAGCACTACACTGTGTCATCCCCTATTTAGATCACCATTAAAGAAATCATGGATAAACGACTGCTCAATATTTTGGTTTGCCCTTTGTGCAAAAGCCAATTGCATTTAAACGCCGAGAAACATGAGCTCATTTGCAAAGCCGATCGCTTGGCTTACCCGATTCGGGATGATGTGCCGGTAATGCTGGTTGAAGAAGCACGCAGCCTTAGCGCTGATGAAATCGCTTAAGCATTGACTGCTCAATCTCAATGAATGCTACCCCTAAAGCTCCCGATTTTTTAGTGGTGATTCCGGCTCGACTGGGATCCACTCGTTTACCGAGAAAACCTCTAGCTGATATTGGTGGCAAACCAATGGTGATTCGCGTGGCTGAACGCGCTAAGCAATCGCTTGCACAAAGCGTTGTAGTGGCAACCGATTCACCAGAGATACAAGCTGCATGCGATGAGCATCGTATCGAGTGTTTACTCACTAGCGCAGATCATCCAACCGGAACCGACCGTATTGCTGAAGTGGCCCAGCTACTGAAGCTACCTAGCAATGCATTGATTGTGAATGTGCAAGGTGATGAGCCGCTCATACCACCTGAATTAATCAATCAAGTTGCCAGAACTTTAGCTGAACATATGGGGTGCGCTATCTCCACAGTTGCCGTACCGATTACCGATGTCACAGAGATCAACAACCCCAATGTGGTGAAAGTAGTTCTTAATCGCTCCAGTGAAGCGCTCTACTTTTCCAGAGCGCCGATTCCCTTTGAGAGAGACCCTCAAGCCAATCAAAAAATAGCGCATCTACGCCACTTGGGCATCTATGCCTACCGAGCCGACTTTTTACAGGCCTACACTCGTCTAGAACCAGCACCTCCAGAGCAGGCTGAAGCCCTAGAGCAGCTGCGCGCCCTCTGGAATGGTTATCGCATAGCCGTCCATACCGCCTCAGAAGCTCCTCCTGCTGGGGTCGACACCCCAGAAGACCTCGAAAGAGTGCGCCAGTTACTGGCTGGTTCCTAGACTAACCTCAGACCAAAAGCTAAAACCTCAGTAGTTTTAAGCTTCTCGGGGATAATCCTAGGCAATAGGCTTCTAAGATCCCGACAAAATACGGGACAATGTCAGCTCTTCTAAGGGGAAAACAATGCGGTTGATTCTGCTCGGTGCACCAGGTGCTGGAAAAGGCACACAAGCTCAGTTTATTTGCGAAAAATTTGCAATTCCACAAATTTCCACTGGCGATATGTTGCGCGCTGCTGTGAAAGCAGGAACTGAACTCGGTATTGCAGCCAAAAAAATTATGGATGCAGGCGGCCTCGTTTCTGATGACATCATCATCGGCCTCGTTAAAGATCGCTTAACTCAACCTGATTGCAGCAAAGGCTATTTGTTTGATGGTTTTCCAAGAACCATTCCTCAAGCACAAGCCATGAAAGATGCTGGCGTTCCGATTGATTACGTTTTAGAAATCGATGTGCCATTTGATGCCATCATCGATCGCATGGGTGGACGTCGTGTTCACCCTGCCTCTGGCCGTACTTATCACATCAAATACAACCCACCCAAAGTTGCAGGCAAAGATGATGTGACTGGCGATGATCTTATTCAGCGTGACGACGACAAAGAAGCAACTGTTCGCAAACGTTTGCAGGTATATGACGATCAGACTCGTCCATTGGTGGAGTACTACTCCTCTTGGGCTGCGCAAGGTAATCCAGCAGACAAGGTAAAGGCACCGGCTTATCGCAAGGTAAGCGGCACTGGTAGTGTTGAAGACATTACTGCTTCGATTTTTGCCTGTCTGAAATAACACTTTTATGCCTTCCATAAAGGGGTTGCTACGGCAGCCCCTTTTTCATTATCAAGATATGGGTTATTATCTCTATACCACCTGGTGGTATAGTTTTGAATGACTAAAAAACGCATCCTAAAAACGAAAACTTTTTCACGATGGTTAATTAAAAATAATCTAAACAGTCGTCATTTGATAGAAGCAGTCGAAGAGATGGAGAGGGGACTCATTGATGCCGATCTTGGATGTAACGTTTATAAAAAACGGGTAAAGCTTATTGGAATGGGTAAAAGGGGCGGCGCCAGAATTATCGTGGCTACCAAACTTTTAAAACAATGGTATTTAATGTTTGGATTTGCAAAAAATGAAAAATCAAATATCAGCAATGATGAACTGATATTTTTTCAAGAAACTGCAAAAAGATTACTTCATTTATCTGACCGAGAAATAGATTCGGCTATACATGCCAACCAATTAGAGGAATTAAAGATCGATGAAAAATAATAAGAAAAGTCGAATTATTCAGGAGATGCAAGAAACGGTTGTTGGCTTGCATCAGGCGGGGGTTATCACAAAGAAGAGTTTGGAGGAATTTGAAGCTCTCCATAATCTTGACGTAAAACCCATGACCCCCACCCGCATTAAGCGCTTACGTGCTAAGACGCGTCTTAGCCAGGCAGTATTTGCAGTAACAATCAATGCCAGCCTCTCGACGGTTCAAAAATGGGAAGCTGGGGATAAGAGCCCAAGCGGGCCTTCCTTGAAGCTCTTGTCACTGATTGAAAGAAAGGGTTTGGAGGTGGTGCTCTGACCAATGGAAGTAATTCAATCTACATCAGAAAAAAAAGACTGCAAGTGAACTGACCCACAAAAGTTGGACTTTAAATCCAACTCAAAGGGGTCAGTTCACTTGCAGTCCTTGTTTATGCATGAACACTTAATTTCATACCCAAGGCATGTATTACCCTGGCTACCGTCTCAAACCGTGGACGCGCTTCAATTTTTAAGGCTCTATAAAGAGACTCCCTGGTTACTCCACTCTTTTTAGCAATAGCAGTCATTCCTTTTGCCCTAGCAATGTCGCCGATTGCTGCAACAAATAAAGCAGGATCCCCATCCTCTAGCACAGCAGTTAAATATCCAGCGATATCTGCCTCAGTTTTTAAGTAATCCACGACATCAAATTTAGGTAAATCTTTTATTTTTATTTTTTTTGTATTTTTCATTCAATCCTCCATCGTTAAAAGCAACTTCTTAACATTTTTAATATCAGCCTTTTGAGTTGTTTTATAACCGCCGCCCAACATCACAATTACTACCTTCCCACGTCGTAAGTAATACATCCGCCAACCGGAACCAAAATGCTCTCGCATCTCCCAAATTCCATTTGCATCAGTTATTGGGGCTATATCACCCAAATTTCCCAATGCGGCCCTACGCAGTCTTGCTAATAATCGACCTCGAGTTAAAGGGTCGCGAATAGCGTTTAGCCAGACCTCAAATTCAACTGTTTTATTGATTTCATACATCTTCAGATTGTAATCAATCGGTTACAGTATACACAAAACCTTACCAAGAGCGCTGCTTTAAAACATTAAAAAATTTAGATGGCTAAGGTAATGTGAAGTTGGATAGGCAAATAAAAAGCCTGTAACTTCAGGCTTTATTGAAATTAAGAATATCCCTTGGGATTATTTTTCTGCCATCGCCAAGAATCAGCGCACATGCGATCAATCCCCAATTGGGCTTCCCAGCCTAAAACTTTTTTAGCCAACGTTGGATCTGCGTAGTATTCAGATAGATCACCAGCTCGTCGAGTAACAACCTCATAAGGAATCTTTACTCCCGATGCTCCCTCAAACGCCTTAATCATGTCAAAAACGCTATAAGGTTTTCCGGTTCCCAGGTTTACTGTGATGGACGCATTCTGTTCTAAGGCTTTTAAAGCCGCCAGGTGACCTGCAGCCAAATCCTCGACGTGAATGTAATCCCTTAAACCCGTTCCATCTGGGGTTGGGTAATCATTTCCATACACCATCAATTTTTCTTGAGCCCTAATGGCGACCTGAGTCATAAAGGGCATTAGGTTATTTGGTTTGCCAAAAGGATTTTCACCAATCTGCCCCGACTCATGAGCGCCCACTGGGTTGAAATATCTTAGCAAGGCAATTCTTAAAGCAGGGTTAGCCTTTTGTAGGTCACGCAAAATATCCTCAACCATCAATTTGGTTCTGCCGTAGACATTGATCGGCGACAAAGGGGTGTCTTCGGTATAACAAACCGATCCTGGATTTCCGTATACGGTTGCAGAAGAGGAGAAGATCAATTGATTTACATTGGCTCGCATCATCTCTTCAAATAAAACAATACTTCCCGACACGTTGTTATCAAAGTACTTCAGAGGGAAGGCTTCAGATTCACCTACTGCTTTCAGGCCTGCAAAATGTATTACCGAGTCAAATGCATACTGCTCAAAAGTAGCTCTAACTAGCGCTCTATCTCGTATATCGCCCTCGATGAACTCAACTGCATTTCCAGTTAAGTCTTCTATGCGCTTGATGACCCCCAAGCTACTGTTGGATAAGTTATCCAGAATGACAATCTCTTTACCGGAATTCAATAGCTGAACTACGGTATGAGAGCCGATATAACCAGCGCCACCAGTGACCAGAATTTTTTTCATATTTTTAATTGCATCTTCAGTGGTAAGTACTGCTCACCAAATCGGCTACTTCAATTCTTTTAGAGCACTCTCGAAAGATTCGATATCCGCAAAGCTTCTATAGACCGAAGCAAATCGGATGTAAGCCACTTTGTCGAGACGCTTGAGTTCACGCATCACCAACTCACCTACGCGCTCACTCGGAATCTCTTTTTCGCCAAGGCTTAGGAGCTTTTCTTCAATGCGGGCAATGGATTCATCGACGGAGTCTGAAGATACTGGGCGCTTACGCAGGGCTAACTTTAGTGAACTTGCCAGCTTGTCGTGACTGTATTCAACTCTGCTGCCGTTCTTCTTGACGATGGCTGGGAGCGCCAACTCAACGCGCTCATAGGTAGTAAAGCGCTTATCGCACTTGGCACAACGGCGACGACGACGAATAGTATCGCCCTCGTCAGATACCCGGGTATCTAGAACTTGGGTATCTTCGTTATGACAGAAAGGACAGCGCAATTAGCTCTTCTCTTGGTTGGATTAATTAATGCTTAACCGTAAACCGGGAAACGCTTCGTGAGCTCAGAAACTTGAGCACGCACTTTAGCGATGTTCTCAGGATCATTTGGGTTATCCAAAACATCCGCAATAAAGTTACCTACTTGTCTTGCTTCTGCTTCTTTAAATCCACGGGTAGTCATCGCTGGTGATCCTAAACGAATACCACTGGTCACCATTGGTTTTTCTGGATCGTTTGGAATACCGTTTTTGTTGCAAGTAATGTGCGCTTCACCTAAAACGCGCTCAGCTTCTTTGCCGGTCATTTTCTTGGCGCGCAAATCTACCAACATCAAATGAGAATCTGTTCCACCAGAAACAATTCTTAAGCCACGCGCAATCAAAGTCTCTGCAAGTGCTTTTGCATTAGCTACAACTTGCTTTTGGTAATCAATAAAGCCCGGCTCCTGCGCTTCTTTGAATGCTGCCGCTTTACCTGCGATCACATGCATCAAAGGACCACCCTGTAAGCCTGGGAACACTGCAGAGTTAATCGCTTTCTCGTGCTCAGCCTTCATCAAGATGATGCCGCCACGGGGACCTCGCAAACTCTTGTGAGTAGTAGAAGTAACGATGTCAGCATGCGGTACTGGGTTTGGATAAACACCTGCTGCAACTAAGCCAGCATAGTGAGCCATGTCGACCATAAAAATCGCGCCCACTTCTTTTGCTAATTTACCGATGCGCTCGAAATCAATTTTTAAAGAGTAAGCAGATGCCCCAGCAATAATCAATTTTGGTTTGTGCTCACGAGCGAGACGCTCCATTTGCTCGTAATCAATCTCTTCATTTTTATCGAGACCGTAAGCAATTGGGTTAAACCATTTACCGCTCATGTTCAACGCCATACCGTGGGTCAAGTGGCCACCTTCAGCAAGACTCATACCCATGAAGGTATCGCCTGGTTTTAAGAAAGCCAAGAATACTGCTTGGTTAGCAGATGCTCCGCAATGGGGTTGTACGTTTGCCGCTTCAGCACCAAACAATGCTTTGACACGATCAATCGCCAATTGCTCAGCAACGTCCACGAACTCACAACCGCCGTAATAACGCTTGCCCGGATAACCTTCGGCATACTTATTGGTCAACTGAGACCCTTGGGCCTCCATTACCGCTGGTGAGGTGTAGTTCTCAGAAGCAATCAGCTCAATATGGTCTTCCTGACGCTTATTTTCGTTCTGAATGGCTGCCCATAATTGGGGATCGGTTTTGGCTAAGGTGTTTTGACGGTCAAACATGGTGATAATCCTGAAAAAGTTGGATTGCTGAGTGAATTAACTTAGTAAAATCAACCTACATCATACAAAATCCACCATGACCCCTACACAAGACCTCTCATTTCTCTCCCTAGTCCTTAATGCCAGCCTATTAGTACAGTTGGTAATGTTGTTATTACTAGGGATGTCCATCGCCTCTTGGACCATTATTTTCAAGAAAACTGCTGTTTTACGTGGGGTCCGCCAGGATACCGAGCGCTTTGAGCGCGACTTTTGGGCTGGCGGCGACCTCAATACCCTCCTGGAGGCAGCCCAGCGTAATAACCGCAATGACGCGGTCCTAGAGCATATTTTCGAAGCTGGGATGCAAGAATTTGCAAAAGGTCGTGAGATTGACGCCGCCCGTCGCGCCATGAAAGCCACCTACCAACGCGAAATGGACCTCCTGGAAGCCAATCTACCTTTCTTGGCATCCGTTGGCTCAGTCTCGCCGTATATCGGCCTCTTTGGCACGGTTTGGGGCATCATGCACTCCTTCCGCGGTTTGGCTAATGTGCAAAACGCGACTCTTTCTGCTGTAGCTCCTGGTATCGCAGAAGCGTTAATCGCCACAGCAATTGGTTTGTTCGCAGCGATTCCGGCAGTGGTTGCTTATAACCGCGCAGCAACTGATGTAGACCGCCTCTCCATTCGCTTTGAAACTTTCATTGAAGAGTTCACCAATATCTTGCAGCGTCAGACTGCAGGGCGTTAATTGAAATAACGCGTGAACCGATAAGCGAAAAAAATTATGGCTGGATCTTCATTACGTAAAAACAAACGTCGGGCAATGTCTGACATCAACGTCGTTCCGTACATCGACGTAATGCTGGTATTACTCGTGATCTTTATGGTCACTGCACCAATGGTCAATCCAGGTGTTGTCAACTTACCCACTGTTGGTGGCGCCAAAGTGCAATCACTACCGCCAGTCTTTTTAACGATTGATGCCAACGAGAATGTCATCGTGCGCAAAGATGGTGATCCGACTCAAACACTCAATAAATTTGAACTCGGTGCTTTTGCAAGATCACAAGCAGAAAAGTCTGCCGATCAACCTATTGTCATCGCCGCAGATAAATCCATCAAATATGAAACAGTGATGGAAGTCATGTCCAAGCTCAAAGAGAATGGCGTGAAGCGCGTTGGCCTTGCGGTCAAGACCCAGTAAGAATCTGGCCTTCATAGCTGCTCATGAATAGCGCACCTTCTTTTCAGCAATCATTTTCGCCGTTTAAGCGAGGGCGTTTTACGAAAGAAGAAAGCACTAAGCGCGCGTTTACTTTTTCACTCATTGCCCATTTGGGATTGCTTGCCTTTCTAATGATTGGCATTAGCTGGAATAACACCACCTCTTCTGGTGTTGAAGTTGAGCTTTGGGATTCCGCTCCACAGGTTGAAGCACCGCCTGAACCGGAACTCAAAACCGAAATAAAAGAAGAAGCTGCCGATATCGCCATCAAGAAAAAGAAGGTTGAGAAAGAGCCTCCTAAAAAAGAGGTGAAAGAAACTCCTAAAGCAATAAAACCTCCTCCGCCCAAGGAGAAGGAAAAGCCGAAGAAGGAAGAGCCGCCGAAAAAGGCTGAAGCTCCTAAAGCACAGTCACCGGCAGAAACCAAAGCCAATGCCGCAGCAGAAAAAGCACGTGCAGATCAGTTAGCGCGTTTACGTGCAGCAGCTGGTGCCGAAGGTGGTAGGGGTGGAACCGTTGGCAGTGGAGTCGGCGGCGGAGGTAATGCACCTCCAGGCTGGACTGATAAAGTAATTAAAAAGGTTAAGCCATTGATTGTCTTTAACCCTGAATCCGTGAGTGGCAACCCTGCAGCAGTCATTTTGGTAAGCCTGGCTCCAGACGGGGCTATTTTAAGTACTAGTATTCAATCCTCTAGCGGCAACGCTGGCTGGGATCGCGCAGTACTTCTTGCCCTCTCTCGCGCAGAAAGTCTGCCGAAAGACGACAATGGCAAAATTCCACAACGCGAAGTAAAACTGACTTTTAAACCCAAGGATTAATGCATGTTGCGATTAGTGAAAAGAGAACTACAGAGACTGGCATCAAAACTGAACTCTTTTGGCTTGATTATTTTTGCAGTGTTTGTCAGTATGGCAACACCTGCGCTAGCGCAGATGAATATTGAAATCACAGGCGTTGGTCAATCGCTCTACCCAATCGCGGTAATGCGTTTTAAAGACGAGAATAAATTACCCACTAGCGTTACTGAAATCATTCGACAAGATTTAGCGCGCAGCGGTTATTTTAAAAATACAGAAAATGGTAATGCCGTTGAGAGTGATGATGGTACGCCTAACTACAAATCGTGGGCAGCACGCGGTGCTGATGCACTGGTGGTTGGATCAGTCGTGCAGACTGGCAATAATCAGTTTGACATTCATTACAAGCTGTTTGATGTTCGTAAATCCCAAAGTCTGGGTGGCTTAAATCTCAACTCAAGCGCCGATAACCTGCGTGCGGTTGCCCACAAAATTGCTGATGACATCATCTTCAAATTACTGGGTGAGCGTGGCGTGTTCTCCACCCGTCTCTCCTACGTCATCAAGGATGGCAAGCGCTATCGCCTGGTGATCTCGGATGCTGACGGTCAAAATATTCGCAATGCACTCAATAGTGCTGAGCCCATCATTTCCCCATCCTGGTCACCTGATGGCAAGAAAGTGGCGTACGTTTCTTTTGAAGACCGCAAGCCAGTCATTTATGTTCACGAGCTTGCTACTGGTCGTCGCATTTCTCTATCAAATCAAAAAGGCAACAACAGTGCACCAGCCTGGTCACCTGATGGTAAGAAATTAGCCATCTCATTATCTAAAGACGGCAACACTCAGATCTACGGCATCAATGCCGAGGGCACGGGTTTACATCGCTTAACTCGTGGCAACACGATTGATACTGAGCCGCAATATTCTGCTGATGGTCGCTATATCTATTTCACCAGCGATCGCGGTGGTAACCCACAAATCTATCGTATGAGTGCTGATGGCGAACAAGCTGAAGGCGTAAAACGGATTACCTTCAAACAAGGTTTTGTGACCTCACCTCGCATCTCACCTGATGGCAAGTACTTAGCTTACATTGCTAACGTTGGTGGCGCATACCGCCTCTACATTCTGAACTTAGCTACTGGTGATGCTCAGGCGCTTACTGACGGGACCAGTGATGAATCTCCTTCCTTTGCTGCCAATGGCCGCTATGTTCTCTACTCCACCAAAGTGGGTGGTAAACGCGTTCTTGCTGCTGTCTCAGTTGACGGGAATTCCAAGCAGGTGTTGAGCATTCCAGGATCTGATGTACGTCAGCCTTCCTGGGGTCCATTCATGGACTAGGTCCTAACTACGTTAAACCCCCTTTTAGGGGTTGAAATAGTCACTATTGACGTTCTTGGGGGCATAATATTGTCTATTGATTCATTTATAGATTTAGCTCGTAGGAAAAAGGAAAATTCATGAAGATTTCTATCGCACGTCGCGCAGCGACATTCGCCTTGATCGGTGCCACAGCATTTTTGATGGCAGCATGCTCCAGCGTCAAACTAGATGACACTGATGGCGCCAATGGTAGCGGCAGTGGCAAATTTGGCTCACAGCCGTGGAATGATCCAAGCAGCCCACTCTTTGAGAAAAGCGTTTACTTTGGCTTTGATGAATACACCGTTCAGACTAAATACCAAAAAATGTTGTCTGCTCATGCAGGCTACTTAAAAGCGAATCCAAAGCAGAAGATCATTATTCAAGGCAATACCGATGAACGCGGCACAGCTGAATACAACTTGGCACTTGGCCAACGTCGTTCTGATGCTGTACGTAAATCATTGAACTTGATGGGCGTTTCTGACGACCAAATGGAAGCGGTGAGCTTTGGTAAAGAAAAACCAAAAGCAGAAGGTGATACCGAAGCAGCTTGGGCAGAAAATCGCCGCGCTGATATTGTTTACATCACGAACTAAATGAAGATACTTTCATGCTCAGTAAAACAAACGCTCTCACGAGCGTTTTGTTTAAGTGCTGCTCTCATTTGCTTAGGCGCATCTAATAGCGCCTGGGCGCTCTTCTCTGATGATGAAGCGCGTAAGGCAATTCTGGATCTGCGTAAGTCTCTAGCCACCACCCAGCTTGAGTTACAGGGCCAAATCGACAAACTCAAAACTGAGAATGCAGAGCTCCGTGGCAAAGTTGAAGAACTTGAGAAACAAGGCGAAGACATTAGTACCAGTCAGAAGACTTACTACCAAGATCTCGATACTCGTTTAGGTAATTTTGAGCCTCGCACCGTAACGATTGAAGGCGTTTCTGGAACAGTACAACCTGGTGAGAAAAAAGCCTACGACGACGCCTTAAAGTCATTCCAAGCAGGCAGTCTCAAAAAAGCTGATGAGGGATTTTCAGTATTTGCCGCCAAATATCCTAAAAGCCCTTACTTACCACTTGCTCTGTACTGGAGCGGTAATAGCAAATATGCGAATAAAGATTACGCCGGTGCGATTAGCCAACTACAAAGCCTAATTAAGAAATTTCCGAATCATCCACGCGTTCCTGCTGCGATGGTCACCTTAGGAAACTCGCAATTAGAAAGCGGCAATAAGGCAGCAGCTAAAAAAACATTTAGCGAAATCATTGCTAAATATCCAGACACTGATGCCGCTAAAGATGCACAGCAACTCATTGCTAGCACCAAGTAATTAATCATTTATGTCTAAGCTTTCTGCTGCATTCGAATCTCTGGCGCCCCGTAAACCGGGTGCTCCAGCAGTCATCCTATTTTCAGGTGGACTGGACTCCACTACTGTTCTAGCCCTTGCCAAAGACCTGGGCTATACGCCGTATGCCCTTTCGGTTGGATATGGTCAGCGTCATTCATCTGAGCTGGCAGCAGCGAAACATATTGCCAAGCAAATTGGAGTGGCACGACACGAAGTAGTTAACCTAGATCTCACTCGCTTTGGGGGCTCTGCCTTAACTGACTCCTCGATTGCGGTCCCAACAACGCCCGGTAAAGATCAAGAAATCCCCGTTACCTACGTACCAGCACGCAATACGATCCTGCTATCACTTGCATTGGGTTGGGCAGAGTCATTGGGTGGTCTTGATATTTTCTATGGCGCTAATTCGGTGGATTACTCAGGTTACCCTGACTGCCGCCCTGAATATGTTGCCTCTTTTGAACATATGGCCAACCTAGCTACTAAAGCAGGCGTAGAAGCCATCAATGATGCAAATCGCTTTCGAGTGCACGCCCCCATTATCAGCCTGACTAAAGGCGAAATCATCCAACTGGGTAGCACTCTAGGCGTTGATTACTCGCAAACAGTCTCTTGCTATCAAGCCAACGATTTAGGTGAAGCTTGTGGAGAATGTGAGTCTTGCCGTCTAAGGCAGGCAGGCTTTAAGCAAGCCAATGTGGGCGATCCTACTCGCTATCAGAAGAATAAATAAGATCTTTTTATTTATAAGGCTGGCTGACCTGTATCAGGTCAATTAATCGCATAATTTTTAGATTCGTAAGTCACTATCGATTTCAGTAAAGACTCAAATCTAATTGCATCTTGACTTCCTGGGCTAGGCTCATTATCAAAAAAAGCGGATGCCTCAATTAGTACAGCTTGATATTCAAACTCATTTTGGATTAAAACTATTTTCTTCATCAGCTCACTTCAACTACTTTTGTTGAGCATCCTCGCCACATAGCGCGCGATGAGATCAACCTCAAGATTCACCGCATCACCTTGCTTGAGATTACCCAACGTAGTGTTTTCCAGGGTGTGGGGAATGATATTGATATTGATGATGCAAGCAGTTGCCGTGTCTTCAGTCTGATTGACTGTAAGCGATACGCCATTCACAACAATCGAGCCTTTGTAAGCCAAATATTGCGCCAACTCTTTTGGCGCCTCGATGCGTAACAACCAAGATCCATAAGCATCATTAGCCACTTGAGCAAAATGCGCCACTTTACCAACACCATCTACGTGCCCGCTAACTAAATGTCCGCCCAGGCGATCATTTAAGCGCATGGCTTTTTCGAGGTTGACTGGACCGACCTTATCAAGACCAATCGTTTTATTCAGAGACTCGCGAGAAATATCCAGGGCAAAAGAATTGCTGGTTAACTGGGTAGCTGTCATGCAAGCACCTTGAATGGCAATGCTGTCACCCAAGGCAACATCATCCAAATAGCCAGATGGAACTTCAACAACTAAATGCAAGCCATCGCCCTTTGCTTGAGCGCTCTTAATTTGACCAACTGCAGTAATGATTCCAGTAAACATGAGGTGATTTTAGTTCTTAATTAAGCGGAGTCGAAGATCGGGGCCAAAGAGACTGTGATCAATGACTTTCCACTGTTCTTTGTCATTCAGGGAATTTAGGGGCGAAATATTAGCCATTCCAATACCATCGCCCATCAAGAATGGGCCGTAGTAGAGCAGTAGCTCATCTACACAGTTTTCTCTGAGCAAAGAACCATTGAGCTTAAAGCCCGATTCAATATGAATCTCATTCATCTCACGCTCTTTAGCTAAATACGTGAATAGTTTTGGCAGATCTACTTTGCCAGATGGGTTAGCCATAGCAATGACTTCTATACCGCGCTCAGTAAATGCTTGCGCTTTTTGTTGCATTTCAGGGCTGTCCAAACTGGCACAAACAATGATGACGCCTGATTGCTCAATGTTGTTGAGAATCTTCGCTGCCGGCGGCGTTTCTAATTTGGAATCTACGATGATGCGCCAAGGTTGACGCTCAGTTTGAACATCTCGCACATTCAGGGTGGGATCATCTTCTTTAACAGTGCCTACACCAGTCACAATGGCACAAGCTTGCGCACGCCAATGATGGCCATCCGCTCTCGCTAGCGGTCCAGTGATCCACTGACTGCGGCCATCAGGTAAAGCTGTTTTGCCATCTAAGCTTGCAGCGATTTTCATGCGCACCCAAGGTAGGCTACGCGTCATTCGTGAAATAAATCCTGGATTTAATGACCGTGCTTCTGCTTCCATTAGTCCGCTGTGCACTTTGATTCCTGCAGCAGTTAGGCGTTCTAAGCCTTTACCAGCAACCAAGGGATTAGGATCAGACATCGCCACGAATACGGCTGCAGGTTTCGCAGCAATCAATGCATCAACGCACGGAGGGGTTCGCCCGGTATGACTGCAGGGTTCCAGCGTGACATAGATGGTTGATCCCGTAGGATCATTTCCGAGTGATTTAGCGTTCGCTAGGGCTTGCACCTCAGCATGAGCGCTGCCTACCTTCTGAGTAAAGCCCTTACCAATCACTTTGCCATCTTTAACAATGACACAACCCACTCTAGGATTAGGGTTCGATAAATAAAGTGCTTTTTGAGCCTCGGCTATTGCCTCGCTCATGAACTGGTGGTCAACTGCGCTGTACATAGGGTCTATTAAACCATTCAATGGCAGCGCTTTGCATCTCTAGCAGGGTCACAGATTCGCCAGCGCCCTCCACTTCCCAAAATCATTTGGCGCTCCAAGTCGGGAGCCCTGCTGTGACCCAGGATCAATCGATTGGCCACAAACCCGCCTTGAGCCGTTTTTGCCGCACCAGCAGCATTAAACAGAATGCCCTTCTTGCCCGAATTGGGGTCGATAAATTGCTTGCCTCCACCCTTAAAGTAAACGGGGTCAATACTTCCCTGCGAAAACCAGGGCTTTTCAATGCAATCCGGTTTGGCCGGCTTTCCGATGCAGCCACTTTTAACCACCCAACCCGCCTCCCACCGATCGCTAGAAATAGGCACAAGGTGGACGGGTTGACCCAAATGTAAGGCCTGCTGACGAGCAAAGTGGGCATGAGCAATAAACCTTCTGGCAATAGTCTCAATTTCTTGGGCGGCAATTTGTTGTTGCAACAAAGGCATGGTCATCATCGCAACCATGGCAATGAGTAAAACCACAGCCATTAATTCAAGGAGGCTAAATCCAGATTTCGAATCCAACTTGCAGTTATTCAAATACTTGTCGCCAGTTTATGCGAGTGACTGTGCCAGATGTTGCATCAATCACAACACCAATCTGAATCGCCGGCTTCTCTTTGCTCGAAATCAGCCAACGGTTTTTACCGACTGATTGAACAAAGCAAACATTCTCTTCCAAATTAGCAAGAGTGGTTAAATTTTTCTCGCAGTCTATGACTGCTTTTTCAGCAGCAAGAAAATGTTTCTGAGCTACTTCCATTGTTTTTACTTCTACGATACGTAATGCACTCAGCCTCTCTAAATACGCAATGAGAGATGAACAGAGTAAGAGTAGCGATATCACCCAAGCTAAAATCACAAGAGATTCCTCGTCGAAAAAGTTCTTTCAAGATCTAGATTGAGCTTGGCTCCGTCAGTCATTTGCAGCTTGATCTTAAAAAGCCTTGATGCCGATAAATGCTGGGCTTGAGAGGGGCTCAACTCCTCTATTAAAAGACTATTAACCCCATTCATTAAGGTGGTGTTTTGAATGCGTCCCTGGCGATCGAGCGACTGACAAATTAGCGAACCGCCATTGACTTTCTTACCTTTGGGAATACCTGCCTGATAATCCACCAAGAATCCTTGCATGGCTAAGTTATTTTTTGTGCGATCTTGAGTAAGTGCATTACCAATGCAATCAAAATCTGTACCAGCGGATAATTCATGACGAATGATCAATGAATCCGATCCACGAAATCCCGACCTTTTTTCAACCCGAAGAAATGAATCATCGCTTTTTTGCTGTCTTATTTTTTGTCCTGACTTTTGGATTGGGATTTGAGCGGTTTGAATATTTCGATATCCAGCCATACGAATCGCGCGGCCAATTAATTCAAATGCACGATCCGCCTCTGAAATTAATGCTTGTGATTTTTCATACTCAATTTGCTTAATTACCAAATCAGCGCTTGTCTTTAAGAGAGGGTTGAGTAGAAGTGCGCATAGAGCGATTCCGACTAGACATTCGAGCAGACTCATTACTTAGGGCTTTTTTGGGTAGATTGCCATTGGTCCTGCTGTGTTCTTGTATTTCAAAAGTATCCGAATCCTTTCTGAGTTGAGCTCTTTTACTTTCTTGTTGTGTCAGAGTTAAAGCGAGGCGCTGATAAACGCCCGCCGATGTCATCCAAACTCCCAAAATCAGGGCCATTGCGACCAGAACCTCCAGCAAGATGAATCCCTGGCCATTTTTAGATCTCATTGGGGGTTGAGGAGCTTTATAGGGGGCATCGCCCATTTTCAAAGGCAGTCTTGTGGACTGAAACTCCGAACCAAGGCTCTTGCTGTCAGAAACACGGGATATTGAGGTAGGACAGCACTGTAAAGGGCTCCTGAGCTTAAAATAGAGGGCTATGCCAAATACCCTTGCCTCCACCGAAGAAATCATTGCCGAGCTCCGCGCCGGCAAAATGGTGATCCTCGTCGATGAAGAAGATCGTGAGAACGAAGGTGATTTAGTCATAGCCGCCGATCATGTCACCGCTGAGGCTGTGAATTTCATGGCAAAACACGGCCGTGGATTGATTTGCTTAACCTTGACGCGCGAGCGCTGCCAACAACTCAACCTACCTTTGATGGTTCGGGATAACGGCACATCCATGGGAACGAATTTCACAGTTTCTATCGAAGCAGCTAGCGGAGTAACTACAGGCATCTCAGCGGCTGATCGTGCGCTCACCATTAAAACTGCTGTGGCATCAAATGCCAAGCCCAGTGATTTAGTACAACCTGGCCATATTTTTCCACTGATGGCACAGCCTGGGGGTGTACTTATACGCTCAGGACATACTGAAGCGGGTTGCGACTTGGCAGCAATGGCTGGATGCTCAGCGACTTCCGTAATTTGTGAAATCATGAAAGACGATGGCAGCATGGCACGTCTTCCAGATCTTCTAGAGTTTGCGAAAGAGCATCAATTAAAAATTGGCAGCATTGCAGATCTCATTCAATACCGTAGCCAACATGAAAGCATTGTGGTTCGAGAAGGTACTCGTGAATTCATTACCCCTTGGGGAAAATTCCAAGGCATTATTTATCGTGATACTCCTAGCTCATGCATTCATATTGCATTAGTGCATGGCAAGCCTTCTGAAGCTCAAGAAACCTTAGTGCGCGTGCATGAGCCAGTCACTGTTTTAGACTTCCTGGACTCCAATGTCAGCAACCATTCATGGCCGCTAGCGAAGGCCTTAGAGCAAATTGCCGCTTCACCGGCTGGTGTAGCCGTGCTCCTCAATGCCTCTGGCATTGCAGCCCCTAATGATCAAGATTGGTTAGCGCAATTTCAGAAACTGAATCAATCGCAGGAAGAAAGCAAGAAGCCGTTGGCTAGAAAAACTGATTTCAGAAGCTACGGTATTGGCGCCCAAATATTGAAAGATATTGGTGTTGGCAAAATGCGCTTGCTTGCCAACCCAAGTCCTGTGCCTAGCCTTTCTGGTTATAAGCTCGAGGTTACAGGTTACAAGCCGTACACTTCTTAAATTCCATTAAAGCCTGAATATTTTAAAGATTGATATGACGAGTTCCACTAATGATTTTGTAGGCGTACTAGAAGCTGATCTCAATGGTCAAGATCTCCGTATCGGTGTTGTGCAAGCACGCTTTAATGAAGATCATTGCGTTGCCCTAACCAATTCCTGTATCAATGAATTAATTTCTCTTGGGGTTTCCCAAGCAGATATCAAATTGGTGACTGTTCCTGGCGCGCTAGAGATTCCATTTGCCCTCCAAAAAATGGCCGAGACTGGTGAATTTGATGGCTTAGTTGCCCTAGGCGCAGTCATTCGCGGTGAGACCTATCACTTCGAATTAGTCTCCAATGAATCTGCTTCTGGCATCACTCGTATCTCGATTGACTCTGGATTACCAATCGCCAATGGTGTGCTCACTTGCGACACTGATGAGCAAGCTCTTGCTCGTGTTCAGGTAAAAGGCGCAGAATGTGCTCAAGCAGTAGTGGAGATGGCAAATTTAGCCTTGGCATTAACTCCTGATATTGATATCGAAATTAACTCGAGTGAAGAAGAATAATTCGCATGTCTACATCTAGCCAAAATCCACTAAACCCTCAAGCCGCCAAGGAAGTAAAGCCTGCTCCAAAGCGCTCACTGACACCACGTCGTCGCGCTCGTGAATACGCCCTCCAGGGTGTTTATCAAAGCCTAGTCATGCGTCGTGCTGGCAGCATCCCTAATGGCGCCTCCATTGCCAAGCAGCTTGCGGAAGACCCCGCATTCCGTCGCTGCCAACTTGATCTCTTCCAAGGTATTTTTGATGGCGTACTGGCTCGTACCGATGAGCTGGAGGCGATTATTACCCCAGCATTAGATCGCCCAATTAACGAACTTTCTCCAGTGGAGCATGCAGCATTACTCATTGGCGCTTATGAGCTAGCTATCGATCTTTCGGTACCTTACAAAGTGGCCATCAATGAAGCGGTTGAACTTGCTAAAACCTTTGGCGGTACTGATGGCCATAAGTATGTCAATGGCGTTCTTGATCTACTTGCCCAGAAGCTTCGCACTGCCGAGACTCAGGCAGGCTACACACCCCCTAACTAGCAGCAAGGAATCCAGCCTCTAGGCCCTAAAAGCTTGGGGGCTATTTTATTTATTGAGGGATAAAATGATTTACATCTATACCAAGGTCAAACATCATGCAAAAAGTAGACATTCGTAGCCAATTACAAGATTCAAGCCTTTTTAAAGAAGAAGCTTTTATTGATGGCCAATGGATTAGCTCTAAAAATACCTTTGCCGTTTCTAATCCAGCCACCGATGAGATTATTGCTGCGGTAGCCAATCTAGAAACCAAAGATGCTGAGCTCGCTATCGCCGCAGCTGAAAAAGCACTGCCTGCATGGCGCAGCAAATTAGCCAAAGAACGCGCACATATTATGCGCAAGTGGTTTGACCTCATTATTGAAAATACACAAGATCTTGCAAAGCTCATGACGCTCGAGCAAGGAAAGCCTCTAGCTGAAGCTGCTGGTGAAGTTGTTTATGGCGCTTCATTTGTAGAGTGGTTTGCTGAAGAAGCGAAACGCGTAGAGGGTTCTATTCTGGGAACCACCTGGAGTGATAAGCGTCTCATGGTTCTCAAACAACCGATCGGTGTTTGCGTAGCCATCACTCCCTGGAACTTCCCGATTGCGATGATTACGCGCAAGATTGCACCTGCATTAGCAGCGGGCTGCACTATCCTCATCAAACCTGCTGAATTGACGCCGCTATCCGCTTTAGCTCTGGCTGAACTTGCCAAACGTGCTGGCATTCCGGATGGGGTGATTAATATTGTGACTGCCGATGCTAATCAATCGATTGTGATTGGCAAAACCCTTTGCTCCTCTCCTACAGTTCGTCATCTATCGTTCACAGGATCCACAGAAGTCGGCCGCATTTTGATGGAACAGTGTGCTCCAACTGTCAAAAAACTTGCTCTGGAGTTAGGTGGGCATGCACCGTTTATTGTCTTTGAAGATGCCGATATCGATGCCGCCGTCAGTGGTGCCATGGCTTCTAAATTTAGAAATTCTGGTCAGACCTGTGTTTGTGCAAATCGCTTTTATGTTCATAAAAAAGTACATGATCAGTTTGTTGAAAAGTTTGCTAAAGCACTAGCTGTTATTAAAGTCGGCAATGGGATGGAGACTGGTATTACTCAAGGCCCCCTGATTGAAACCGCCGCTCTTGAGAAAGTACAAAAGCATGTTGCTGATGCACTTAGCAAAGGTGCCAAGCTAGTTACTGGTGGCAAACAGTCCATTGAAGGCAAGAACTTTTATGAGCCGACCATTCTGGCCAATGTAAGTAGCCAAATGTTGATTACCTATGAAGAGACCTTTGGGCCGATAGCACCAATCATTCCTTTTGAAAGCGATGAAGAGGTCATCCAGTTAGCCAATAGCAGTCAGTTTGGTTTGGCATCGTATTTCTATAGCCGTGACATTGGCCGCGTCTGGAAAGTAGCTGAGGCCTTGGAGTACGGCATGGTGGGCGTTAATACTGGATTAATCTCTAACGAGGTAGCGCCCTTTGGTGGCATCAAGCAGTCAGGCCTAGGGCGTGAAGGTAGCGTCTACGGAATGGATGAATACCTCGAGATGAAATACGTCTGCGTAGGTTTGTAAATTTACTTTTATTTTTTCTTGTAGACCAGATCCCAAACACCGTGGCCTAGCTTGATGCCACGGTTTTCAAACTTCGTCACTGGGCGATAGTCTGGGCGCACGACATAACCCTGATGCTCGGCATTGAGCTGTTCTAGGGTAGGCTTAAATTCATTACAAACCTCACCAGGCTTAGCAATATCCTCAGCGGTGAAAGTTTCTACTTTCATCAATTCACTGGAAGTATTTTGCAAAGTAGTTTCGGCATTCAGAACCAAGAGCATTTGCTCGGCATAGTTATGCCAATCGGTAGCTAAATGTAAATAGCCACCCGGCTTTAATCTAGAGACTAAAAGTCTTACAAATTCAGACTGAATTAAACGACGCTTATGGTGACGCTTCTTATGCCAAGGATCTGCAAAGTAAATATGAATACCATCCAGCGATTCTGGCGCAAGCATATTCTCCAAAACTTCAACAGCATCATGGCGTATGAGCCTGAGATTAGTAAGATTGTTTTCGCCTATGAGCTTCAGCAAGGCGCCTACGCCAGGAGGATGAACCTCGATCGCCAAAAAGTCATCATCCGCTCTCAAGGCGGCAATCTTAGCGGTGGTCTCGCCCATACCAAAGCCAATCTCCAATATCTTTGGTTTAGTTGAGCCGTTAAATGCTTCAATTAAATTGAGATTAGATGCTTGATAAGGCAGTAAAAACTGGGGTCCCAATTCTTCAATTGCGCGCTGCTGACCAGCAGTAGTTCTTCCAGCCCTTAATACGAATGAGCGAATTCTATCCGTTCTCTTCATTTATCAAAGCCATTCGGCGTATTCCAGCCTGCTGAGCGATAGGCATAAACAACCTCAGCTAGAACAATGGATAAAGAGGTCATAAAAAAGATGAGGCCTAGTACAAATGTCCAAATGACATAGGCTGTCTGCAATGAACGCACCGCGCCCGCTTGAAAGAAAAATAATTCAAGAACCGTTAAGGAAATAAAAACACCGCTGAGAACATCAAAAAAGATAGCGGCGGTACAAAGTCGACCCCGGATTTGAGCTTCATCAGCCTCTTTATGCATGTGCTGCAGCATTGCCGCATCCGTTACCTCGCCCAGGTTAATGGAATGTCGAATCGCGCGCATACGATCGACTGAACGAGCTAAGCGTCCAGAAATCGCATTAATCAAAGTTGCTACGGCAGTTAACAAAAATACAGGGGCTAGTGCCAGCTGAATGTTATTGGTGATTGCGTCTATTGATACATCCATATTGAAATGCCTTAACTTTGATGAGGGGTATTGGTTAGATCAGTGAGACCAAGCGATCAATCCACTGTAAGCAGTCAATAACACTAACAAGCCAAAAGCGATTCGATACCAAGCAAATGGAATGAAATTATGGTGTGCTACATAATGAATTAACCAGCGAACGCAGATAAATGCAGAGAGAAAGGCGGCAATGAAACCAACAATAGTAGCTAGAGTAAATTCACCGGAGAAAGCTACTGGCGCCTTCCAAAGCTTGAGCAACTCATAAGCAGTAGCGCCACCAATCACTGGTATGGCCAAGAAGAATGAGAACTCAGTTGCAACAGCGCGAGGCAAACCAAATAACATGCCGCCAATAATAGTTGCGCCCGAGCGAGACGTTCCTGGAATCAAAGCCGCACATTGCGCTAAGCCGACTTTGAGTGCATCCAAGGGAGTAAGGTCATCCACTGATTTAATGTGACTAGATACATCAGTCCGAATTTGCTGACGACGTTCAGCCCAAAAAATAACTAAGGCCCCCACAATAAAAGCGCTTGCTACAGGAATCGGCGAAAACAACACTGCCTTAATATGCTTGCCAAATAAGAAGCCCAAGCCCATTGCAGGAATAGAAGCGATTAATAAGTTCAGTATAAAGCGACGGGCAATGGGGCTACCCGAGAACGAGGCGACAACTTTCATGAGTTTCTGGCGAAACTCCCAGCAAACCGCCAAAATAGCGCCAAACTGAATGATGACCTCAAAAGCCTTGCCTCGATCATCATTAAAGTTGAGCAAATCCCCAACCAAAATCAGGTGCCCAGTACTAGAGATCGGCAAAAACTCCGTTAGCCCCTCTACTACCCCCAGAATGACTGCTTTTAGTAACAAAATTAGATCCATAGTCCAAATTTTATAGGTATCTAGAGCTAACGCAGGGTATTTGACAAAATAGCGTCTAAATGAGCATTTTGAATAAATTAGCCTTAAACTGCATGGCACATTAAAAAGTATCCGAATTACATGACCCCAACCCGCTTTAGACTTTCTCGACTTACCGCCTTTGGTTTGATCCTCAGTCAAGCACTCGGTCTCGGCACCTGGTCATTCGACGCCCTTGCGCAAAGCCCTAGCGCGGCCCCTAGACCAGCCTTACCCACCCCAATGAGTGCATCGACCCTGATTGGCTTAGAGCAGCCACCACAGATAGCGCCACCACCTAATAAGACTGCATTACCTGATAGTGCAACCCCATCCTATCTTGGAAATAACAATTCAGGTAATAGCAATGCTCAATACAATGACCTCATTCAGCTTTATCAAGATGCCGCGTTTAGCGATCCAGTTTTAAACGCTGCGCGCTTTAACTATCAGGCGAGCAAAGAGCTCTTCTGGCAAGGCCTCTCTTTATTACTACCTCAAGCTAATGCAACACCTAGTGGTACGCGGTACTACCAGCATGGCGCTGGGTCTACAGTAGTCTCCACAGGCGCAGGCAACTCCCGTGTATTTGACCAGAAGAGCTACACTGTTACTCTCACCCAGCCTGTTTTTAACGTAGCTGCACTCGAGGCTTTTAAGCAAGGCGATCTGAATACCAAGATTGCTGATATGGATTTCTTTCAAGCTCAGCAAGATTTAATTCTGAGAGTTTCACAAGCTTACTTTGATGCGCTGACAAGCCAAGACAATGTGGCACTCTATCGCAACAAGAAAGACCTGATTAAGCAACAGTTAGATGTTGCTCAAGCCAAGTTTGATGCAGGCCTTGCAACCATTGTGGATGTCAATACAGCTCAAGCAAGCTTTGATCTCACCGTCTCACAGGAGATTGCCGCGCAAGCAGATTTAGTTGTAAAAAAAGGGGTTTTAGAGCAATTAGTTGGGCACCCAGTTGGCGCACTCAAGCCTTTAGTGAAAGCAGCCAAAATTGATGGTGTTCTGAAAGATCCCCGTAGCAAAAGTAAAGAAAATAAAAGCGCCACCCTTGTTGATAACGTCAATCCAGTACTGCCGCCTGGTCAAACTTTAGATGACTGGATTAATCAAACGGAAGCCGCAAACTTTAAAGTCTTAGCAAGTCAGCTTTCTGTTAGCTTGGCCGAAAGCACTTATCGCGCAGCCCAGGCTTTGAACTATCCCTCACTGAATTTAGTGGGCACTTCAGGCTACAACACTTCAAACGGCACACCGAATAGCTACACACCAGCTCAAACTAACGTCTATAACAATACTATTGCGTTACAAATGAGCATTCCATTGGTTTCTGGTGGCTTCAATAACTCTGTCATTAGACAGAATGCTGCACTAGTAGATACCGCTAAAGCCAACTATGACAATGCAAGACGTACTGCAGCACAAAATACGCGCGCAGCATTCACTGGCTTCTATGGTGGTCTGGCGAGCGTTAAAGCCTATGAAGCGGCAGAGAGGTCCTCAGAGTCTGCAGTGGAATCTAGTCGACTAGGCTTTCAAGTTGGGACTTTAATTAATATCGACGTATTAATTGCAGTCGATACCTTATTTACTACCCGTTCCCTGCTGCAGCAAGCGCGCTACAGCACAGTCTTAAATGCGCTCAAACTCAAAGCAAGTGCGTCTAGCCTATCTGATGAGGATTTGTTGGCGATTAATTCTTTGCTACGTTAAGTCTAGTCAACTCTTAGACAATAAGTTCAAAGAAGCAGCAATCACTTCGTCCACATTCGGTGGTGCTTGTATATCGCCCACGTTACGAATATTCTCAGACCAATAACCTTCGGTCTTCCATCTTGGTGAATCGCAATAAATTTCTACTGTTGGCTTGCCCAAAACAGCAGCTAAATGGGTCAAGCCGGTATCTACACCAACAGTGAGTGCGGCACCCGCAATGACTGAGAAAGCATCCTCAATTGAAAATGCAGGCGGGACGATCGCACCCGGTATTTGACCTGCAATTTGAACGCTGACACTTCTCTCAGCAGCATTTCCCCAAGGAAACACCACTTGGAAGCCCTTGCTGGATAACTCCTTACCCAGATTTACCCAATTTTCATTGGACCAGCGCTTGGCCTCTCTAGCTGTTGAATGAAAACATAGAACATAGGGAGACTTTAATTTCTCAAAGATGCTTAATGCACTCGTATTTAGGGAGTCAACATAAGTCTGTGGATAAAATTTTGGGGCGCTAGCACGATCAACCAAGGGCCAATCTAAAGCTGAGCACATGACCCAGCGGGAACGGTCTACCGCATGACACTGAGCGGGGACCTGAACCGATTGGTTGTAGAAAGAACGGGCTATTGGCTCGTAGCCAGAAAACTCAGTTGCATTGGCAAGCCCTGCAATCACAACATTTGGGGATTTGCTAGCCAAAGAACAAACAATGGCCGATTTAAGCAGTCCTTGGGTTTCAATAATGACGTCATAAGAAACTTCTTGCAGCGCTTTTTTGAAGCTAAACAATTGCTGCCATGTTGACGCCTTGAGAAGATTCCTTTTCCAGCGACGCAAGCCGAATGGAATGATGCGATCGATACCTCTAAATCCATCGCGACTTAAAAGTGGCTCGAGTAAATGAACATAGCCTTCCTCAACTACCCAGTCAATTTGGGCATGCGGTAGGCGTGCTCGTAAATCCCAAACAATCGGTAGGTTATGAAGGACATCTCCCAATGAGGAAAGCTTCACCAACAAAACCTTGGGATTAGACGAAGAAATTACTGCGGAGGTGGACGATACAGCGCTCATTTGAGCATTATCTTATCTTTTAAGAGCGTCTGATATCGAATTAGAATTTCGGAGCTGCGTCCCATGAATGACCAGCTGCATCTTTAGCATTCATATTGGGCTGAACGCCAGCAGGCAAAGGCCATTCAATAGCAACCGTTGGATCATTCCAGGCAAGACAGGCCTCACTTTGCGGGTGGTAGTAATCGGTGGTTTTATATAAAAATTCTGCCGTTTCTGAAAGCACTAAAAAGCCGTGTGCAAGTTTTGCTGGAATCCATAGCTGCTTATGATTCTGCGCGCTGAGCTCAACACCAACCCATTTTCCATAAGTTGGAGAATCTTTTCGGATATCTACTGCAACATCAAAGACGCTACCAGCGACGACTCGCACTAATTTACCCTGAGTCTGCTCTAGCTGATAGTGCAAACCACGCAAAGTCCATTGACGAGAAAAGGAATGGTTGTCCTGAACAAATTCAATATCAAGTCCGGTTGCTTTAGCAAAGTCTTCTGCATTAAACGATTCAGTAAACCAACCGCGCTCGTCACCAAATACTTTTGGCTCTACAATGAAAACATCATGAATGGCAGTGGGCGTTATTTGTAACTTAGAAGGGGCACTCATTTGCTAGTCTTCTTGGCAGATAGAGAGATAGGTTGTGCAGAAGTATTGAGCTCATTCAAAATCTTGCCGAGGTACTGACCATAGCTATTTTTACTTAGCTGTGCTGCCACTTTCTGAACCGCTTCGGCAGTGATCCAACCTTGACGATAGGCAATCTCTTCAGGACAGGCAACCATCAAACCTTGACGCTTTTGCAAAGTCGCAATAAAGCCAGCTGCATCCAATAATGAATCGTGAGTGCCCGTATCCAGCCAGGCAAAGCCACGGCCCATGATTTCTACGCTTAATTCATTCTTTTCCAGGTAAACACGATTTACGTCAGTAATCTCAAGCTCACCACGAGCGCTAGGCTTAATCGAGGCCGCAATGTCGCACACTTGATTGTCATAAAAATACAAACCAGTAACTGCGTAACTACTTCTTGGCTTTAGAGGCTTCTCTTCAATCGATAGTGCTTTGTAATCTTTATCAAACTCAACCACACCATAGCGCTCAGGATCATTCACGTGATATGCAAACACTATTGCGCCAGTACTGCGATCGTTTGCACTATCCAATTGATCTACCAATTCATGACCATAAAAAATATTGTCGCCAAGAACTAAGGCACTAGGATTATTTCCTACGAAATTCTTACCTAACGTAAATGCTTGTGCCAAACCATCTGGTGAAGGCTGCACACAATATTCAATATTGAGACCCCACTGTGAACCATCGCCCAATAATTCGGAGAAGCGAGGAGTATCGTGTGGCGTAGAAATGAGAAGAATGTCTCGAATACCAGCCAACATTAAAGTGCTTAAAGGGTAATAAACCATCGGCTTGTCATAAACCGGCATTAGTTGCTTAGAGACAGCCTGAGTAACTGGGTACAGACGAGTTCCAGACCCGCCAGCCAAAATAATGCCCTTACGATTTACACTCATGCAAATTACCCCTATTTAGTACCTCAGGCAGCAAGAGGGGTTTTTTAGATCAAACCGTCCGCAGCAAGCTTGGATACGTATTCTTGAACCATGCCATCCCAAACTGGGAAATTTGGCACATTTTGAAGTTCATTATAAGAGTTTGAAGCTTTCAAAAGACCGCCTTCTAGGGCGCGACGCAATTTAGTGCTATCCATACGGGAATTCATTGGTCGTGGGGCTGGCAAGGGGTATTCGGTAGCCGGAATGGGCTTAATAGCCTCAGGCCTTGCTTTCAGTGTGATTCCCGCATCAAGGGCAGCCTGAATCGCCAAACAGGCCAATCCATGCCAAGTCGTTTCCCCCGCAGGAACAGCGTGATAAATACCTGATGCAAAATGCCTGATCTTGAAGTGCTCATCAAGAGCCAGGCTAAGACTTACTTTTGCGAGCCAATTTGCGCTGGTTGGAACACCATGCTGATCATGAATGACTTTGAGCTCTTCACGATCCTTTGCTAAACGCAACATTGTTCTGATGAAATTTCCGCCATCGCCATAAACCCAGCTTGTTCTGAAAATTGCAAACTGCCCTAGTGCTGAATTTGCAAAAGCCCTTTCTATAGCAAGCTCGCCAGCTGCTTTACTTTTTCCGTAAATACCTAAGGGATTGCGTTCATCATCCTCTGCGTACCAGCCATCTTTATTGCCATCAAAAACATAATCAGTGGAATAGTGCAAAAAAGTGGCGCCATGTTGAGAAGCATATTGCGCCATGGATTCTGGCGCTCGCGCATTAATGGCGTATGCCATATCAATCTCAGTCTCAGCTTTATCAACGGCCGTATAAGCAGAAGCATTGATGATGAGGCTTGGCTTTTCTACAGCAAGCAAAGCATTAAGAGCCTCGCCGTTACTGAGATCGCATTCAGTACGACCAACATACTGAATATTCACTTCATCCGGAAGTGCTACAGCATCAAAAAGCACTCGGAAGGCTTTACCTAGTTGACCATCCTTACCAAATACCAGAATATTCATTGGAAACTTAGTTGTATTGCTTTTGGACCCAGTCGCGATAAGAGCCACTTACTACGCCCTCAATCCAAACTGGATTATCCAAATACCACTGAACGGTTTTACGAATACCGGTATCAAAGGTTTCTGCAGGGCGCCAGCCAAGCTCACGCTCCACCTTGCTAGCATCAATCGCATAACGGCGATCATGGCCAGGGCGATCTTTTACAAAAGTAATTTGCTCTGCATATGGCTTGCCGTCAGCACGTGGCTTGAGCTCATCCAAAATACGACAAATCGTTTTCACAACATCGATATTGGCTTTTTCATTCCAGCCGCCAATGTTATAGGTCTCGCCCAATTTACCTTTAGCCAATACTTCACGAATTGCCGAACAGTGATCGCCAACGTATAGCCAATCTCGAATTTGTTGGCCATCGCCATAAATGGGCAAAGGCTTGCTATTAAGTGCATTCAATATCACTAAGGGAATCAACTTCTCTGGGAAGTGATAAGGGCCATAGTTATTGGAGCAATTGGTAGTGACTACTGGGAACCCATAGGTATGGAACCAAGCCCGTACCAAATGATCTGAAGCTGCTTTGGACGCTGAATAAGGACTGTTTGGCTCGTAAGGATTAGTTTCCGTGAAAGCAGCATCAGTCAACGATAAAGAGCCATACACTTCATCGGTGGATACATGATGAAAGCGGAATCCCTCTTTCTCTTTTCCTTCAAGAGAATTCCAATACTCGCGTGCGCACTCTAATAAATTAAATGTACCGACAATATTCGTGGTTACAAATTCAGCCGGCCCATGAATTGAGCGATCCACATGGCTCTCGGCAGCAAAGTTGACGATGGCGCGTGGCTTATGTTCTTTCAGCAACTTAGCAACCAACTCTTTATCACCAATATCGCCATGAACAAAGACATGGCGTGGATCATTTTTTAAAGAGTCAAGTGTGGCCAAGTTGCCGGCATACGTTAATTTATCTAAATTAATAATGCCTTCATTACCTGGAACTTTCAGCCAATCCAAGACAAAATTGCCACCAATAAAACCTGCGCCGCCTGTTACCAAAATCATTTGATTGCCTCTAATTTAAGGGGTATGCATCAATTGTAGATACTTGTTAAAGCGTTTCTTACCAAATATCAAAATGCCTAATTTTTTAATGAGCTTTACTGCGCCCCTAGGCTTAGGAAGCACTACAGGCTCATCAGATCCAGATGCCTTATTACAGTTAATCAAAGCAGGATTAATAAAGATCCGGAAACCCTTTTGTCGCAACTCCCGATGAAACGGAGTATGGTCAGCAACATCTATGCCTCCAGCCTCTGAATCGGTGCCGGCATATCTACCCGCCAGAAATGCTTCGCGCTTATAGATTCCCAGACCACCAAATGCAGAATCCACTTCAATGAGGTCTGCGCGAGGATCAATCACCACTTGCTTGCAACCAAGCGCAATCTCAGTGGCTGCCTTGTCGCCCAGGATGACTTCTAAGCGATGCTTTTGCTCCCAGCAATCCATGGGGTTCCAATGGGGATGGCTTAAAGCCCAAATATCATAGTAACCACCAAGCTGGTTGGCCGTAATAACATCCCACGGTTCATCCACCTCCCAGCATTGAGTAATTTTTTCTTGAGTAACTAGACCGTTCATACCATCCAAATCGGCCATCGCGACGTAATCTATATTTTGGTATTTTGGATCACTCGCTACTGCATCAATAATTAAATTTCTAGCGTATGCAATCCGATCCGTTCTTTTTGGAAGTTTTTTGCTGAGTTGACAAGCGGTGATGAATGAGAAATTCTTGAATTTCTTAGACATCTCCTCCAGTCTTTGCAGGGTATCGTCACTAGAATCACTCTCAACAATAAAACAATAGACTGCTTTAAATTGACCAAGGCTCGTCAGAACCTTTTCAATATCATTAGCAATATGGTTAGAGGCATTTCTGACGGGGCCAGCCAACAATATCTCCGATTCAGCGATAGGCTTCCTAGATCGTGAGCTTAAGTTTATTAAAGTCATAACGAATTATTGCACGGCTACTAGCGCTTAAGACCAGCCACAATGCAGTTAGCAAAGCTCTCAGAGGTATACGAGGTAAAGCCTGAGCCCTTCAAGAACTGAATAGCAGCCTCTTGATAAGAGGCAAAGGTTTGCGCAGTCATAGTGCTAATAAATTGATTTAGCTCACTGTAATCAGCGAATTTTCGGAAATCAATAAAACAGTCAGATGGAATCGCATGAGCTACATTAGCTTCTCCCCAATAAATAGGAATGCAGCCAGCAAATAAACAGTCAAAGATCTTTTCGGTTAAATAACCCGGAATATCTCTCGCATTCTCAAAACAAATGCAAAACTTGGTTTTACTCAAAACTTCATGCTTAGTTGTTGCGGGCCCTTGGTAACTAGGAAAGACTGGCTTTGAGGTAATCCATGGATAAATTTTTTCCATGCGGTAACGCAGCTTGCCTAATTTACCCAATCGCTTTTGTGGCACCTTCCAACCATTACCATAAAGTTTCAATTCTCCTGGCACGTGCTTTTCAAACCAACGAACTGCTCGCACTCTTTCTGAATAGAGCTCTCGGTCATCATGCGCATTAGCATGCCGGTTGCTGCCAATCAAACAGACCAAATCTGGTCGCTGAGCAAATGGCAAGCTGACAAAGTCTTGTCCGCACTCTGACGGGATGGGATTGGGGTGGAATATTTCAATGAAGCGTTCGGCAGAAATAGTTCTTCCTTGATCATCCGAAAAGCCTTTTTCAAGTAAATCCTTATTCCAAGTAAAAATGCCATCGAAATGATTGAGATATTGATATTCAGCATTTCTGGGGACGGTCAGCGGTGTCTCATACAGAATTAAATAATTTTTCTTAATGGATGGGGAAACAAAGTCGATAGACTCAACATAGAGTCCGAAATCTGGACTTACACCATTCTTCTCATTGACGTCTGCAGTATGTAACTCGACATCTTGACTCAGTGCCACTTCCTGCAAAACACGCATTGGCTCGAGACAATTGTCTCGATTACGTAGGCTTTGAGGGTTGAAAATGTCATCTTCCCCGTTTTCCCAACCGTAAATACTGCCAATAAGCATAAAAGACCTATTTATATGGAATATATAAAGAATGGAGGCTCTACGTTTTTAGCAAATGCACCAAAAGCCCCATCTAATGTTTTAATTATAAAGTTATGAATATCATCGCACAGCTACAGGGTGGACTTGGCAATCAACTCTTTCAATATGCCACCGGAAGGGCCCTTGCCCTGCAAAAACAAGTTCCATTGCTGCTTGACCATAGCTGGTATACCCAAACCTATGATGATGTGACTCCTCGAGAGCTAATGCTGAGTGAATTAAATACCAAAGGTTCATTAATTTCCTTTCAGCCAAAGATTAAGCGCCCCAAACGCATACAACGCATTGCGCAAAAATTCTGGCCAATCACTCCGTTTATCTTTACAGAGCAAGCTCCTTATCGATTTGATCCTCGACTAAGTAAGTCACCTGCTTTTAAACAGCAGAACCTCTATCTCATGGGCTATTGGCAGTCTTATAAATACTTTGAGAGTATTAAGTCGATTCTTCAAAGTGAAATTAGTCCAAAAAAGTCTCTCGACAGCCATTACCAAAACTATCTTCAGCAAATTCAAGCGACTAATTCAGCCATGGTGCACGTGCGCCGCGGTGATTATGTGAATCTAGCTAGCGCTGCAAAAGTACATGGCTTCGTTGGCCTTGATTACTATCATACGGGCATGAAGCTATTGCTGGAGCAAAGTCCAGAAACCCATTTTTTTGTTTTCTCAGATGACATTACATGGGCAAAAGAAAATCTTCCATACCCAGAAAGAGCTACGTTTGTGCAGTCACTCAAGAGCAGTGATGCTGTTATTCAAGAACTTGAACTCATGACTCATTGCCAGAATCATTTGATTGCCAATAGCTCTCTCAGTTGGTGGGCGGCATGGCTTAGCAAGAATCCAAACGGCACCATTTACTGTCCAAAAAAATGGATGAATGACACCAGCCTGGATTTGAATGATCTGCTCCCCACTGATTGGAAGCGTATTTAATTGGCCTAAGCTAGTCGCCCATAGAGGCTAGCAACAGTAGAAACCATAAGGCGCTCCAACCTGGTAAATGGCGTCAAAATGCCATTACCCCGGAATTGAAAGCGTGCATAGATCTCATAGTTCGCCATCATTGAAATGCCGCGAATATGTTGATTCAGCATTTTGATCATCGGCATTGCATAACGCAGCCTGTCCATAAATGACATTGGACGGGGGCAATAAGCAGATCCTATATTCATGCCTTCTAAATAATGCAATTGCATTTTTTTAAAGACTTCTCGAGCAGGTTCACCCTGCACTACGCTGATCTGATTCTCATGCAAGCGGTAAGTCAGCAATCTACTTTTAAGATTAGTAAAGCGCCAGCCTTTTAATGCGGCCTCAACAAAAAATGCATAGTCTTCAGCATGCTTATGCTGCTGCAAGTAAGGCAATTCCTTAAAAATTTCTGCCTTACCCATTACCGTAGGATTGCAAAATGGACTGCCAATAGTCAGTAAAGCTTTTAGATCCGCATTGGAGTATTTTTGTTTGGATTTTTTTCTAACGCCAGATTGCTCATTGATTGTCCAATATGCTGAGCCACACATATCACATTGATCACCCTCTAAATAGGCCACCTGCTCCTCAAGCCTAGTGGGCTCTGCAATATCATCACAATCTAATAAAGCGATGTACTTGCCCTGAGCCTTTTTTGCTATCGCGTTTCTGGCAACAATGAGTCCCTGGTTTTGGTCGGCAAGAATAGTTTTAATGCGGGGATCAGAGAAGCTCTGAATAATTTCTCGAGTCTGGTCGCTTGAACCGTCATCGTAAATAATCAACTCAAAATTTTGGTAGGTTTGATCAAGCACGCTCTGAATAGATGCTGCAATGTACTTTGCCGCATTAAACGCTGGCATGGAAATGCTAACTAGTGGGTGTGCGGCCATAAGCTATAGATAGCTTTGTAAATATCGCCCAAAACGCTTAAGGCGCTTCAATAAGCGAGAAGAAAGTGATTTTTGTGAGGCGCCGAAATTCAACTCAGATTCCCAGGCGGACTGATAAATAATCCCCATGTAATGCTTTGCAACCTTAGCTTCGGTTTCACCTAGGCGCCTCATTAAGAAATACTGCCAATCGTAGTGATAGATCCGAAACAAGGGCTCAATCGCAATCAGCGGAATAGCGTGGAACTTTAGGAGGGTTTCTCCATAAATCAAAGTCTCAGGATGTTCCGGGGTGATCAAATCCCAAATGCTCATACCCTGAGGTTGCAGAAATTGTGTATCCAATGATTGCCATACCTTGGCAGACCAAATAAACGGGGCTGGCGCGCAATAAAAATTAGGCCCTACACGGCCAAATAATTTTTGCACGCGGTCCGCTTCAGCTCTAAGATCTCTCTCCACTTTATCTTGACCACGATTGGACGCAATCTGAAAAAGCTCTTTGTTCTGATGCAGGACCGTGTAAGGCACGCCATCTACAGATAAGAAATCAGATTGATGAAAATCTCGAATAAATAAACTATCGGAATCTAGGCATAAATAGTTTTCAGATAAGCCTAAGCGCCAAAACTCAGATTTCACAATCTGCTGTGACAAGCCGCCCGGCATAGCCCGATACTTTTCAAAACTAGCCTTAGGATTAGCAGTCACAATATCTTCATCAGCCACCCAGGTATAACCCTCTTGCCCCAAAACTTCTATGAGAAGTGCTTGATCTGTTTTTGGAGTAGAAATATAAAAAGGAAGGCGATCAACATTGAACTTATTGATAGAGTCCAACAGGCGTTTTAGACGCAGAAGATCCCTTGAATAGGATTTGCAGTAAAGAACAAAATCTTTCAAACGATATTCCTGTTGTTATTGAGAGTGGCTTTGTACATTCGTCAATATTGTATTAACAGCCTGATCAACGCCAATCGGCTTCCATACTGGCTCAATTAAATGTTTTCCCTGCCAGTCTAACCAAATTCTTTCCAAGGCCATGGCAATACCCTCAGAATCGCCTTCAGCACTTAAATATGCCCCTCTATCAAGCAACATTTGATCCAGCTGTGGATTGCGGTGGGTAATACCCCAGATAGGACGACCGGCCCAGAGGTAATCGTAGAACTTGGATGGAATGTACTCGGCACACCACTCATCATTACCATGCAGCAATATCAAAACATCTGCCTCTTGCATCTTCTCGACAACTCGCTCGCGCCCAGACTTACCGCTGACAGGATCTTTTTCTAAACGACCATGCGCAAGCAATACATCAGAAAATTCCAATTGATTGATTGCCTCAAGCGATAGAGAGTCTAGAGGAGCACCATACGCATGGACACGAATTAAATTTCTAGCTTCTGGATATTTCTTAAACAGAGGAACCAGGCCATTCAATACAGTTGAAAGTGATCGGTCATTGGCTAGCGAACCAAAATGACAAAGATTGAGTTGGGAGGTGTAAGAATGCGCCCTATTGGCATTAAGACTGCCAGGAGGCTCAGCACCAGGGGTGACTACAAAGCCATGAGCATTGTGAGGTGTATTGAGATTGGGATTACGCACCTTTGCATAATGCAAAGCTCCTTCAGTAAACCACCAGACCTTGTCAGAAAAACGAGTGAGTTGGTTTTCTAAATAATGCCTAAATCGAGCATCGCGGTTTTTAGGTTTCTCAAATCCTGGATCACTGGGATTCTTACGAATGACTAATGGGTCATGTACTTCGGAAATCAATTCAATACCGGTTGCTTTCTTGAGCCATACGCCAGCTAAGTGAGCAGACCAAGCGCTCCCAACAGACATCACCACATCAACTTTACCTGCACGAATGAGCCTCCAGCCATGTAAAAAGGCTGGCAACGCCCATGACCATTGACTGGAGTAGCCAAGGCAAAGCTTCTCAATTGCAATGAGTGGCGCCAATAGGATCGAAACCGTTCTAGTAGTGATCTTGTAGATGAATCCACGGCCATATTTATTAGCCACCCAATGACGAAAGTCAAAACGAAAGCCTGAAGGACCCCAAGCAATAAATTGGTAATGCGGAAAGCGCTGATCTTTGATACCAGTGATGGCACTGAACACAATCGGCTCAACACCCGCTTCTAATAAATAAGGTATTTTGTCGGTAATGGTTAAGCTAGCTGCACGACCATCCATATTGAATGCATGAGTCAAAATCAACCAACGCTTTTTTTCAGTCACCGCAGGCAAAGAAATAGTCACTCAGGTGGCTCGACTAGTTGCCAGCAACAATGGACATCACAGCCATGCGCACTGCAATTCCAAAAGTCACTTGATTCAAGATGACGGATTGAGGACCATCGGCGACGATTGAATCAATCTCAACGCCGCGATTCATGGGGCCAGGATGCATCACGATGGCATCGGCTTTGGCTAAGGCAAGGCGAGTAGGGTTTAAGCCATACTGCTTAAAGAAAGCATCACCCTCGGGAACCTGACCAGCCTCCATACGCTCCTTTTGAATGCGCAGTGTCATCACGACATCCACATCCTTTAAGCCTTCTTCCATGCTATGGAACACTTTGACACCCAACATATTTAGATCGCTTGGAAGCAGGCTTTCTGGACCAATCGCACGAATGTCTTCGCAACCCAAAGTCGTAAGGGCATGGATATTCGATTTAGCAACGCGGCTATGAACAATATCGCCCACAATCGCCACTTTCAAACCTTTAAAGTTTTGCTTAAAGTGACGCATCGTATACATATCCAACAATCCTTGCGTTGGATGTTGATGGCTACCATCACCTGCATTCACAACGTGAACATGTGCTGGTACGTGATTCGCGATTTCAATGGGGGCTTTAGATACGCTATGACGCACCACAAAAATATCAGCCTGCATTGCCACTAGATTATCAATGGTGTCGAGCAAGCTCTCACCCTTGGCTGTAGACGAGGTTGAAATATCTAAATTAATCACATCTGCTGATAAACGCTTAGCAGCGATTTCAAAAGTGGTTCTAGTACGAGTAGAGTTTTCAAAGAACAGATTAAATACGCTTTTGCCGCGCAGTAACGGGACCTTCTTCACCTCGCGGGCAGGATCTGTCACGCTCACAAACTGTTGCGCAGTATCTAAAATATGCAGAATCTGCTCCTTAGGCAAGCCCTCTAGAGTGAGAAGATGCGTTAGTTCTCCAGCCGCATTAAATTGATTCACTAGCTGACTCATTACTCACGCCCCTCTAGCTGAAAGCTGAACTTGCCAGCGGTATCTTTTTCTAAAACCAGAATTTGGTTTTCCGGAACCTGTACCTGCTCACCTACAAAATTAGCGGTTATTGGTAATTCACGATTTCCTCGATCAGCAAGGACCATGAGCTCGACTTGCGCAGGCCTTCCAAAATCAAATAACTCATTGAGAGCTGCTCGAACAGTTCTACCAGTAAGCAACACATCATCAATCAAAATGACATTGGCACCGTTTACATCAAAAGGTAAATGCGTAGTCATAGTGCTAGCAGTACGTAAAGCAGTCATGCCTTTTTCTGCGTAGTCATCCCGATGAAAAGCGACATTAATTATTCCAAAGTGTGTAAGCCCTAAATCATGGGCGAGCCGCTCGGCAATCCATGCACCACCCATAGCAAGGCCAGCAAGCTCAAAAGAGCCCTCTTGCGCTCTCTTGCGCAAGTTCTCTAGTAATTTTCCGTATAACTGTTCAGCATTCATTCTCTGGTCCGGACTCTATATAAGATCTATTTCTTTTTCTAGCGATTAACTTAATCTAACTTCAGGGCTTCACGTTATGTTCTGCAAAATACTGCTCCAAAATGAGGGCTGCAGAGTGCGCATCTAGATTGTCGTGCATCTTGGAGTCCCCCTCCAAAACTGCAGAGGTATAGCGCTCATCTACCCAGAAAACCGGCAACTGAAAGCGGCCATGCAACTGATTGCCGAAGCGGACCGCCTTTCCAGTCATTTCATGGGGGGTGCCGTCTGGGTGGACTGGTCGGCCAACCACCAATTGGTCTGGCTGCCACTCTTTCAAGAGTTTCTCAATCACCTGAAAAAGAACGTCACTACTTGGCGCTGCAATGGTCTTCAAAGCTTGGCCTGCTTTTGTCACAGAGTTTCCGACTGCCACACCCACTCTACGAGTTCCATAATCAAATGCCATCAGCGTCAATGCGTCAGGCATGCCCAGCCTCTCCAGACAGATGAGACAAATCAAAACCTAAGTGACTCACAGATTTTTCATAACGCTGGCTTGATGGGGTATTGAAAATGATCTCAATCATTTGTTCACGTGCTAGCGGCACATTCATCCAGCCATTCAGCGTAATCTCTTCCTCAAGCTGACCAGCGCCCCAGCCGGCATAACCTAAGGTCATCAAAAAATGTTGCGGACCTTTGCCGGCAGCTACAGCTTCAAGGACGTCCTTGGATGTAGTCATCGTCAAGCCGCCCGGAATAATTAATGAAGAACTATAAGGCGAGAGTGCATCAGACTCATGCAAAACAAAGCCGCGCTCTATTTGAACTGGGCCACCAAAATATACCGGCTGCTTTAATAAAGGAGCAATCTCCAATTTCAACTCAATCTTGTCAAAGAGCGTTTCCAAATCGACCTCAGTAGGCCGATTGATGACCAAACCCATTGCACCCCTCTCGGTATGCTCAAACAGGTAAATCACAGAACCAGCAAAATTAGGGTCCACCATGCCCGGCATAGCAATTAAAAACTGATTGGCGAGATGGTCTGCGGAAAAGGAAATTGATGACTCTGATACAGAAGCTCGTTCTGAAGCAGGGGGTGCTTTTTTAGCCGAAGTCATAAGGCTTATTTTACAGAATATCTAGATTTTTCCGGCAATCCAGTAAGCAAAAAGACCAACTATTTCATGAACGAGGATGTTCCAGTTGTGGGCTCCATCCACCAAGTCAAACATTGTCCACTGAAGGCTATTAGCCGTTTGATAATCGACCAACATTGGAAGCACTTCTAAACCCTGTTTTTGGAAAATCTTGGTAGAGCGGTACATATGGCTGGCGGAGGTAATTAGAAGCCATGGCTTAAGCTCCCCTGATTCTGTTTTTAAGCCAAACTCCTCAATCATTGGCTTCATATGAAGCACATTCTCATAGGTATTTCGAGACTGATTTTCGTAATGCGCGTTCTGCTCGCTTAAGCCCTGCTCTTGAATCAACTGCTTAAATGCATCCGCCTCTGTCACCCCCTTAGGTGTTATGCGCCCTGAATAACCACTGAATATGAATGGCACATTGGGCTTCTTACGTATTAACTCGAACGCTTTGGTCACCCTTTCAGCGGATGAGTAGATTGAAATCTCGCCACGATCAACGGCAATCTCTCCCCCTTCAATGGCGCCGCCCAGAATAATGATGCCGCCCACTTCATTATTCGATAATTTTGTAATCTCAGTTTTGGGCACGGTATTTTCAAGCGCTCTGAGAAACACCTCAGATGCAGGAAGCCAACCCACCAATGCAAGGTCTATCAAAGCCAGCACCAAAAATCTCTTGCAGAGGTGCGGTTTTCGCAAGGACAAAAAGAACAGGGCCAGTAATACAAAAATAGGCACCCAATTGAGTGGCTCAATGCAAAATTGCACCACCTTCGAGAGAATAAAAAAGATCGTATCCATAATTCCTTAGGATCTTAACCTGTCTGCTCTGCCTAACCGCCTGCATTTACCTTGAATAAGCCCTAATATAGGGGCTATGCAAAAAGCTCTCGTTTGGCTCCGCCGTGACCTCCGCCTCTATGACAATGCCGCGCTTCACCACGCCCTAAAAGAAAGTGGCCAAGTTTGGCTTACCTTCATTTTTGATACAGACATTCTCAAACCCTTATTGAAGGGTGATTTAGATGCCAATGGACTCAAGCATGATCGCCGTGTAGATTTCATCTGGCAGGGCATAAAGCAAATTGATGATGAGCTTCGCAAACAAGGTGGTGGACTCATCGTGCGCTTCGGAAAACCCACTGAATGCATCCCAGAAATTGCAAAAGAGTTAGGTGTAGAAACCGTCTTCACAAACCATGACTACGAACCATCAGCGATTGAGAGAGATGAAACTGTTAAAGCATCCCTAACAAAGTTAGGAATTGATTTTGAAAGTTTTAAAGATCAAGTCATTTTTGAGAAAAAAGAAATTCTTACAAACTCAAATACCGTCTTTTCCATTTTTACGCCTTATAAAAATAACTGGCTCAAGACTCTGCAAGAAAAAGATCTTGCTGCCTATGAGTGCAACCCAAAGCCTAAGCAATTGGGGGCCTTACCAAAAAAATTAGATCAAAAATTGCCTTCTCTTGAGTCGATGGGATTTTGCCCCACCGGCATTGAAAGCTATCTACCACCTGGCTCCAAGGGCGGTCAAACCTTTTTAGAAGACTTCCTACCCCGCATTGATCAATACCAAATCGGTAGAGACTTCCCGGCAATTAAAGGTGTTAGCTATCTCTCTACGCATTTACGCTTTGGCATGCTTTCTATCAGAGGCTTGGTACGTGAAGCCCATCGTCGGATGTTGGCTGGTAGCATGGGTGCAACCATTTGGTTAAGTGAACTGATTTGGCGTGATTTTTATTTCATGATTCTGGCTAATCATCCTCGCTTAGCCACAGGCGCATCTTTTAAACCAGATTATGACAACATCGTTTGGGAATCTGGCTCTAAAGCAAAGAAGCTATTTGCTGCTTGGTGTGAAGGCAAAACAGGATATCCGCTTGTGGATGCAGCCATGCATCAACTCAACCAAAGTGGCTATATGCATAACCGCCTACGCATGGTGGTAGCGAGCTTTCTGACTAAAGATCTGGGAATAGATTGGCGCTGGGGCGAAGCCTACTTTGCAGAACATCTCAATGACTTTGAGCTTTCCTCTAATAACGGTGGATGGCAGTGGGCTTCTTCATCAGGATGTGATGCGCAACCCTACTTCCGTATCTTTAACCCCATTACCCAGTCAGAAAAATTTGATCCAGAAGGTAAATTTATTAAACGCTACCTGCCAAAATTAGAAAAGCTCTCTAAGAAATCTATCCATGCCCCCTGGAAAGCTGGCCATATTGAGCTCGAGGCTGCCGGGATCATAATCGGACGAGACTACCCTCTACCAGTAGTAGATCACGATGAAGCGCGCAAAAATACCTTGGTTCGTTACAGCGTGGTTAAAAAAGTCGCCTAATACACAGAATCATTAGCGCCCTATTCACAGTTCCGATTTAAGATAGCGTATGAGCAAGATCTACGCCGTAGGCGATGTACAGGGTTGTGCGCCCTCTCTCAAAGCCCTAGTCAAGAAACTTCCAAAAAAATCGAAGATGATTTTTTTGGGGGATCTCGTCAATCGTGGACCAGACTCGCTTGGTGCATTACGCCAACTCAAAGCCTTACAAGAATCAGGTCGCGCTGAATGCATCTTAGGCAATCATGATCTACATCTCTTAGCGATTGACGCAGGACTTCGAAAATCCAAAGGCCTGGACACTATTGAACCCATACTGTCGGCACCAGATCGCAAAGAGCTGATTCATTGGATTCGTAATCGACCCATGGCTTTGAGCAATGGCAAAGTATTAACAGTTCATGCAGGAGTCTTGCCGCAATGGGATCTGCAGCAAACCATTGAATGCGCGCAAGAAGTGGAAAAAACTTTACGCGGTAAATCGTATAAAGATTTTCTAGCTAATATGTATGGCAATACACCAAATCAGTGGAGCAAGTCTCTGAAAGGTTATGAGCGCCTACGCGTGATTACCAACACCTTAACCAGAATGCGTTTCTGCACACCAACTGGAAAAATGGAATTTGAGAGCAAAGAAGGCTTGGAGCAAGGTCCCAAAGGCTATATCCCTTGGTTCACAGTCCCAGGCAGAAAGACTCAAGACGTTCTTACCTATTTCGGTCACTGGTCAACATTGGGCTTGCTACGTCAACACAATGTGATTGGCTTAGACACTGGCTGCGTATGGGGCGGCAAGCTCTCTGCCCTAGAAATCTCCAGCTCAAATAAAGACTCTAAAAATCTAGAGCTCATTCAGGTAAGTGGTTACGACCACCCACTCAGAATGTAAACAATCAGAAATATTGATTATTTAATCCTTAAAGCTCAAAGCTTTTTAAAGGATTTCTCAGCAGCAGCAATGATCGCATCGATTACTGCATTGTCATGTGCTATGGAAGTAAATCCGGCTTCGTAGGCAGATGGCGCCAAATACACACCTTCATCCAGCATGAAGTGGAAGAACTTCTTAAACGCCTCAATATTGGTTTTAGTAACTGCTTCATAGGTAGTTGGCACTTGATCAGCGAAGTAAAAGCCAAACATACCGCCAACGCTATCCACAGCAAAAGGAACGCCGGCCTTATCTGCAGATTGTTTTAAGCCTGCCATTAACTTTTCTGTTTGGCCAGTCAAGCATTCGTAGAAACCTTCGCGAGAAATAATCTCCAAAGTTTTTAATCCTGCAGCAACCGCTACTGGATTACCGGATAAAGTGCCCGCCTGATAAACATTACCCAAAGGGGCAAGCTTATTCATGATCTCCTTCCTGCCACCAAAAGCCGCCATAGGCATGCCGCCGCCCATGACCTTGCCAAGGCAAGTGAGATCAGGGGTTATGCCCTGCAAGAACTGAGCGCCACCTAAGGCGACCCTAAAACCAGTCATCACTTCATCGTAGATTAAGACGCTACCATGCTTACTAGTCAAACTTCGAATAGCCGCTAAAAATTCTTTTGAAGGCTGAATGAGATTCATATTGCCGGCAATCGGCTCCAAGATCACAGCAGCGATCTGATCTCCCTGCTTTTTAAAGACTTCCTCAATTGCTGCCACATCGTTATACGGCAGAACTAAAGTGTGCTTCACCAAATCCTGTGGAACACCACCAGAAGAAGGCGCATTTTGGGTAGAGTCGGCAAAGGTAAGTAAGCCTGAACCTGCTTTAACTAAGAGACTATCGGCATGGCCGTGATAGCAACCCTCAAACTTGATAATCAAGTCACGGCCAGTGTAACCACGAGCCAGACGCAAAGCACTCATCGTTGCTTCAGTGCCACTAGAAACCATACGCACTTGTTCGACACTCGGCATAAGTGCACAGATACGCTCAGCCAATTCAATCTCGCCTTCAGTGGGGGCACCATAACTAAAGCTAGTTTCAGCAGCTTTCTGAACCGCAGCCACCACCTCAGGATTGGCATGACCCACAATCATTGGGCCCCAAGACATAATTAAGTCGATATAACGCTGATCATTGGCATCCCAGAAATAAGGGCCTTGGGCTCTTGTAACAAAACGGGGAGTTCCGCCCACCTGACGAAATGCTCGCACTGGAGAATTGACGCCCCCAGGAATTGTCTTTTGTGCACGCTCAAATAAAACTTCGTTTTGATCTACTTTTGCCATCATTGCTTCCGAATTAAATTGCCATCATTTCAAAATCTTCTTTACGGGCACCGCACTCTGGACAAGTCCAGTTCATGGGAACATCTTTCCAAAGCGTTCCAGGTGCAATACCTTCATCAGGCAAACCAGCGGCTTCGTCATAAACCCAACCGCAGATCAAACACATATATGTTTTAAATTCCATTACCTTGCTCTCCACATATTTTTAGTTACTTTAAGCTGGTCGCTTAGCATGCATCTCGAACTTGAATAAACGGCACTCCAAAGGACCATTAAATAAAGGGGTGCGCTTAGATTCTTTGATGCGTAGCTGACCTGGCAGAGCCATATCCGCAGTCAAAACAAAGATATTCCAGCCACCAAAATCATCTTTGAGATGCTGTCCAAATTGACGCAAAAACTCGACAAACTTTGGATCCTGCTCTTCTTGGGCTTGAAGCTTCTTCAGGGATTCACGACTTGAACGTTTAGCACTTTGACGACCAGTCTCTAAGTTCAATTCAAAACGATTATCAGGTTCATCATCGTAATCAGAATCTTCACTAGAAGCACGATCCTGACCACGTCCACCCTTAATTACCAGACGCTCGCCATAAGGAGGGTTTAATAACATTACACCCTCGCTAAGATTGCCCGGTGCTTTTGCAGCCAAGGCGTCCACCTGACGTACCACTGGCTGATCGGGCAATTGGGCTCTTTGCCAATTACCTTTGAACATCGATACTAATTTCTCGTTAATATCGCCACCGGATATTTTCAGAGCATCGACATTGGGATATTGCTTACGCTTTTCCAGCATCAAAGCAAGTGCCGCCTCTTTCAAATCTACCCAGCGCTTTTGCTCAGCAGCTTCATTAAACGGCTTGAGCCTTTGAAACCCAAAACCGTGGGCTGATGTCACTAAAGGGCGATAAGCTAATCGACTTGGTTTGGCATCATCGCCATACATGCCCGCACGAATAGTGCCCGGTGGAACGCCTAGTGCTATCTGCGCAGCCTCAATTAAGAAGGTGCCACTACCGCACATAGGATCAAATAGGGTTTGGCCTGGTTTCCAAGCAGTAATCGATAAGATGCCAGCGGCTAAATTTTCCTTTAGAGGTGCATCACCCTTTTCATCGCGCCAACCTCGCTTAAACAATGCTTCACCCGAAGTATCCAAATAAATCGTGATTTGAGTAGCTGTTAAATGGGCCTGCACTCGTACGTCCGGAAAAGCAGTATCGATACTAGGACGATCGCCAGTCACATCACGTAAACGATCAACGATGGCATCTTTAATTTTGAGCGTTGCAAAATTTAAGCTCTTTAATGGTGAGCGATGTGCCGTCACATCAACTCGCAAAGTTTGCTTTGAACTAAACCATTCCTCCCATGCCAAACCGCTCGCTAATTTATATAAGTCTTCTTCTTGCCTATAAGGCGCCTGGGCCATTTGCAATAACACCCGACTCGCAATACGGGAATGCAAGTTCAGCGCCATAGCAGCAGAAATCGGTGCAGCAAGACCAACACCACCCGTAGGGCTAGTTGGCGTAGGATCAATTACCCATGTCCCCAAGGCCTTACATTCTGGGCGTCCAGCAATCTCTGCTAGCTCCTGGGCAAGCGGCACTTCCAAACCGCCTGGACAAACAACGAAAAATCTCATGAGGCTAACAGTCGTTAAATGGGGGGATTAAAAAATAAAATAGTAATAAGCGGTATTAAAAAACTGGTCTTAAGGCTTAAACAACACTAAGACAACAATAATGACCAGCAAGATCACTGGGACTTCATTAAACCAACGAAACCAAACGCCAGATCGATTATTTACGCCTGCACGAAACTTTTTGAGCAAACTTAAACAGGCATGGTGATAGCCGATAACTAAAATCACAAAGAACAATTTGGCATGCATCCAGATACCGCCAGCACCAATGCCAAAGTAAAGCCATAGCGTCAGACCTAGTAGTACCGCTGGCACGGCCAAGATAGTCATAAAGCGGAAGAGGCGGTCCGCCATATCCAATAAACGGGCATAAGCGTCAGAGTTTTTTTCTTCGGCCAAGTTCACAAAAATTCTGGGCAGGTAAAACAAACCGGCAAACCAGGATGTGATGAATACGATGTGAAAGGTTTTTACCCAGAGGTAGGCGTTGTTCATATGTAGTTTGCTCTATTTATCTTTTTACTTTAGGTCCGAATCTCACCATGACCCATGACCACATACTTCAATGAGGTCAAGCCATCCAGGCCAACAGGGCCACGGGCATGCAATTTATCATTAGAGATGCCGATTTCAGCCCCTAAGCCATATTCAAAGCCATCCGCAAAGCGAGTGCTGGTATTGACCATCACACTGGCGCTATCCACTTCACGCAAGAAGCGATCGGCCTGCGCTTTATTATTAGTAATAATGGCATCCGTATGTTTGCTGCCATATTGCTCAATATGATTCATGGCTTCATCAATATTAGCCACTGTCTTAATAGATAAGATGGGAGCCAAGTACTCAGTTTGCCAATCTTCTTCTTTGGCATCGACCAGATTCTGAAAGCCATTTGCCTCAAGGGTTTTGCGAGTCAAACTATCAACTCGTAACTCCACACCTTTATCTTGATAAATCTTGCAAAGCGTTGGTAAGACTTTCTGTGCAATATCTTGATTGACTAACAAGGTCTCCATCGCATTGCAAGGGGCGTAGCGTTGAGTCTTGGCGTTATCACATACCTTCACTGCCATTGCTATGTCCGCATCAGCATCAATATAAGTATGACAAATTCCATCTAAGTGCTTAATCATCGGTACACGCGCTTCAGCCATGAGGCGGGCAATCAAACTCTTACCACCGCGGGGTACGATCACATCAATGTATTGGGTCATTGTGATCATTTCACCTACTGCACTGCGATCGGTAGTAGTCACTACTTGCACAGCATCTTTAGGCAAGCCAGCAGCAGCCAGACCCTCTTGAATAATCTGGGCTAATAAAGTATTGGAATCAATTGCTTCGGAACCACCACGCAAAATCACGGCATTGCCAGACTTTAAGCACAATGCAGCTGCATCGATAGTGACGTTTGGGCGAGACTCATAAATGATGCCAATAACACCCAAAGGTACGCGCATCTGACCCAACTCAATGCCGGAAACCTGCTTTTGCAAAGCAGAAATTTTGCCAATCGGATCATCCAAAGAAACAATTTGTTCTAAACCCAAAGCCATGGTTTCAATAGTCTTGGGAGTCATAGTTAAGCGATCAATAAAAGCGGCATCTTGCCCATTTGCTTTCGCACGCTCTACATCCACTTGATTAATCTTCTGAATCTCGGCAGCCTTCTGACGAACTACTTTAGCAATATGTAATAAAGCCTGATTCTTTTGCTCGCTAGATGCGCGCGCCATTGCACGCGATGCAGCGCGTGCTCGCATCCCAATGTCTTGCATCATTTCTTGAATGGATGAACTCATTTCTTAATCTCTTATTTCTTAACGAAGTAAATTACCAACTAAACGTAAGCCATCCCATGGGTCGGCAGGCAATTCAGCCGCATGCAAACCCTTTACTTGGCGATCTAGTCCTGCAGCTAACTGCATTGCTCTTCGCAGCTTGAGGGGCTGAACCCTTCTCAAGGCTGCTGGGTATAAACGTTCTTTATTTCCCCAAATCCGGTTGGCCCGCATCAAGTTCTGCACTGATTCGCCCGCATCGCTTGCAGCCTTCAATTTAGATAGTATTCGAAGCTCTTCAGTTACGCTCCACAGAATCAATACCAGCGGCTCACCCTCGCCTTTGAGGCCATCTAGCATGCGATTGAGCCTAGCCAGATCTCCAGCCAGCATTGCTTCAGTCAATTCGAACACGTTGTAGCGCGCTACCTTCAGAATGGATGAGCGAATTTGCTCCTCGCTTAGTTTTCCGACGGGATATAACAAACCCAACTTCAAAATTTCTTGATGAGCAGCAATGAGATTGCCCTCTACCTGCTCAGCAATAAATTCAAGTGCACGCTGACCCTCTGGACCCGGCCCTACCTCTTGATCTTGGCGCTTAAGTCGTCCAGCGATCCACTGTGGCAAATGACTGCGATCCAAAGAATCAATCTGGATTGCCATACCAGCATCATCTAAAGCACTGAACCAAGCAGAAGTCTTGGTCTTGCCATCCAAGCGAGGCAACACAATACAGACAACTGTATCTGGACCATCTGACCCCATAGGCTGCGCAGCAATTTGAGATGCGAACTGCTTAAGAGCGTCAGCTCCATCGCGTCCAGGCTTACCAGTTGGAATGCGTAGTTCAACCCAACGCTTATCGCCAAATAAAGACATGGTCTGACCAGCACTCAGAAGAGCGCTCCAATCAAATCCACGCTCTTGTAATAGCACTTCGCGTTCGGTGAAGTTTTGTTTCTTGGCAGCGGACCGCAATTGATCCATCGCTTCCATCATCAATAGCGGCTCATCACCGCTAAAAACATACAGCGGCAACATAGCGCCACCAGAACTCAAAGACTTGAGGTGCACTTGCAAGGCATCAACTTTAACCATGCCTTAATTGACCTCTAGAAAGCTCTTGATTGCTGCGCTCTTGCAGCAGCAACGCGACGTAAGATTTGAATGGCCAAATCCTTACGCATGAGGGTTAAGAATTGCTGAATTTGAACATCGGTAGCCAAAACAGTGGAAGCCGTGAAGTCCATATCGCGAGTCATGTAAATCTCTGCCTCAGGCACGATTTCTGCTCCAGCCAAGTCGTAGGCTCTAAAGCCAACACGAATATTGAGGCGATATGCAGAGACTTGACCGTTGGAGTTGTAAGCCAAAATCTCGCGACCATTGATATCGTTAGTAATTTCCAAGATGAGATCTGCATCTTTAGGATTGATAGCAACTTTCGCATCCGTACCCGTCAGAATCGCCGTCTGTAAGTCTGCCCTGAGTGGTGGGGATGGGTTACCAGTAATTGCAATGACCTTGAATGGTAAATCCACCATACCGCGCAGACGAAAGCCGCAAGCGATCAATCCACTGAATGGGGCAGTAGCAATTAAGCCTAGCATTGCACGACGAAGGGAATTTACGCTCATGTCTCTTTTTCTATTTAAGCAACAATATTGACCAAACGTCCAGGCACCACAATTACCTTTTTCGGTGAATTTCCATTCAAAGCTTTTTGTGCGGGCTCACTTTGTAAAGCCAATGACTCAACTTGCTCTTTACTTGCATCTGCTGGCACCTTAATGTCACCACGCAACTTGCCATTAATCTGCAACATCAAAGTCAGTTCAGTCTGCACCAATGCCGCTTCATCTACCGAAGGCCATGGAGCATCAAGCAAAGGCCCGTAAGTCTTTGTATAAGCAAGATCTTTCCACAACACATGAGTCATGTGCGGAACCACAGGATAGAGAACGCGTAATAAGATACTTAAGCATTCACGCAAGACAGGTGCACTAATGTCAGCATTCTGCTCCAACTTGATAGGCTCAAGAATATTGAGCATCTTCATCGCAGCAGAAACCACCGTGTTGTATTGACGACGTTGATAGTCAAAATTAGCTTGCTTCAAAATCGTATGCACTTCACGGCGCAGTTCTTTTTCAGCATCGCTCAAGTTGCTAGGCAAGCTATCAGAAGCGTCACGCAATGCGCCTGCTTGAGCGCTGGAATACATCCAGACACGACGCAAGAAACGAGAGGCGCCATCCACACCAGCGCCAGACCACTCTAACTGTTGCTCAGGAGGGGCGGCAAACATCACAAATAAACGCGCAGTATCTGCGCCATATTGATCAATTAATGATTGAGGATCAACGCCATTGTTCTTGCTCTTAGACATCTTCTCAACACCACCAATGATGACTGGTGTATTTGAAGCGTCACCTATCAACTTGGCGCCTTGCGGACGACCCTTCTCATCAAGATCTAATTCCACATCCAAGGGATTAAGCCAAGTCTTTTTACCCGAAGCATCTTCAGAGTAATAGGTCTCATTGAGGACCATTCCTTGGGTCAGCAAATTCTGGAAGGGCTCGTCAAACGTGATGAGATTGAGATCGCGCATGACCTTAGTCCAGAAACGCGCATAGAGTAAATGTAAAATCGCATGCTCAATGCCACCAATGTACTGGTCCATCGGCATCCAATATTCATTGCGCTCATCGACCATGGTCTTAGCATTAGGTCCGGTATAGCGCATGAAATACCAAGAGGAATCCACAAAGGTATCCATAGTGTCAGTTTCACGACGCGCAGGCTTGCCACACTTCGGACACTTCACATTCAAGAAGTCAGCGCGCTTATTGAGTGGATTACCACTGCCATCGGGTACACAATCTTCCGGCAATACTACTGGCAGGTCTGCCTCCGGCACGGGCACAGCACCACAACCTGAATTGCTCTCATCGCCACAATGAATAATCGGAATCGGCGTACCCCAATAGCGCTGACGAGAAATTCCCCAATCACGCAATCGATAGGTAGTCTTGATTTCGCCAATGCCGAGCTTTTCAAATTCTTTCGCAACAGCGCTCACCGCCTCTTCATGCGACAAGCCATCAAACTGAGCACTGTTAAAACAAACTACCCCTTCTTTTTGGGCATACCAATCCTCCCAACGAGTGGCATTAAACATTGGCGACTCGCCTTTGAGCGCAATCACTTGCTTAATTGGTAAGTCATACTTCAGCGCAAAAGCAAAGTCGCGCTCATCGTGAGCCGGCACGCCCATAACTGCGCCATCGCCATAAGACATTAATACGTAATTACCAACCCAAACAGGCACTGGCTCATGAGTCAAAGGATGTGTGACGTATAAGCCAGTAAACATCCCCTCTTTTTCTTGAGTAGCTAAATCAGCCTCGATCACGCTACCGGTCTTGCATTTCTCAATAAATGCGGCGAGCTCGGGATTGTTAGTGGCTGCCTTGGCAGCCAATGGATGCTCAGCTGCTACAGCGCAGAACGTAACACCCATGATGGTGTCTGCACGGGTAGTGAACACATACAAAAGGCCATCTTGAATAAAGTTACCGTGATCATCAGCAATATCGTGCTTAAAAGCAAAACGTACACCACGGCTTTTGCCGATCCAGTTTTGCTGCATGATCTTGACGCGCTCAGGCCAGCCCAAGCTATCTAAACCAGAAAGCAATGGTTCTGCATACGCAGTGATATTGAAGTAATAACCAGGGATCTCGCGCTTCTCTACTAAAGCGCCAGAGCGCCAACCACGACCATCAATCACCTGCTCGTTCGCCAAAACCGTTTGATCAATTGGATCCCAATTCACCACTTGCGTTTTGCGATACGCGATACCTTTTTCGAGCATCTTTAAAAAGAGCCACTGGTTCCAACGATAGTAGTCAGGACTACAGGTAGCAACTTCACGTGACCAATCAATCGCTAAACCCATCGCAGCCATTTGCTTTTTCATATAAGCAATGTTGTCGTAGGTCCATTTAGCGGGAGGAACTTTATTCTGAATAGCTGCATTTTCTGCAGGCATGCCAAAGGCATCCCAACCCATAGGCATGAGGACGTTATAGCCCTGCATACGGAGCTGACGTGTCATCACATCGTTAATGGTGTAGTTGCGTACGTGCCCCATGTGGAGCTTGCCAGATGGATAAGGCAACATTGAGCAGGCGTAGTACTTTGGCTTCTGTTTACCCTGCGCATCCACTGCGTTCTCGGCTACTTGATAGACTTGCGCACTTTCCCAATCAGCTTGCGCTGCCGCTTCAATACTGCGGTAGTCGTAATCCTTACTCATTCTTCGACAACTCTTTTCTTCTATTTTTAATTGATTGACTAATTATTTACGTAAGCCGAGAACATCTTGCATATCGAATAAACCAGAATTTTGGTTTTGCAAGAAACGGGCTGCACGCAATGAACCTTGCGCATAGGACTGACGGCTTGAAGATTTATGACTGATTTCAATACGTTCGCCATCACCTGCAAATAAGACAGTATGGTCACCAACAATATCGCCACCACGAATCGTTGCAAAACCAATAGAGCCTTCTTTACGTTCACCGGTATGACCTTCGCGTGCATACACGGCAACGTTATCGAGCTTTTCACCTAAAGCATCCGCAATCACCTCACCCATCTTGAGTGCAGTACCAGATGGAGCATCCACCTTATGCTTATGATGCGCTTCAATAATCTCAATGTCATAACCTTGATTGAGCATCTTTGCCGCGATCTCTAGCAACTTAAAAGTGGCATTCACACCCACGCTCATGTTTGGCGCAAAAACAATTGCTAGCTTTGCTGATGCATTTTTCAAGCTCGTAATTTGATCGGCAGTCAGACCCGTAGTACCAATAATCATTTTGGTGCCCGTCTTCTCAGCAACAGCCAAATGGGCCATCGTGCCTTCAGGCCTAGTGAAGTCGATTAAAAATTGTGCATTAGCTAAAACCTGGGGGACATCAGAAGAAATGAGTACGCCAGTTTTTTTACCCAAGAAGGCGCCAGCATCTTCACCCAACTGTGGGCAAGCATTATGCTCAAGCGCACCAACCAACTGCGCATCAGTTGTATTGAGAACGGTCTCAATCAACATCTTACCCATACGGCCTGTTGCGCCTGCAATTGCAATCTTCATCATTTTTCTTCGCTTCTGGTTAAAAGTTGCTAAAGGAACTCACTTCAGCATCAACACATAAGTAATTTTTACTTGGCTTCACTAGCCTGCGGAACATTAAGAGCGCCAGACCCCAATGGCTCAGGCTGAACATTTGGATCCTTTTTAGAAAAACTAAAAAAGTCCCAGAATGAACTACCAGTAGTAGCTGGTGGTATGGCCGCACCCGCTGCCAAATTATCCGTTTTACTTGGCACCATCAGTTCTGGTTGCTGCAATGGCGGGGTAACAGGTGGCTTATTGGATCCCGTAATGACATCCCAGAATGAACGTTTGGTTTTAGAGTAGTTATCGATCTCGGCAACCATCTCAACTTCTGTAGGCAAAGCATCACCGTCAAACTTCACTACTTTGTCGCCATCAAAGAACACTGTGACATGACGATCTTTGCCCATGACCTGACCAGCACGCTTGAATTCAAAAATATAATCCCAGCGATTCGCATGGAAGTAACTTGCCAATAACGGAGTGCCTAAAATTTGACGCACCTGCTCACGAGTCATACCTAATTGCAACTTAGCGTACTGCTCGCTAGAAATGAAGTTGCCCTGCACAACATCTGGAACATAAGGTCTAAAAACCTTATTCATCCAAGCGCGTTGAGTTTCATCAACGGCAGAAGTGCATCCAACCACCCCCATCAATCCCAATAGAGCCAGGGACACCAGCCCCAATCGAGCAGGGGAATAAACACCCTTCAAAAACGGGTTCAAAAAGCGGGTAAAAAGTTCAAGGCAATTTTGCATGGCTGGCCGTATCATTAAGATATTGATTTTAGCTCCCAATGCCATAAATATGACCCAAAACCCTAGTCCTGAAGATTTACGCGATATTGGCCTAAAAGCTACCGGCCCAAGGATGAAAATCCTCGATTTTTTTCATCAAAACGGCGGAACCCACTTTAGCGCCGAAGATGTCTTCATGGCCCTAGCCAAAGAAGACAAAGAGATCGGTCTGGCAACGGTTTACCGGGTACTTACCCAATTTGAACGGGCTGGCCTTCTACTGCGTAGCCATTTTGAATCTAGCAAAGGTGATAGCAGGGCGATTTATGAATTGAATGAGGGTCAGCACCATGACCATCTGGTTTGTATCGATTGTGGCCATGTAGAGGAATTTGTAGACGAAGCCATTGAAAAAAGGCAGCGCGATATTGCTAAAAACCTGGGTTTTAAGCTCCAAGAGCATTCTTTGGCCATGTATGGCCACTGCCTGAAGAAAAATTGCCGCAACAAACAAGCTAAATAAAATTGCCAAAATAAGCAGTTTTCATCACTGCAGAAGCAAAAAAGACCCCAAATTGAGGTCTTTTTTACAAAATTAAGCCTAAAAAGAAGATTTAAGTATTTTTTAACAACTTTTAAGTACTCTTAACTACTCTTATCTATTTTTTCTTACTTGACAGCCATTAACGCTTCAGCAGCATTGAGCATCTGCACTGAATAACCCCATTCGTTGTCATACCAAGCTAGTACTTTGACCAACTTGCCATCTGCAGAGACGCGAGTTTGGGAGGCGTCATAAATACTTGGGCGTGGATCGTGGTTAAAGTCAATGGATACCAAGGGCAATGTATTGAAGCCCAAAATACCTTTGAGCTCCCCTTCGCTAGCAGTCTTGAGAATGGCATTCACTTCGTCAACGCTGGTGGCGCGACTAGCAGCAAAAGTGAGGTCGACAACAGAAACATTAATGACTGGTACACGCATTGCGAAGCCATCAAAGCGACCTGCCAATGCCGGCAAAACTAAACCAACTGCCTTAGCAGCACCTGTCTTCGTTGGGATCATGCTGGTAACAGCAGAACGCGCACGACGCATATCCTTGTGATACACATCTGTTAACACTTGGTCATTAGTAAATGCATGAATAGTAGTCATCAAACCAGATTCAATGCCGATCTTTTCTAAGAGCGGTTTAACTAATGGAGCCAAACAGTTTGTTGTGCAACTGGCATTAGATACAACCACATCGTTTGGCTTCAGCACATTTTGATTTACGCCGTACACAATAGTTGCGTCTACATCTTTTTCACCAGGAGCAGAAATCAATACTTTCTTTGCGCCCTGCTCAATATGAATCATGGCCTTTTCTTTTGAAGTGAACTTACCAGTACATTCCAAAACCAAATCAACGCCTAATTCACCCCATGGAGTTTCCGCAGGATTACGAGTGCAGAACATTTTGATGCGATCGCCATTAACCACCATGTAATCACCATCAACAGACACATCTGCTGGGAAGCGGCCATGCGCAGAGTCATATTTTGTAAGGTGCGCGTTAATAGCAATATCACCCATCGCATTAATTGCGACGATCTGGATATCACGACGTGGCTTGCCGTTTACTTGATCTTCATAAAGAGCACGTAATACCATGCGGCCAATACGCCCATAACCATTAATTGCGACACGAATTGTCATTTATTTCCCCTTACTAATATTGAATTTATTTCGTATTTTTATTATTTCTTTGCAATGCATTGTTTAACTGTCTTTGCAATCCGGTCAGCCGTTAATCCAAAATATTCATACAACACTGGTGCTGGCGCTGATTCGCCAAAGGTATCTACGCCATGAACTGCTGCGCAGCCATACTTCCACCAGAAATCACTCACGCCCGCTTCAACTGCAATGCGCGGAATATTCGCAGGCAATACTTTTGCTTTGTAGGCAGCATCCTGTTGATCAAAAACAGTGGTTGAAGGTATCGAAACCACGCGAATACCTAAACCTTCTTTTTCCAACTGCTGCACAGTTTGTAATGCAAGCGCAATTTCAGAACCAGTCGCAATAATGACTGCATCAATCTTGCCAGAAGGATCACGCAAAACGTAACCGCCACGAGCGATTTCTTTAATTTGTGCAGGGGTACGAGATACAAATGGGCAATTCTGACGACTAAAGATTAGGGCGCTAGGTCCATTCTTACGTTCAATGGCTGAGCCCCAGGCTACAGCACTCTCTGTGGTGTCACAAGGACGCCAAACCATGAGGTTTGGAATAAGGCGCAAGCTAGCAACATGCTCTACAGACTGATGGGTTGGACCATCTTCACCCAGGCCAATTGAGTCGTGGGTGAAGACAAAAATACTGCGCAACTTCATCAATGCAGCCATACGCAAAGCGTTACGACTGTAATCGGAGAAAGTTAAGAATGTGCCGCCAAATGGGATATATCCACCATGCAAGGCAATACCGTTCATGATGGCGCTCATGCCAAATTCACGCACGCCATAGTTGATGTGATTACCCCATTGATCAGCGCGCACAGGTTTGCATGAAGGCCAATTAGTTAGGTTGGATCCTGTTAAGTCGGCAGAGCCTCCCATGAATTCTGGCAAGGCAGGTGCCAAAGCTTCGATCGCGTTCTGGCTTGCTTTACGAGTCGCAATGGTTTCTGCTTTAGTTTGGCAAGTTTTTAAGTACGCATTTAATGTAGATGAAAAATCTTGAGATAAATCACCCGCCATACGACGTTGCAATTCAGCAGCAAGTTCTGGAAATTTGTTTTTGTATTTCTGAAATTCTTTATTCCACTCGTGTTCGGCAGCTTGACCGCGCTTTTTAAAATCCCATGCCGCATAAATATCTTTTGGAATTTCAAATGGCGCGTATGGCCAATTCAATGCAACACGAGTTTCAGCAATTTCAGTCGCGCCCAGTGGCGAGCCATGCACTTTATCGCTGCCAGCCATATTTGGCGAGCCTTGACCAATCGCGGTCTTGCAGCAAATCAGGGTTGGCTTATCGCTCTTTTTAGCCTTTGCAATCGCAGCTGATACAGCCTCTGCATCATGCCCATCAACAGCGCGAATGACGTTCCAGCCATAAGCCTCAAAACGCTTTGGCGTATCTTCGTTAAACCAAGAAACGACTTTGCCATCAATCGAGATACCATTGTCATCCCACAATGCAATTAACTTATTGAGTTTGAGTGTGCCAGCCAAAGAACATACTTCATGGCTAATGCCCTCCATCAAACAACCATCACCTAAAAATACATAGGTGAAGTGATCAACAATATTAAAGCCAGGACGATTAAATTCTTCTGCCAATAATTTTTCAGCAAGCGCCATTCCTACTGCATTCGAAATTCCTTGACCCAATGGACCCGTAGTTGTTTCTACGCCGGGAGTAATTCCATACTCAGGATGTCCCGGAGTTTTGCTATGCAATTGACGGAAATTTTTCAACTCCTCAATTGGCAAGTCGTAACCAGAAAGATGCAAGAGTGAGTACAACAACATTGATCCATGGCCATTGGATAAAACGAAACGATCACGATCAATCCAATGTGGATCTGTTGGATTATGTTTTAAATGTTCATTCCAAAGACCAACAGCAATATCTGCCATACCCATTGGCATGCCAGGGTGACCTGAATTTGCCTGCTGTACTGCATCCATGGATAAGGCGCGAATGGCATTTGCCATACGAATTTGAAGATTTGACATCGTAAAAGTGGTCTCTGGAAAATTAATTGGCTATATTTCAGTAATGCCTCAATTTTATCTTCCCGGACCATGGGAATCCCAAAAGCCAACCGCCCTCCCCCCAGAGGTTGCCCACCATTTGCGCGTGAGACGTGTCCAAACCGGGGAATTTTTCCCTGTATTTGATGGAAAAGGCCAGGTAGCCAAGGGGGAACTACTCTCTTTGAACGGAAAAACGGGTCAAGTTCAGTTGACGGATATCCGCACAGATACCCACCGCGAGACCCCATATGCCATTACTTTGGCTCAAGGCTTAGCTGGTGGCGACAAAATGGACTGGATTGTTGAAAAAGCAGTAGAGACTGGCGCCCAAAATATTGCCCCAATGCAATGTGAGCGTTCAATCCTCAAGCTTACCCGCTCTAGCGACCAGGAACGCGCCCAAAAGCGTCTAGCCCACTGGGAAGGGATCATTCAAGCTGCATGCGAACAATGCGACCGCACCGTCTTTGCAAGCCTGGAACCCATTCAAACGTTTGAAGCGTATTTGAAGGCGAGCCCCAAACCCGCACTTAAGTTATTACTCAGTCCAGATGCCACCAAAAGCCTGTATTCAGTGCTAATACAAAATGATCCTCAAGATATCGTCTTAATGATCGGCCCCGAAGGAGGTCATACCCCTGAAGAGGAGGCGCAAGCGCAAGCAGCAGGCTATCAATTGGTTTCACTGGGGGAGCGGGTACTCAGAACAGAAACAGCGGGTGTAGTGGCTATTACAGCCGTACACAGCATATGGAATCCTGAAATGCAAAATCGCCTCAAATAGAGGCGATTTATAGGGCTTACAAGACTTTAGCGATTAAGCAAAAGAATAGAAAACGCGGTATGGAGTGCGGCGCTCGGCCCAGAAATCAACGGCATCGCGGAAAACATCCAACAATGTTTCACGAGCTTCTTTGTCAAACTTCTGAGTGCAAGGCAGTCCTTCGAGCACCACTACAAATCCAGGCTGTGGGCCAGACTTGTCTACGGTAGTCGTCAAGGCATCTAACAAAGGATCGTAATTTTTTGCCTGCTGCTTAGTAAATTTGTAGGCAATCGCAATTGACTCCAATACTTCACCTTTAGTCATAGCATTGGCGCAATTGGCATAAATAAAGTGTTGACCCAATTCAGTTGCCGCTTCCTGCAAATCAGGAGTGCGGAAAGCGCGAATGGATTGAACGATATTAGGGCGCACACTGCGCAACATTGCCGGCGGTCCGGCATCGCGAACGGCCAAAGCGGCACGCCAAGAAGCTGTCACTTTTTTCCCCGAAACTTGATTTGCTGCATAGGTTTGTAAACGAGATAAACCGCCTTCAGCATAAATGTTGGCAGCGGATGATTCGGTTTCCAGTCGATCATTGCTATCCCAACTTTCAGCACGGCTATGTTCATCGAAGCTGGCTGTATTGCTGTTTTCAGAGCGATTATTCATGATGGGTGCTAGGTTACCCGTAACACGCCATCAAATCAAGCCCAAATACAGTGCATTTTATGTAAAGCACTGATTTATATAGAAATAACATATGTAAGTTATTGCTAACTTACATATGTTACCGATTCTTACGTAATGCCTCTGGCGTTGCTCGCTGCCTCTACAACCGCCAAAGTTGTCACATTCACAATACGGCGCACAGTTGCGGCTGGAGTGAGAATGTGAATTGGCTTAGCAACGCCTAGCAACAAGGGGCCGATTGCAATGCCATTGCCTGCTGCTGTTTTTAGCAAGTTATAAGAAATATTGGCAGCATCGATATTTGGCAGAACCAATAGGTTGGCATCGCCCTTCAGTGAAGATGAAGATACTGCACCTTCACGAATGCTTGCATCTAAAGCGCTATCGCCATGCATTTCTCCGTCAACCTCTAAAGTTGGATCTGCCTTTTGGAGCAATGCCAACACTTCACGCATCTTGACTGCAGAGGGGGCGTTGCTAGAACCAAAATTGGAATGGGAAAGTAATGCAACTTTAGGAGCTAGTCCTAGCTTACGCATTTCACTTGCAGCCATGAGAGTGAGGTCTGCTAACTGTTCAGCAGTAGGATCAAGATTGATATGAGTATCCACTAAAAATACTTGGCGACCGGGAAGAATCAAACCTGACATCGCACCATATACATTTGCACCAGGCTCATGCCCAATCACTTCATCAATATATTTCAAGTGCGTAGCGATATTGCCGACTGTGCCAGAAATCATGCCATCGGCAAAGCCTTTTTGAATCAACAGACTTCCAATCAAGCTATTGCGGCGACGCACTTCCAACTTAGCAAACGACTGAGTTACACCCTTACGCTCTGTGAGTGCAAGGTAGGTTTGCCAGAAATCACGGAAGCGTGAATCATTCTCTGGATTCACAATCTCAAAGTCATCTCCCGCCTTCATACGCAGGCCAAACTTCTCGATACGATGCTCGATCACTGCTGGGCGACCAATCAGAATTGGGGTAGCAAGATGCTCATCAATGATGATCTGCACTGCACGCAATACACGCTCATCTTCACCCTCAGCGAACACAATACGTTTTTGATTTGCTGGTACACGTTTAGCAATGCTAAAGAGTGGCTTCATCAAAGTACCTGAGTGGTACACGAATTGCTGCAACTGATTGCGATAGGCATCGAAATCTTTAATCGGACGTGAAGCCACGCCATCATCCATTGCCGCCTTAGCAACCGCAGGAGCAATGACTGTAATGAGACGTGGATCAAATGGTTTTGGAATTAAATACTCCGGGCCAAAGGATAAGTTATCGAGACCGTAAACAGAAGCAACCACTTCGCTCTGTTCTGCTTGAGCCAATTCCGCTACTGCCTTTACCGCTGCGACTTCCATGCCACGGGTAATCGTTGTTGCACCCACATCCAATGCGCCGCGGAAGATGAACGGGAAACACAAAACGTTATTCACTTGGTTCGGATAATCAGTACGGCCCGTTGCCATCACTGCATCTGGACGAACCGCTTTTACTTCTTCAGGCAAGATTTCTGGGGTTGGATTTGCCAAGGCATAAACCAATGGCTTCGGTGCCATCTTCTTCACCATGTCTTGCTTAAGCACACCGCCAGCAGAAAGACCTAAGAAAATATCTGCACCTTCAATCGCTTGATCAAGCGTGCGCAAATCCGTATCTTGGCAGAACGGCTCCTTTTCAGGGTCCATCAACTCTTTACGGCCTTTGTATGCAACACCAGCCAAGTCAGTAACCCAAATATTTTTACGCTGAATACCTAAATCAACCAATAGGTCTAAGCAAGCTAGCGCAGCAGCACCCGCCCCTGAGGTAACCAACTTAACGTCTTCTACTTTTTTACCAACCACCTTCAAACCATTGATGATGGCGGCTGCAACCACAATCGCTGTACCGTGTTGGTCATCATGAAAGACTGGGATCTTCATGCGTGCTTGCAACTTACGCTCAACGACAAAGCAATCAGGCGCTTTAATATCTTCTAAATTAATGCCGCCAAACGTTGGCTCTAGTGCCGCAATAATTTCTACTAACTTATCGGGATCGCTTTCATTAACTTCGATATCGAAAACGTCAATGCCGGCAAACTTCTTAAAAAGAACCGCTTTACCTTCCATCACCGGCTTACTTGCCAGCGGTCCAATATTTCCCAAGCCTAAAACAGCTGTACCGTTCGTAATAACGCCAACTAAATTTCCACGGGCGGTGTACTTGAATGCATTGGCCGGATCTTTAACAATTTCTTCGCAAGGAGCTGCAACGCCAGGCGTGTATGCAAGGGCTAAGTCTCGTTGATTGGTTAATTGCTTTGTTGGGGCAATTTCAATTTTTCCCGGAGTCGGAAACTCGTGGTACTGAAGCGCTGCCTCTCTTAAGGCTGCAATTTGTTGCTCTTTATTATTTTCTTTGCTCATCCACTAACTCGCTAAGTTCTGTCTTATCTTCATTTAGTTAAGACTTATAAGACTTCAATTCTATTCCTCTCGGACATTCACCTCATAACCGCCATAAAATGGGGCATGTCTTCTCGCTCCACCCCCCTCGGTGAATTTGACCTCATTGAACGTTTTTTCAAAACGGGCGCGGATTCAATGCGCTCTAAAGCAGATCAAAGTGTTACCTTGGGTATTGGTGATGACTGCGCCCTGATCAAACCACCAGAAAATGAAGAAATAGCCATTACCAGCGATATGTTGGTGGAGGGCAGGCACTTTTTTGCTGGCGCCGATGCCGCCCTATTGGCCCGCAAAGCCCTAGCAGTTAACCTTTCAGACCTCGCAGCCATGGGGGCAAGTCCGCTGGGGTTTACTTTGGCAATCGCCCTACCAAAAGTAGATGAAGTCTGGCTAGAAGCTTTCTCTAAAGGGCTTTTTGCCATTGCTAAGGAGTATTCCTGCCCCCTTATCGGCGGCGATACCACTGCAGGCCCCCTAACCATCTCGATCACCGCCTTTGGCAGCATCCCTGCCGGCAATGCTATTCGCAGATCTGGAGCAAAGACGGGTGATGACATTTGGGTCTCGGGTTCGGTTGGAGATGCCAGACTTACTCTTGCTGCACTGCGTCATGAAATAAATCTATCTAGTGAAGATTTACAACGAATCGAAAACCGTATGCATCAACCAAAGCCGCGCATTGAATTAGGCATTCAATTAAGAAATGTGGCGAGCGCAGCTTTAGATATCTCTGATGGCTTGTTAGGTGATTTACGCCATATCTTGAAGCAATCGCAAGTGGATGCGCAAATTCATCTGGGCCAACTACCAAAATCGAGCATCTTGAAAAAACAAGATTCCTCTATTCAAAATTTATTTGCTGCATGTGGTGGTGATGATTATGAGCTTTGCTTTACTGCACCATCAAGCCAGCAGAAAAAAATACAGGAGATTGGTAAGTCACTTCACTTGCCACTAACACTGATTGGAAAAATACTTCCGAAAAAAGATGATCAGGCAAGAGTATATTTACTAGATGCATCAGGAGCTCTCCTGAGTGATTCACAAGCAGCTCCTTTCCTCAACTCATTTGACCACTTCGCACGATGACCAATGTTGAGCATTCCGCAGAAGTGATACCAAACTTCAAATGGGTTTTTCAAACTGCCAGTCGCACTATTGCCTTTGGCTTTGGTAGCGGATTAAGCCCTGTAGCTCCAGGCACTGCCGGCACGCTCTGGGCCTGGGCTGCATTTCTAATAGGTGAATACTTTTTCAGTACGGCAGACTTTCTCTGGATCATTGGTGGCGGCATTTTGCTCGGCTGCTGGATCTGCGGCCATGTCAGCGAAGAGCTTGGTAAAAAAGATTTTGGCGGTATTGTTTGGGATGAGATCGTCGCGTTCTGGCTGGTGCTTATCTTCATCATGCCAGCTAATGCTTGGATGCAGTTTATTGCTTTTGCGCTATTCCGATTTTTTGATGCCATCAAACCAGGACCTATTGGCATGATTGATCGTCACTTTAAAAATACAGCAAGTAATAGCACTCAGCGATCAAGCTTCTTGCAAATCATTTGGCGAGGGTTTGGAATTGTGGTGGATGATCTTGCCGCCGCCTTTTGTACGCTGCTCGCAATAGCATTGATACAGTTTCTCATTAGATAATGAACTCAATTGATCTCACCAAAACCTTAGCCGAGATTTTGCTTTCCAGAAATTGGACGGTGTCGCTCGCAGAATCTTGTACTGGTGGTCTTGTATCTGCCACCCTGACTGAACTTGCAGGCTCAAGCGAGTGGTTTGAACGTGGCTATATCACTTACAGCAATGAAGCAAAAACGGAGTGCCTGGCGGTCCCAGCTCAGCTAATTGAGTCCTATGGGGCTGTCAGCGAGCCAGTGGCTAAGGCCATGGCCGAAGGTGCGCGGATCAATTCAGGAAGTGATGTAGCTATTTCTATCACTGGGATTGCCGGCCCGTCAGGCGGGACCGCTGAGAAGCCCGTTGGCACAGTCTGTTTTGGCTGGGCGACTGAAAATCAAACCCTCACTAAAACCATGCATTTTGACGGTGATCGTCAAGCAGTAAGGCAACAAGCAACCGAATTTGCACTGACTGAGTTAATCGCACTACTCAGAAGTTAAGCGCAAATACAGACTGCTAATTACTTCATCCAGCCTTTGCTGTGGAAATACCAGAGTGGAATGATTGCTGAAATTACCATTGCAACAATCGCCATTGGATAACCCCAAGTCGCATCTAACTCAGGCATGTGCTTGTAGTTCATACCCCAAATACTGGCAAGCAAGGTTGGTGGCATTAAGGCTACCGATACCACCGAGAAGATCTTGATGATCTTGGATTGGTTCAAGTTAATAAAACCTACGGTAGCATCCATCAAGAAGTTAATCTTATCGAATAAGAAAGCAGTATGGTTTTCCAGAGAGTCGATATCGCGCAAAATTTGACGCGCCTCCTCCTGCTGCTCATCAGAAAGTAACTTGCTGCGCATAAGGAAGGACAAGGCTCTGCGGGTATCCATCACGTTACGACGAATGCGTCCGTTGGTATCTTCCTCTTTGGCAATGGTTTCGAGGACTTGCTCGGCATCCGCATCATTAATGTCATCTTGCAAGACTCGTTTACCAGCTTGCTCCAGGTTTTCATAAACCTCTTCCAAAGCATCAGCAGAATACTCAGCATCGGTTGAATACAAATCTAGCAACACATCTTTTGCATTGCTCACTGAACCAGGACGCAAACGGGCACGCAAGCGAACTAAACGGAACACTGGCAAATCTTCGTCATGAATTGAGAACAACACTTGCTTAGTCAGAACAAACGCTACTCTAACGTTGCGAGAGGTTTCTTCTTCATCCAATAAGAAATCAGTACGGATGTGGAGGTGGCCATCATCTGCTTCAAAATAACGCGCAGACGCTTCTAAGTCACCCAAGTCATCCAACTCAGGCAAAAGTACGCCAAATGCCTCTTTAATCCAAATTAATTCCTCTTCTTCTGGATCAACCACGTCAATCCAGATAGGATTGGCATATTGCAATAATTCATTGCGATCTTCGACTTGCTCTTGGGAGAGGCGGCCATTTTGCAGGACGAACAAGTTGATCATGGTGAACTCCTAAGGAATGTGCGCTAGTTTATCCTATCGAACATGACAGTTTCACTAAAATAAGCCAAATCCAATGAACTCTCGCTTAAATACCTTTAACCAGCAACTCCAATCCGCATGGGCTTCCCAAGGCAGCATGCTGTGTGTTGGTTTTGACCCGGATCCGAAGCGCTTGCCCCTCCCCATACAAGGGAATGCCGAGGGCATCTATGAGTTCTGCCGAGAAATCGCAGATGCGACCGCGGATTTGGTCTGCGCCTTCAAACCTCAATTTGCTTACTTTGCCTCCCAAAGAGCAGAGGCTCAACTAGAAAAACTAATCAAGCACCTCAAAGATAAATACCCCCACATCCCAGTCATCCTGGATTCCAAACGTGGAGATATCGGCAGCACTGCTGACCATTACGCTCTGGAGGCCTTTGATCGATACGGCGCTGATGCTGTAACCGTAAACCCATACATGGGCTTTGACACGATCGAGCCCTACCTAAAGCACGCAGGCAAAGGAGTTATTGTCCTCTGCCGCACATCCAATCCTGGCGGGTCCGATTTGCAGTTCCTGAATGTGGCACCCAATGGCGAGCCCCTTTATCTGCATGTGGCCAAGCTGGCTGCACAACAGTGGAATAGTTCTGAGCAGATCAGCCTGGTAGTCGGCGCTACTTTCCCAGAAGAAATTGCCAAGGTACGCGCCATTGTTGGTGATATGCCCTTATTGATTCCAGGGATAGGTGCTCAAGGTGGTGATATTGATGCCACTGTCAGCGCGGGAAAAATAACCGGCAAACCAGGAGCAGGGATGATCATCAATTCTTCCCGAGCGATTCTGTATGCCAGCTCAGGCGCTGATTTTGCTGAAGCGGCTAGAGTCGTTGCCATGAGTACTCGGGATGCACTTCGAGCAGCTGCAAACAAATAGTTAAGTAAAACAAGAAATTATTTACCCGCACCGCTCTTTGGATAAGGCGCCAAGGCAACTCTATCCATATTTTCTAAGACAAATTCTTGGCGAGCGGAATAATTAATACTTCCTCGACGGCAATACTGCTGCTTGTCAAAACACTTTGGCGCTGGCAGCGCTGAAGCTAGAGCAGCAGCTTGGTCCCGATCTAGGGCTGCTGGACTTGTAGCAAAATAATGCTGAGAGGCGGCACCAACTCCAAAAATGCCTTCACCCCACTCTACCGAATTGAGATAAATCTCAAACAATCTCTGCTTAGAAAGTATTAATTCCAAAAGCCCGGTAATGATGAGCTCCTGGCCCTTGCGCAAATAATGTTGCTCTGAAGAAAGAAATAAATTTTTTGCTAATTGCTGGGTAATAGTAGATCCACCCCGTAACGCTATTTTGGATTTATTGCCTGCTTGGGTTTTTTGCTGATTCTGCTGTTGATTTTTCTGCCAGGCTTTTTGCATATCCTCAACTCGCACACCCTTGTGTTGAAAGAAGATATCGTCTTCACTGACTAAAACAGCGCGCTTGAGATTGTTCGAGATCTTGTCATAAGGCACCCAATGAGATTGCACTGGACAGGTCCAATGCCAGGTACATAAACGCCAGTGCTCGGCTCTCTGAAACGCAGTGCTACTGGGATCTAAGCCAATCCACAATGCAATTTGTAATGCAAAAAAGATTTGCATAGCTACAAAGCCTGCTAGCAAACATTTCACTGGGTAAAGAAGCCAGCGCATCAGAGCAAATTAACTGCGTAACTCTGCTAAGACTGCGCGGGGGTAAATTGCACTCGCTAATTGCGCGCCCCGCCAAAGCAAGAATGCATCAGCCGCTTGCTCAACCAACATTCCAAGGCCATCACTCACGCGAGCACCTCGTTGTAAGGCCTGTTGCATGAAGGCAGTAGTTTTGCCGTAAACCATGTCATAGGCGAAAGAGCTGGGCACAAAAATATTAGCTACCGCTTCGGGCGTCAATGGAGACTCGTCGGTTAAACCAGCAGCAGTAGCGTTAATGACCAAATCAAATGGATGCTGAGTTTTTGCAACATCCTCCAAATCAGCCAAAGTACGCGACTCCAGCGCTACCTCCTTAGAGCCGGCTAAATCTGCAAATAACTTAACCAACTCATCCGCTTTTGCGCTGGAACGATTGGCAATGATGAGGGACTTAGGAGATTGCTCAAGCAAAGGACCTATTACACCCCGTGCAGCCCCACCAGCACCGATCAATAAAATACGAGCACTATGCAGTGCAATACCTTGAGCCAGTAAATCGCGCACTAGACCAGCACCGTCGGTATTGTCACCAAAAATTTTGCCTTCCGTCTTCCACAAAGTGTTAACGGCACCCGCCAATTGAGCACGCGGTGTTAATACATCAGCCAAATTTTGAGCATCTAACTTGAAAGGCACCGTTACATTCATGCCTTTGCCGCCTGCAGTAAAAAATGCTTTAGCTGCTTGAGCAAATGAACCTATTTCAGGCTGAAGGCGACCATAGTGCATGCGCTGATTTGCTTGCTCTGCAAACCGTTGATGAATTGAGGGAGACTTGCTGTGAGAAATCGGATTACCCGCAACCGCATAGACATCCACGCCAGCAAAAAGGCTTGGATCGGTGTGTAGGGAGGCGGTATCAGTAGAGCTCATGATGACTACAGAATAAGCGAATTTGCAAATTGAGTTAGTAAACTTTTTAAATAATATTAATGGCGTAGCTCTAGGCGATCCACGCCATCGCGCGTGAACTCAAAAGTAGAGATCCAATCTAAGACATCGATTTGATTACGCATTTCTGAAGGAAAAGGACCAAATGGCGCAGAGGCTCTCACAATTGCCAGCGCTTGGCGGTCTAGCTCGGGATTGCCAGAACTACGGCCAATCGAGAGCCCATCCTTGCCTTGAGCATTTGTAGTGATTCTGCCTTGGTTATCAACGCTGACAACAATCACTAGACTACCGTACAAAGGGCGTCCATTCGCCCTTGGGAAAAAAGCACTACCGTAAGCCTCAATCTTCTGACGCATCGCATCGTAATAATGCGCAAACGTGACTGCCTTGGTATTAGCTCCAGTCAATACCTTACGTCTAGGCTCTTTACCATCAGCTTGTAAGCGTTTAGCTAACTCAGCCTCTAAAGAATTTAATTGGGGAGTAATTTTTTGCTCGTCGCCACTCTTGCGACCACCTGAACGACTGCGCTGCTCATCTAGCTTAGCGAGCATTTGTTTTTGCTGTTTTTCTAAAACCTCAAGCCTAGCCTCAGCACCCAATCTGGCACGGTGCATTGCTGTGGCATCTTGAGTTTCTGTTTTACCGCCACCCTGCAAATCAGCCTGCGCCAACTTATTTGCTTTTTGAGGTGGCGTTTTATTGCTGGCGTTTACTAAAACCACGCTCAATGGCGTATTGAGTCTGCGGTTCTGAATCTCTCCAACGCCCCAGCGGAAAGATAAGAAAACAATATGGATCAGTATTGAAGCGCACAAGGCAAATCGGAATGGGTAGCGATTCCAGGCGCTGCGCAAATAACGCAAAGCCTTACCAAGCCTTTCAGGACATGGAAACTCTAGCGATTTAATCTGGGCTAGCATCTTCTTCAGAATTTTCTGATGGCCCCTGCTCTACAGCCTTTTCAGGAGCGTCGACCTTAACTTCGATCTCCAACACACGAACACCAGCACTTAGCTGCAGCAAATCTACACCTGCAATCACCACTTCCGCACGGGTCATGCGCGGATGGGTGGCCAATTCAGGGATAGGTAGATGTAGAGGTACTAACTCCACTCTGGACATACCCTCTTTTAAATGGCGCACATGCACTGTTTTCGAATCACCGTCTTGAGTGATCCAACGTAAACACCAATACTTTTCCAAGCGATCTTGAAACTCGCCATAAGCTTGATAGCAAGATTCAAAGTCAGCGGCAATACCCATCAAGGTAGCGTCTCTCGGCGGGAATGGGGCAACCATCTTGGCAGTGACACCATGCTTTGCTAGTGCAATTAATTGCCACTGATTCACCAAATCAGAATATCGACGTAAAGGAGATGTACACCAGGCGTAATAGTCCAAGCCAAGACCCTCATGAGGTCCAGGGGTTGTTTGCATCCGAGTACGCAATGGACCCCAACCCTTTTGAGTTCTGAATAATCCAGGAAGACCATGATCTGCTAGAAGCTGTCCTGAGGCGCTATTACAGAAAATCATCCACTCCGCAACAATCGTATCCAAAATAGAACCGCGTTGACGTGGCACGATTTCTACGCGCTGAACCCCATCAACATCTTGAATCTGAAAATGAAAGTCTCTTGCCAGGGCATTTGGATCTATGACACCTAACTGCTCAGCACGCAAACCATTTGCTAGACGCTTCTCTTGACGCCCTGCATGCAGATGTTTAGCAGCTTGCCATAGAGTCGCCAGCTCTTTGCGATAGGGGTAGTTAGAACCCTCATCCAGCAGACTCTCTTCACTCACGAGATGCTCAATATTTTCCAGGCGCAAATTGGCAGCCATCGGCACCATCTCAGCACGCATCTGCAAGCTCGCTCGATTGGCAATGCCCTCAGCATCAATATCCACATAGATTGATAAGGCTGGTCTAGGCATACCCTCATCTAATGAAAATTGCTCAATTACTGAATCGGGCAGCATTGTAATTTTGTCACCCGGAAAGTACACCGTGGACATGCGATTGCGAGCGACTAGATCTAGTGGATCATCTTTTGTAATGGCCAATCCAGGAGCAGCGATGTGAATACCTACTCGATGCCCGCCCTCGATTACCGTAACGGATAGAGCATCATCAATCTCTGTAGTGCCCGAATCATCAATGGAGAATGCTTGTACCTGAGCAAGCGGCAGCTCAGCAATAGCAGCTGCATATGCTGCTTGATCAACTCCGATAGCAAGGTTGTGATCCGCTCCATTCGGAAAATGCGCCTTCAGGAACAAGCCCTGGTGATACGCCAAAGGAGAGTCGATTGCACCACAACGAATCATCAGCTGCGCCGGAGACTCCCCGGTTTCAGTGCAGGCTGCGATCAATGCCTTATAGGCAGAGGTATTTTTATCGGGCGAGAAAAGTAATTGCTTGGCTGAAGACTTCAGTGACTCAGGGAAAGTACCAGCAACCAACTCTTGCTGCCAAATGGATTGCTGTTCGAGCTCTTTTTGTTTGCGATCTAATGCAGCCAAACCAGCCTGTAACTGCTCTAGTGGAGCCCTCTGAAACCGTCCGCGCCCCTTGCGACGGAAAAATACTGGCGCCCCTTGCAAGGCAATAGCCAGCGCAATTTGTTGTGGAATGCTCGCTTGTGAGCCAAAGTACTCATGCGCTACATCAACCAAGCCAAACTCTTCATCAGGCGCACAGTCCCAAAGGAACTGCAAATCAATATCCGCAGTGAGTGTGCTGGCTTCATCCATAGCCATTTGAGCTTCAGGCTTTTCAAAACGCAACCACACTTCCTTGGCTTTGAGTTTGATCTTTTTTCCAGAAAGACTAGTTGCTTGCCAAGACTCTGCATCGCCAGCGCCTGAAGCAGACTGGACTGTGGCGATCTTAATATCGCCACCTTCTTCGTATAAAAGATTCATGCTTAGAGCGAGATCCCGCCGCTGGCCTCTAATGCCACTCCATTAACATAGCTTGCCTCATCGCTTGCTAAGAATAAATACACATTTGCCATTTCAGCGGGGGTACCCAGACGACCAAGCCAACTGCGTTTTTCAATGTCTTGCACAATATTTGCTGGCATAGCCATAACCATTTCAGTGGCGATAAAACCTGGGCACACCGCATTGACTCGAATGCCTTTAGGCCCTAATTCACGCGCCCATGTTTTTGTAAAACCAATCACACCAAATTTAGTAGCTGAGTAATTGGTTTGGCCAAAATTACCGTAGAGACCCACAACGCTTGATGCATTGACCACTGCGCCAGAGCCAGCTTCCAGCATGTGCGGCACGATTAACTGAGTGCAATTAAATACACCCTTCAGATTGACATCAATCACAGTATCAAACTGTGCTTCGGTCATCTTAATTAAGCGTGCATCTTGAGTAATGCCTGCGTTATTGATCAAGATATCAATCCGCCCATGCTTTTGCATTACCTGGTCTACAACTGACTGAATGCTAGCGCGATCGGTGACATTCATGACATAGCCTTCGGCATTAGGCGTTTTTTCAGCCACGCTATTAACGGCCTCCAGGCCAATATCCGTAATGATAACTTTTGCGCCTTCTTCTGCAAAACGCTGAGCAGTAGCAAAACCAATACCCTTTGCCGCGCCGGTAATGATGGCTACTTTGTCTTTTAGTCTATTGCCCATGATTTGCTTTCTATTTTTGCTTTTGTTATTAATTTTTTTACTGCGCCGAAATGGCTTCTAATATTTTCTGGTGTACGCCACCAAACCCGCCGTTGCTCATTACCAAAATGTGATCGCCAGGCTGAGCCTCATGGGCAACCGCCTTCACTAATGCCTCAAGATCATCAAAGGCATGCGCTTTACCCCGTTCTTGTATATTGAGTGGAGATAAGACATCTGCCAAATCCCAGCCCAATGATTCCTTGCCGGCATTAGCGCCATAGGCAAACACTTTGTCAGCAGCCTCTAGACTTCCAGGAAGTTGAGCTTTCATCACACCGAGCTTCATCGTATTTGAACGTGGCTCAAGCACCGCCAAGATGCGTTCTTTACCAACACGGCGACGAAGACCATCAACTGTAGTCGTGATCGCGGTTGGATGGTGGGCAAAATCATCATAGATCGTGATGTCATTTGCAACACCAATCGTTTCCAAGCGACGCTTTACATTCTTAAATTCCGCCAACGCACGTGCACCATCTGCTGGAGAGATGCCAATATGATTTGCGCAAGCAATCGCTGCAAGTGCATTGAGTTGATTGTGTCTACCCATCACACCAGAATCAGGCGCCCACTTCACAGTGGCTACCTCTTTACCTGCCTTGCGCACGATGAAACCATCAGCCTCTTGAGCAATTAAAGACCATTCATTTGTGAGTTCTTGCCCGAACCGCTCTACAGGCGCCCAAGCGCCACGCGTGATCACGCTCGCCAATGCAGGCTCCTCACCATTTACAACCAGTAAACCATCGCCAGGAACAGTGCGCACTAAATGATGAAATTGTGTTTCGATTGCCGCAAGATCAGCAAAAATATCGGCGTGATCAAACTCTAAGTTATTCAATAGGGCCGTACGTGGTCGATAGTGAACAAACTTACTACGCTTATCAAAGAAAGCAGTGTCATATTCATCAGCTTCAATAACAAAATATTTACTTTCGCCTAAACGTGCAGACACTGTGAAATTCAGAGGCACACCACCAATGAGATAACCCGGTTTGTAACCGTTGAATTCCAAAATCCAAGTCAACATAGCTGAAGTAGTTGTCTTGCCATGCGTACCCGCTACAGCTAAAACATGTCGCCCATACAAAACTTGTTCGCCCAACCATTGCGGGCCTGAGATATAGGGTAGCCCTTGATTGAGAATTGCTTCCATCAATGGATTACCACGAGAAACCACATTGCCAATCACGAATAAATCAGGCATGGTCTCAAACTGAGATAATTGCTTGGGTGAGAATCCTTCAATTAGTTCGATGCCTTGAGCTTCAAGCTGCGTACTCATTGGGGGATAGACGTTGGCATCGCAACCAGTAACGCGATGCCCAGCCTGCCTCGCGATTGCGGCAATGCCGCCCATGAAAGTACCGCAAATGCCCAAGATATGTATATGCATTAGCGAATTTTAGCGAAGGAGTTGCAATGAACCGTAGACAATTGATCATCATCGTCGCAATTAGTCTTTTGGCACTCCTTGGGGGTGTACTCACCTCCCAGTGGATTTATAAAACTGGCTTGGCCAGCGATCCCGCTGTGAAAGCATTTTTTGCCAATTCTTGGCAAACGCCGGATGGAAAAACAGTCAATACCCAAGAATGGCAAGGAAAGGTCCTGGTGGTGAACTTTTGGGCCTCCTGGTGCCCTCCATGTGTTGAAGAAATGCCCGCTTTGGACAAGCTTCAACGGGAATTCATGCAACAAAATGTCTTATTTGTAGGCATTGGCATCGATTCACCGTCTAATATTCGTGAATTTCTCTCAAAAACCCCAGTGAGCTATCCGATTGTGATTGGGGGTCTTGAAGGAAGCAATCTTTCTAAGCAGCTGGGAAATTCCCAGGGCGCCCTTCCTTACACCATCATCATCAATGCCAAGGGCAAGGCCAGCTACAGCAAATTAGGCAAAATAAGCGAAGATGACATCAGAAGTGCAATTAAATCCGCTTTATAGGTAGCTTTAAGCTATAAATGGATTTATCGAACCATTAATTTCTGCCTAAAAATTAAGCATTTATTTTGATATCTGCTCCTTAAAGCGATGAAAATTCCTATTTTTGCAGCGAGTTTTTGGTCTTTTCCTAGCTTTAAAAAGGTATACTCCCCTTCATAAGCAATCGAGCATGAAGTTATTTAGCAATTTAAGCTTAACTGCCTCTAAAAACAGGGATCTATGTCGAAAAAAGCTTCAATTCTCGTAATTCAAGGCCCAAACCTAAATCTATTAGGCGCCCGGGAACCCGATGTTTACGGAAAAACTACCCTAGAAGATATCCACCAAAGGCTCGGCGAGCTGGCAAAAGCGCAGTCTGTTGATCTCGATACCTTTCAAAGCAACCATGAAGGTGAGTTAATTGACCGCATTCAAAAGGCTAAACAAGATGGGGTTGATTTCATCATCATCAACCCAGGCGCCTTTACCCACACAAGCGTTGCATTACGCGACGTCTTGGCTGGGGTAGCTATCCCTTTTACCGAAGTCCATTTATCCAATATTCATCAGCGCGAAGAATTCCGTAAACATTCCTATTTGTCCGATATTGCGACTGGGGTGATTTGTGGTCTTGGCGCGATTGGCTATGAATTAGCCCTGCAAGCAGCTATTGCTCGCTTGCAGAAATAAAACTATTTAAAGAATGACAAGAGAGGAAGCACTCGTATGGATCTGAGAAAACTAAAAACCTTGATCGACCTAGTTTCTGAATCAGGAATTTCAGAATTAGAGGTAAATGAAGGCGAAGATCGCGTTCGCATTGTTAACGCAGGTTCTCCTGCACCAGCTGCCCAAATGGTTTACGCTAATCCAGCACCTGCGATGCAAGCCGCACCAGCAGCTAGCGCACCTGTTGCAACAGCTCCTATCGCTGAAGCATCCGCGGCTGAAACTGGCTCTATTGCACGCTCACCAATGGTTGGCACTTTCTACCGCGCCCCAAATCCAGAGTCTCCGAACTTCGTCAACATTGGCGACACGGTAAAAGTAGGTCAAACACTTTGCATTATTGAGGCAATGAAGTTGCTCAATGAAATCGAATCCGAGCACGCTGGTGTGATCAAAGAAATTCTTTGTGAAAACGGTCAAGGTGTTGAATTTGACCAGCCGCTTTTCATCATTGCTTAATTGACTACCTTTAGTTCAATTCCAATTCACTGTTACTTAACTCAGAGCCGACATGTTCGATAAGATTCTGATTGCCAATCGGGGAGAAATTGCTCTCCGCATCCAACGCGCATGCCGCGAGTTGGGAATTAAAACTGTGGTGGTGTACTCCACAGCAGATAAAGAAGCGAAGTATGTAAAGCTTGCCGATGAAGCGGTTTGTATTGGGCCGGCGCCATCTCCGCTTAGCTATCTAAATATGCCAGCGATTATTTCTGCAGCGGAAGTTACCGACGCAGAAGCAATTCATCCTGGTTATGGCTTCCTTTCTGAAAACGCAGACTTTGCAGAGCGGGTTGAGAAATCTGGCTTTGCCTTTATTGGACCTACAGCTGCGTCTATTCGCCTGATGGGTGACAAGGTTTCTGCAAAACGCGCCATGATTAAAGCTGGTGTTCCTTGCGTACCTGGATCAGAGGGCGCACTTCCTGATAATCCAAAAGAGATTATTGCAACAGCAAAAAAGGTTGGCTATCCAGTAATCATTAAAGCTGCTGGCGGTGGTGGTGGTCGTGGCATGCGAGTAGTTCACACTGAAGCTGCGCTGATCAACGCTGTCAATATGACCCGAGAAGAAGCAGGTCGTGCCTTTGGCAACCCAGAAGTCTATATGGAGAAGTTTTTAGAAAAACCTCGCCACGTTGAGATTCAGATTCTTGCCGACACTCATGGCAATGCGATTTGGTTGGGTGAGCGCGATTGCTCTATGCAGCGTCGCCACCAAAAAGTGATTGAAGAAGCGCCGGCACCAGGCATTGATCGTCGCTTGATCGCCAAAATTGGTGAACGTTGCGCAGAAGCCTGTCGCAAGATTGGCTACCGTGGCGCAGGTACCTTTGAGTTTCTCTACGAAGATGGTGAATTCTTCTTCATTGAGATGAATACTCGTGTTCAGGTGGAGCATCCAGTGACTGAAATGATTACTGGTGTAGATATCGTTCAGGAACAAATTCGTATTGCGGCTGGCCTGAAACTCAGCTATCGCCAAAAAGACATTGTTTTCCGTGGTCATGCCATTGAGTGCCGCCTGAATGCTGAAGATCCATTCAAGTTCACCCCGAGCCCAGGCAAAATTGGTTCATTCCACATGCCTGGAGGCCCTGGCATTCGGGTTGATTCGCATGCTTACAGCGGCTATGTAGTGCCATCAAACTATGACTCCATGATTGGTAAATTGATTTCTTACGGTAATACTCGTGAGCAAGCCATTCGCCGCATGCAGATTGCGCTCTCTGAGATGGTAATTGACGGCATTACAACCAACATTCCACTCCACCGTGAGCTCATGCTAGATCCGAACTTCATTGAAGGCGGCACCAGCATTCACTACTTAGAGCATCGCTTAGAAGAGCAAGCTGCGAGTCGCGGCAAATCCTAATGATGAAAGCGCTTCATGTCTTATCGTGAACTGGTATTCACGGTAGCTGCTGAAACCGCCGAGCCTTTGGGTGACGCGCTTTTGGATTTGGGCGCCCTGTCCGTCACTGTTGAAGATGATGCTGCTGGTGGCTATGACGAAAACCCACTTTACGGTGAGCCAGGCCTCTCTCCAGAAGTGCAAGCGTGGGATAGATCAGCAGTAACCGCTCTCTTTAATCCAGAGATTGATGCTTCAGGCAGTGCAGAATTTATTCCCGAACTACTTGCATCCCTTAAAGAGGCGGGCTTTCATCTAGCACCTCCTCAAGAAAAAACAGTCGAAGAACAAGACTGGGTTCGTTTAACCCAAAGTCAATTTGCACCCATTCAGATTGGTGAACGGATTTGGGTAGTGCCATCTTGGCACGATGCACCAACTGATCCCAATGCGATCTGCCTTGCGGTTGATCCAGGTCTCGCATTTGGTACTGGCAGCCACCCAACCACGCATTTATGCCTTCTTTGGCTTGAACAACAAAGTCATTTGCAAAATCAAAGTCTCTTGGATTACGGTTGTGGCTCAGGCATATTGGCAATTGCCGCCGCAAAGCTGGGCTGTAAACCAGTGATCGGTACCGATATTGATCCGCAAGCGATGGTTGCTGCTCGTAGTAATGCAGAAATCAATAACACCATCATTCGCTTTGTCTTGCCAAACGAAGGCGCACTCGAACTGGCCGCCGAAACCAAATACGACATTGTGATGGCCAATATTTTGGCAAATCCACTACAAGTTCTTGCGCCAGCCTTAGTCAACAAGATGAAGGTAGGCGGACGCATTGTTTTATCTGGTGTACTTGCCCGCCAAGCAGAAGAAGTGATTGCTACTTATAGCCAATGGCTCAAGCTCTCTGTTTGGAAAGAGAGTGAGGGCTGGGTTTGCTTGCACGGCACCTTAAACAAGGACAAGCAAAGCAATTCTGAATCTACTTTTGCTGCACCTGCTCAAAAAAAAAGTCTTAAGTTAGTCCTTTTAGCTGCTTTATTTTTGCTACTCCTTATTTTTGGAGAGCATCTCTCCAGAAATTCATTGCTTCCCGCATTAGCACCACGCATTGATGGAACATCAAATTCCATTTCCGTTAGTGCGTTTCATGTTTTACAACATATCGATGCAAAACTTTGTCGTGCACTAGGATGTCTAGATCGCACTGTGAGCGATTTTTCTGCATGGAAAATAACTTCAGCCGCACTTGCGCCAGAAAACGCTCGAGAAGGCCTTAAAAACCCTGCAAATCAATCTCTGCTGCAAGTGGAGATACAGAATCGTCTAGCTATTGCCGTTTTAGCGCCGAATTTAGAAATTTCTTTAACTGATGCAGAAGAATCTGAAATCAAATCACTGCAATTCACTCCACAAGAGTGGCTACCTAAAGTTTGGCAAGAATCTCATCCTGATTTTTTAAAAAAAGGAATTCCTTCCGGCGAAATGCTGCAGCTTGAGCTGCTTATTTCTCTTCCACTGAATGCTGCGGGCTATCGTGTGCGAGTACTCTACCCCTAAATTAATTCATAAACACTACATTTACACCCAATTTTTCTAAAGAAAGTAATTTATGGCTAGCTTGATATGTGGCTCCATTGCCTACGACACCATCATGAACTTTGAAGGTAAATTTGCCGATCAAATCCTGCCTGAGCAGATTCATATTCTGAATGTAGCCTTCTTGGTACCAACTATGCGCCGTGAATTTGGCGGTTGCGCTGGCAATATTGCCTACAACCTCAATCTTTTGGGCGGCGATCCAATCATCATGGCTACAGTGGGTGGTGATGCCACGCCCTACATGAGTCGCCTTGAGCAACTCAAAATTGATCCAAGCCATATTCGCCAGATCGATCAAGCGTTTACCGCACAAGCCATGATCACTACCGATCAAGCAAACAACCAAATCACCGCCTTTCATCCAGGCGCCATGGGTGAATCCCACCTGAACCAAGTCTCGGCAGTTGTGGCTGAGCGTAGCAAGAACGCTAAGGGTCCAGCGAAATTAGGAATCGTTGCACCCGATGGTCGCCAAGGAATGTGGGAGCACTGCCATCAACTAGCCGATGCCAATATTCCCTTTATCTTTGATCCAGGCCAAGGTTTACCAATGTTTAATGGCCCCGAGCTTCTGGAATTGGTCGATATCGCCAGCTACTTGGCAGTAAATGACTACGAGGGAGAAATGCTTTCTCAAAGAACGGGCTTGAGCTTGGCCAAAGTGGCTGAGCGAGTTAAGGCGCTGATCGTTACTAAAGGCGCTGAGGGGGCTGATATTTATGTTGATGGCAAGGTGATCGCTATTCCATCGGTGCCGGCTGGAAAAGTAGTCGACCCAACAGGTTGCGGGGATGCCTTCCGAGGTGGATTGCTGTTTGGTCTAGAAAATGGCATGGACTGGGACACCACTGGCCGCCTCGCTAGTCTCATGGGCTCAATCAAGATTACCCATCAAGGGCCACAAAATCACCAACTCAGCAAAGATCAGATCGCAGAGCAATTTAAAGCAGCATTCGGCTTTAGTTTCTAAGTAAAAACAGTCTAGGACGCCTAGGTTTACTGATTTCTCAATCTGGAAATAAAAAAAGGGGTCTCGTGAGAGACCCCTTCTAGTAACACCCGTCCGATTAAGGACGTGTGCCAGTTGGGAAGGGCCAAGCGGCGGCAGGATTCAACGCACTAGTCGCTGGTGCAGCTTTCTTAGCCGCGGGCTTTTTTACAGCGGAGCCCGCTTTCTTCGCAGCAGGCTTACTTACTTTTTTTTTGCTACGCGCTTCTTTGCAACTTTTTTAGCAGCTGGCTTTTTAGCAGCAGCTTTTTTAGCAGCAGGACGCTTCTTAGCTACTTTTTTAGCAGCTGGCTTTTTAGCAGCAGCTTTTTTAGCAGCAGGACGCTTCTTAGCTACTTTTTTAGCAGCAGGCTTTTTAGCAGCAGCTTTTTTAGCAGCAGGCTTCTTTTTAGCTACTTTTTTAGCAGCAGGCTTCTTAGCAGCTACTTTTTTCTTAGCAGCTGGTTTCTTTGCAGCAGGTTTTTTCTTGGCGATTGCCATATTAATACTCCTTCACGTGAGGATTAGTACAAACTACATTAAGAAGACCCGACCATCTAATTCCGCCTGGTTTTGCAACCTTTTGGAGCTGACGAGCGAGCCATTCATCGGCGCGCGGCTTGATGCTAGGTGCTGCACGCTAATGAATCCTGGAAAAAAAGCCGTGGTCCCAAAGGACAACGGCTTCTTAAATGTGCTGGAAAAAATGGAGAGAATAGCCCAGGCACCCTTGAGCAAGGGTTTTCGGATTTGAGTCTGTTTTTGCTGACTTCTTAAACTATCCAACCGTCTAATCTCCAATTTAGCCGGCTATGCGCTTACTTACTGCTTACTACTCCCAACTTAGCGCACCGCCAGTTTGATACTCAATAACGCGTGTCTCAAAAAAGTTTCTTTCTTTCTTAAGATCAATCATTTCTGACATCCATGGAAATGGATTCTCTTCATTTGGGAACATCGCGTCAAGTCCTATTTGCAAACATCTGCGATTACAGATGTATCTTAGGTACCCTTTGAACATCGGAGCGTTCAATCCAAGTACTCCGCGAGGCATCGTATCTTCGGCATAACGGTACTCTAATTCGACCGCTTTTTCGAAGATGGATTTGATCTCGTCTTTGAACGCGGAAGTCCATAACTGCGGGTTCTCCAGCTTGATTTGATTAATCAAATCGATACCAAAATTGCAGTGCATAGACTCATCGCGAAGGATGTATTGATACTGCTCAGCAGCACCCGTCATTTTGTTTTGACGACCCATTGCAAGTATTTGCGTAAAACCAACATAAAAGAACAAACCTTCCATCACGCAAGCAAAAACAATGAGTGATCGGAGCAGCTTTTGATCGTTTTCTAATGTGCCAGTCTGAAAATTCGGGTCAGTTAAAACATCAATAAACGGAATTAAGAATTGATCTTTGGCGCGAATAGATTCAATTTCGTTGTACGCATTGAAGATTTCAGCCTGATCTAAGCCTAAAGATTCCACAATATATTGGTACGCGTGGGTGTGAATTGCCTCTTCAAAAGCCTGGCGCAACAGGTATTGGCGGCACTCTGGAGCAGTAATGTGGCGATAAGTACCCAAAACAATGTTGTTTGCTGCCAAAGAATCTGCAGTCGTAAAGAAACCTAGATTGCGCTTGATGATGCGACGCTCATCCTCTGTCAGGCCATTCGGATCTTTCCAAAGCGCGATATCGCGGTTCATATTGATCTCTTGTGGCATCCAGTGATTTGCGCAACCAGCTAAATACTTCTCCCAAGCCCATTTATATTTAAATGGAACCAACTGATTAACGTCAGTCTTGGCATTAATGACGCGCTTATCAGCGGCATTGACACGCAAGGCAGCGCCACCAGCCGCAGCAGCTTGCACTGGGGCAGCAGAAACAACTTGAGGGGCTACCTGAGCAATCTGATCTACCTGTGGGCGTTGTGGCTCCGCTGCAACCGGCTGCGGTGCAAGACTAGCTTTCGCTAGTGCTGGAGCGACTTCTTCTTCCCAATTCAACATAACTTTCTCCTAATTCTTCTATTCTGATCAATAAGCAAATCGCTTATTGGCATGCTTCACATTCTTCGAAACCAGCATCGCCTGGGCGCATTGTGCAAACTGGGCCATCAGCTTCTTGTGCAGCTGCCGCATCCGTACCATTTACGCCACCACCGCTAGAAACCGAGTTCAACTGACCACTAGCAACGGTTGATTTTTCAACGTGAGTTGCAGCCATTGTGCGGAGGTAATAAGTGGTTTTCAAGCCGCGTAACCAAGCCAACTTATAGGTGTCATCCAATTTCTTACCGGAAGCGCCACCCATGTAGATGTTGAGTGATTGAGCTTGGTCGATCCATTTCTGACGACGTGAAGCAGCTTCAACCAACCAACTTGGCTCCACTTCGAAAGCAGTTGCATACAAATCACGCAAATCTTGTGGAATGCGGTCGATTTTGGATAAGGTGCCGTCAAAGTACTTCAAGTCAGCAATCATCACTTCATCCCAAAGACCGCGATCTTTCAAATCGCGCACCAAGTACTCGTTTACCACTGTGAATTCGCCTGAAAGGTTGGATTTCACAAACAAGTTCTGGAATGTAGGCTCGATGCAAGCTGAAACACCAATAATGTTTGAAATCGTAGCTGTTGGCGCAATTGCCACGCAATTGGAGTTGCGCATACCGTGTTGCTTGATACGTGCACGTAAACCACTCCAATCCATAGTAGAGGAGTTATCCACCTCTACATAACCACCGCGCTCGGCCGCCAACATGGCTACTGAATCCTGCGGGAGAATGCCGCGATCCCATAAGGAACCTTTGTAGGTGCTGTAAACGCCGCGCTCTTCAGCCAATTCATTGGATGCTTGGTATGCGTAGTAGCAAACCGCTTCCATTGAAGAGTCAGCAAACTTCACGGCCTCGTCGCTAGCATAAGGAATACGCTGCATATGCAAGCAATCCTGGAAGCCCATGATGCCCATTCCCACTGGACGGTGCTTCAAGTTGGAGTTACGCGCTTTAGCTACTGCGTAGTAGTTGATATCAATCACGTTATCCAACATACGCATTGCAGTGCGAACAGTTCTTTGGAGCTTCTCGTGATCCAAAATCATCTTGCCGTTGGCATCTGTAGTCATGTGAGCAGTTAAGTTCACAGAGCCCAAATTACAGACCGCAATCTCAGTCTCGTTTGTATTGAGGGTGATCTCAGTACACAGGTTAGATGAGTGAACTACACCGACATGCTGCTGTGGGCTACGAATGTTGCAAGGATCTTTGAAAGTAATCCATGGGTGACCAGTTTCAAACAACATACCGAGCATCTTGCGCCACAATTGCTGCGCTGGAATGCGACGGAATGGCTTCAATTCACCACGATCTGCTTTTTGTTCATAGGCAACATAAGCCTCTTCAAATGCTCTACCGAATTTGTCATGCAAATCTGGAGTGTTAGATGGCGAGAACAAAGTCCAATCGCCACCTTCCATGACACGCTTCATGAACAAGTCAGGAATCCAGTTTGAGGTATTCATATCGTGGGTGCGACGACGGTCGTCACCAGTGTTCTTACGCAACTCCAAGAACTCTTCGATATCTAAGTGCCAGGTTTCCAGGTAGGCACAAACTGCGCCCTTACGCTTACCACCTTGGTTCACAGCAACAGCAGTGTCGTTCACTACCTTCAAGAATGGCACAACACCCTGTGATTTACCGTTAGTTCCCTTGATATGGCTTCCCAACGCACGAACGTTAGTCCAGTCATTGCCCAAACCACCAGCAAACTTAGACAACAAAGCATTTTCTTTCAATGCTTCGTAAATTCCATCCAAATCATCATCTACAGTCGTCAAGTAGCAGCTAGAAAGCTGTGGACGAGTAGTTGCTGAGTTGAACAACGTTGGTGTGCTGGACATGAAATCAAATGTAGAGAGGATTTCATAGAACTCGATTGCACGACGTTCGCGATCCATCTCATTCAAAGACAAACCCATTGCGACGCGCATAAAGAAAGCCTGTGGCATTTCAATACGACGCTCTTCAATATGCAAGAAATAGCGGTCATACAAAGTTTGCAAGCCGAGATAGTTAAATTGCAAGTCACGGCTGGCATTCAAGGCTGCAGCCAAGCGTGGCAAGTCAAACTCACGCATGCGTGGGTCCAGCAACTCAGCAGAGATACCTTCATTGATGTACTTCGCAAAGTAAGTGCTGTATTCAGCTTGTGTATCGCCTTGCAATACTTCCTTGCCAAAGATTTCTTTACGAATCACGTGCATCAAGATGCGTGCTGTTACTTGGCTGTATGCCGGATCTTTTTCAATCAAAGTACGGGAAGCCAAAATAGCGGAGTCATACACCTGCGCCATTGGTACGCCGTCGTACAAGTTCTTGATAGTCTCAGTAATGATTGGAGTAGCGTCAATATGAGTACCCAAACCTTCGCAGGCCGCCTCAATCACAGTACGCAAAGCGGCCATATCAAGCCACTTCTCAACACCGTTGTCAGTTACCTTGATGCCAGACTCGCCAGCTTGATTCGCAGTTTGCGCTTCCTGGGAAACTTCTTGCTGAGCAGCACGCTCTTGATTGCGCTTTTCACGATAGAGAACGTAAGCACGAGCAACGTTGTGCTCACCACTACGCATCAAAGCCAATTCAACTTGGTCTTGAATATCTTCGATATGGAAAGTTCCGCCATTTGGGCGACTACGCAACAACGCGCGCACAACAGAGTGGGTCAACTGCTCTACTTGTTCGCGAACACGTGCTGATGCAGCACCTTGTCCACCATTGACCGCTAAAAATGCCTTCGTTACTGCAATCGCAATTTTGGATGGCTCAAATGCTACAACTGAGCCATTACGGCGAATAATTTTGTAATCAGACAATTGGGTTGCCTGCGTGCCACCAACACCACCAGCCACAAAGCTGGCAGAAGGAGCTTGGTTTACCGCCCCTGCAGGACTCATTCCTGGGTTATTCGCTCCAGCTGGTTGGCCTGCTGTCTGTGGATTAGCGTATGTCATGTTGCTCCTGCGTATATATATAGTTATTTGGACAAAATATCGTTAAAAAACAATGGGGTATTGCTGGATTCAAACACTACATCTAGTGTCTTGAAGTGCATTAGGCACTAAGTATAGGGAAATATTTGATAATTGGTAAGCCATTTATGACAAATATTTATTAGTACTTTTACTAAGTTTTCCACTTATTTTGGGGTCATTTTGGTGCGAATTTTTTGGCCCGTTTTAGACAAAGGCTAAAAAAGTAAGCGTACGCTCACATACAAAAGGAAGACTATCTAGGGCTTAGACCAAAAGGCAGTCGTTCAAGAGGAATGCTTGTCTCTTTTTGGAACTTTTTCCAGTCAAAATAAATTCCAGGATCGGTTTTGCGATCAGGCGCAATGTCGCTGTGTCCCGCAAATTGCAAATGAGGATATGTGACTGCCAATTTCGCAATGAGATTTACCAAGACTTGATACTGAGCAGCTTCAAATGGCGAATCGCCATCCCCCTCCATCTCAATACCAATCGAAAAGTCATTGCACCTTTCCCTGCCAAAAAATGATGAAACACCAGCGTGCCAAGCCTTGTACTGCGTAGAGACAAACTGAATTAAATCTCCAGAGCGGGCAATCAAAAAATGGCTGGATACCTTTTGATCGGCAATCTCAGCAAAATAAGGATGCTTGTTAGGGTCCAGCTTATTTTGGAAAAAATCAACAATATGCTGACTAGACGATTGATTTCTGAATTCACCTGGCGGAAGACTAATGTGATGAATCACAACTAGATCAGGAATAACATTTTCTGGTCTAAGGTCTTGGTTAGGTGAAATTCTCCATTGCGCATCGCCAACCCAACCATCCGAATCTAGGGCATGAAGATGTGCTTTTGAGCAATAAAAACGGTCTTCACAAGTGAATGCTTCTGACTTAGGTAAGTGCACCTTACAGCACTGACACTGCACCATCACCTCCGGTACAGTCACCTTCTCAGGCTTATTTCTATTGGGTTTAGGGGAGTTTTCTGCGTTGAACTGTGCTTGCTTCTTACCCTTAATCCAAAGATAAAAAAGGCCAGCCCCTGCAAATAATAAAAGCCACTTAAACAATGGTTAAGCTCTCTGCAGAATGACTTCAACTACAAAACGACTGCCGACATATGCAAGCAACAAAGCGGTATAAGCACTTAATACCCATCGAATAGCAGCTCTGCCACGCAGCCCCACTCGCCAACGCGCTATCAAAAGACCGGCAAACAAAAACCAGGAGACCAAAGCAAAAATGGTTTTGTGATCAAACATTAAAGGTTTGCCAAACAGCGTTTGCGAAAAGAGTAGGCCTGAGAAGACCGTCAAACTCAAAAGCGCAAAACCAACATAAAGCAAATTGAACAAAAGACTCTCCATCGTCATGAGCGGAGGTAGATCCTCCAACCAATGAGCAAGGCGGCCATTCGGAATGATTGCCAACTGACGATGCAACGCGCGATCCTGAACGCTCATGAGCATGGCATGCATCGCCGCCAGACTCAGTAAGCCCACTGAAACAGTAGCCACCACGAAGTGTCCCTTAAACCAAGGATCTGAAACCGCTTTAGGTGAAAGTAAGGTTCCTGGAAAAACAGTCGGCAGAAATGCACAAATGAGCGCAAACATTAAGGACATCCAACGTAAGCTTGAGATAGGTAAAAACCAAGATTGAAACCAATAAAAGGCTAGGCCAACCCAAGCAATCAAGGATAAATCTTGCGCAAAACCAAATACAAAGCCTTGGGGAGTGAAAACTGAGTCATGCAATTGCACCCCATGAATCACCAAAATCACAAAAATAGCAGCCTGTACCAGAGCGCTAGAGAGTCCAGACTCCACGCCGCTCTTGGCTTTGAAGCTCAAAACCAGCAAAAGCACTAAATAAAGTGCAGAAGGGAGCCATCCGTAACTTGAGTAACCTAAAATATCCATCTGGAAAGTCTAATCGATAAATGCTAGAAAACCTCACCGACCGCCTATCACGCGTTGTTAAAACAATGCGGGGCCAAGCCCGCCTCACTGAAAACAATACTGCAGAAATGCTGCGGGAAATCCGTTTAGCCCTGCTAGAGGCCGACGTAGCGCTGCCAGTAGTGAAGTCACTACTTGAGCAAATCAAATTTAAAGCCCTTGGCGAGGAAGTGGTTGGAAGCCTCAGCCCTGGACAAGCTTTGGTTGGCGTAGTTCAACGTGAGCTCGCCCAAGTCATGATGGGCGACACCAATCAAAGTGGCGAACTCAATCTCGCTACCCAACCTCCCGCAGTCATCTTGATGGCCGGCTTACAAGGTGCGGGTAAAACGACATCGGTTGGCAAACTCGCCAAGTGGTTGCAAGAAAAAAAGAAAAAGAAGGTTCTGACTGTTTCTTGTGACGTCTATCGTCCAGCTGCGATTGAGCAACTAGAAACTGTTACCAAGCAGGTTGGCGCCGAGTTTTTTCCGAGCGACATTAGTCAAAAACCAAATGACATTGCTGTAGCTGCCCTAGATTGGGCACGCCGCCATTACTTTGATGTAGTGATTGTGGATACTGCAGGACGTCTTGGTATTGATGAAGCGCTCATGCAAGAAATCAAAACTTTGCATGCCAGCCTCAATCCAATCGAAACCTTGTTCGTAGTTGACGCCATGCTTGGTCAAGATGCCGTCAATACCGCTAAAGCCTTCCATGAAGCGCTCCCACTCACCGGCGTGATCCTAACTAAGCTAGATGGTGACTCTCGCGGTGGTGCGGCGCTTTCAGTACGCCAAGTAACCGGTGTTCCACTCAAATTTATCGGTGTCGCCGAGAAGATGGATGGTCTAGAGGCATTTGATGCTGAACGCATGGCCAATCGCATTCTGGGCATGGGCGATATTCTGGCTCTAGTTGAGCAAGCCCAGCAACACGTTGACGTTGCCAAAGCAGAAAAATTAGCTAGCAAGATTTCTAAAGGTGGTTTTGATCTAGAAGATTTTCGAGATCAACTGATGCAAATGCAAAAGATGGGTGGCATGGCGAGCTTGATGGACAAATTACCCAGCCAAATGGCGCAAGCTGCCTCCAAAGCAAATCTCAGCAATGCAGATAAACAAACTACGCGTATGCGCGGCATTATTGATAGCATGACTCCTCGCGAGCGCAGAAAGCCTGAATTACTTAAAGCCAGTCGTAAGCGTCGCATTGCTGCCGGCTCCGGCGTAGAAGTGCAAGAGGTCAATCGCCTGCTAGCTCAGTTCGAGCAAATGCAAACCATGATGAAGCAATTCAAGGGTGGAAAAATGGCGCGCACCATGGCCACCATGGCTGCAAAAGGAGCCGCCAAGGGTATTGGCGGGCTCTTTAAGAAATAATTAATTAACTAAGCTCTTTGCTGCTTGAACTGCAGCAATCACTTTTGCTTTGATGTCATTTAGTGGCATGTTCTGGGACTCTGCATCAGTCCGGCCCTTAAATTCTACTTGAGAGTCTGCCAAGCCACGATCGCCGATCACCACGCGGAATGGTGCTCCGATCAGTTCCCAATCAGCAAACATCGCGCCTGGGCGCTCATTCCGGTCATCCAGAATCACATCAATTCCAGCCGCTAATAGCTCGTCATGCAACTGATCGCATGCGGCTTTAACTGCTTCTGATTTCTCGTAACCCATTGGGCAAATGACCACCTCGAACGGCGCCATTGAGATTGGCCAGATAATGCCTTTCTCGTCATGACCCTGCTCAATGGCAGCACCAAGCAAACGAGTAACGCCAATCCCGTAACAACCCATCACCATTGGCTGAGCTTTGCCCTGTTGATCTAAGTAAGTGCAACCCATTGCTTCCGAATAACGAGTGCCCAATTGAAATACATGCCCGACTTCAATACCGCGGCAAATATCCACAACCCCTTTGCCATCCGGTGATGGATCGCCCATCACTGCGTTACGAATATCCAGCACCAAAGGCTCAGGCAAATCACGACCCCAGTTCACGCCAGTCAAGTGATGACCAGCATCGTTAGCGCCACAGACAAAGTCAGCCATATTGGCAACGGTGCGATCAGCAACAACAGTCACTTCAGCACTCACCCCAACAGGACCTAAATAACCTGCTGGTGCATTGCAAGCTTGTTTAATTTCTGCTTCAGTAGCAAAGCGTGATTCTGTCATGCCAGGAATCTTGCTCGCCTTCACTTCATTAAGCTCGTGGTCGCCACGCACCAGCAACATAAATAGTTTGGCCGGACCTTTTTCTTGATCAGCAGCAAACAATAATGACTTTACTGTGCTCTCAAGAGGAATATTTAAGAGCTTCGCTACATCTGCGCAATTTGTCTTGTCAGGCGTTGGCACTTTGGCCATCGCAGCAGTTGCAGCGGCACGTGTAGCAATTAAAGCTAAAGACTCAGCCGCCTCTAAATTAGCTGCGTAGTCAGAACTAGGGCAATACACAATCGCATCTTCACCAGTATCAGCAATCACGTGAAACTCTTGACTACCAGAGCCCCCAATGGCGCCATTGTCTGCGGTTACTGCACGGAACTGCAGACCCATACGCTTAAAGATACGGGTATAAGCATCAAACATGATTTGATAGGATTTCTTGAGACCCTCAACATCACGATCAAATGAGTAAGCATCTTTCATGCTGAATTCGCGACCACGCATGATGCCAAAGCGCGGACGACGCTCATCACGGAACTTAGTCTGTATCTGATAAAAGTTCACTGGCAATTGCTTGTAACTCTTAATCTCATTGCGAGCCAAATCGGTAATCACCTCTTCAGAGGTTGGCTGAATCAAAAAATCACGATCATGGCGATCCTTGATGCGCAGCAACTCCGGACCCATCCTTTCCCAACGACCAGTTTCTTGCCACAATTCAGCAGGCTGAATCATTGGCATGAGTAATTCAATTGCGCCAGCACGATTCATTTCCTCGCGAATGATGTTTTCTACTTTACGGATAACCTTCAAACCTAGCGGCAAATAGTTGTAAATGCCTGCGCTGAGCTTACGAATTAAACCTGCACGCACCATAAGTTTGTGCGAAACCACCTCAGCGTCGGAGGGGGCTTCTTTTAGCGTGGCGAGAAATGATTGTGATGCTTTCATGTATGGATATAATCAAATCGTTGATTTTAAAGGATTTGAGGCACGATCATGCTTGACCGTGAAGGGTATCGCCCGAATGTCGGCATTGTCCTCCTCAACAGCCGTAACGAGGTTTTCTGGGGAAAACGCGTTGGGCAGCATTCGTGGCAGTTCCCGCAGGGCGGGATTCAGCATGGTGAAAGCCCTGAACAGGCTATGTACCGCGAATTGCAAGAGGAGGTTGGCTTACTGCCGGAGCATGTCCAAATTATTGGACGCACCAGGGATTGGCTTCGCTACGACGTCCCTGAGGAATACTTGCGCCGTCAACACGCCACTCGGGTCCATAGGGCAGCATACCGTGGTCAAAAACAAATTTGGTTTCTCTTGCGTCTAGTAGGTTTAGATAGCGATATCCAACTTCGCGCTTCAGAACACCCCGAATTCGATGCTTGGCGCTGGGTCCCCTTCTGGATTCAATTAGATGCCGTCATTGGCTTTAAGCGTGAAGTTTATCAACTCGCGCTTTCAGAATTAGCGCGTTACCTCTCTCGAGGCATGCGCATGCACCAGCTTGCCTGGGGATCTCCTCTTGATTTAATTCAGTCTTTTTACGATAGCTCTCACGAACATCCGAAAGACGACAACCCAAACGATCAATCCACATGACTATTTCTTTGAAGCGCTTTTACCTCTCCTGCTGTACCGCAATCCTCGGCCTTGCATTATCTGCATGCGGCGGAGATACCCTCATTAGTGGCGAAGATCCATTTGCACCCATGGTATTTAAGGAGGGTACAACTACTATGCCCTTAAGCCCACCGAACCAGGCTACCTTACTGCCTTTTTATGTTTCTCAGCGCACTATCTTTAAATTTGCAGTGGATACTGACTCGATACTAATTGGCGCAGATGGTGTCACACGATATATTGTTGTTATTAGCAGCCCCAGCGGAAGCCAACAAACGCAATATGAGGGTATTCGCTGCGATTCTTTTCAGTGGCGTCTCTATGGCACTCTAGAGAACGGTGTTTGGAAAGAAAATCCTTTGGGTAGCTGGAAAAATATTCAAAGCGATATACCCAATCGCTATCAGGCTTCGTTAGCGCAAGGGGCTTTTTGCAACTTTAGCAATCAAGAAAAGAACATCAAAACCATTTTGCATTCTCTTAATCCGAATGGCTTTATTGGCGGGCAAAAGCCAACCAATTCAAACGGTATTCAATAAAAAGCTGAGTACTAAGTACGTGGCGCTTACTTAGTACTCAAGTAGGTGCCTATTTTCTCGCCCGCCATTAAGCGAGTAAGCACATGAGGTTCGCGCCCAGAGGCAATCACGGTAGCTGCGCCGGTTTGTACGGCAATCTTTGCAGCCAACACCTTAGTCAACATACCGCCCTTACTGAGCTCACTAGCGGCACCGCCCGCCATTTTTTCTAAAGCAGGATCTCCCGCAATAGCATCCGCAAGCAAGGTGGCATTTGGATTTTGACGTGGATCTGCAGTAAACAGACCGCCTTGATCAGTCAAAATCACCAAAAGATCTGCATGAATTAAATTGGTTACTAAAGCGGCAAGGCTGTCGTTGTCACCAAACTTAATTTCATCGGTTACTACTGTGTCATTCTCGTTAATGATGGGAACTACGCCCAACTTCAACAAAGTATCGAGGGTGGCTCTAGCATTTGCATTACGTTCAGAGTCGGCCAAGTCTGCGTTGGTTAGCAAGACCTGAGCACTGCGGAGATTGAAACGCGCAAAACAGCTTTCATAAACCTGAACCAAGCCCATTTGACCAACTGCAGCAGCGGCTTGCAGTTGATGAATTTCTTGTGGACGCTTAGTCCAACCCAGACGCTGCATGCCTTCAGCAATAGCACCTGAGCTCACCATCAATACCTCATGACCAGCCTTTAATAGCCCAGCCATTTGCTCAGCCCACATTGCAATCGCAGCATGATCCAAGCCTTCACCATTATTGGTGACTAGGCTAGATCCCACTTTGACAACAATCCGTTGAGTTTTTTTAGCGTTCATGGCAAAAGGCGAATGAAATATTTAATCTGGTTTTTTATCTTCTAGCTGGCCTTGATAACGCGGATCTTGAGCGCGCTCATCCGCATCATCTCGGTCACGACGTACAGAATCCAAATAATCCTGCAAGGAATAGCAAAGCTTATCGCAACCCAAGCCTGTTAAGGCTGAGATCTCGAAGACAGGGCCTTTCCATTTAAAGCGCTTTATAAAGTCAGCAACTACCGTCTTGCGATCTTCTTCTGGAATCATGTCCACTTTATTTAAGACTAGCCAACGTGGCTTCTCAACCAAAGCTTCGTCGTACTTACGCAATTCATTCACAATCGCTACAGCATCTGCTACTGGATCAATATTCGCATCAAATGGAGCAATATCAACCAAATGCAGCAAAACCCCTGTGCGTTGCAAATGGCGCAAGAAGCGATGACCCAGACCAGCGCCTTCAGCCGCACCTTCAATCAAACCAGGAATATCAGCAATTACAAAACTGCGCTCAGCTCCCACACGCACTACACCCAAATTTGGATGCAAAGTGGTAAATGGATAATCCGCAATCTTTGGACGCGCATTCGAAACTGCAGTAATCAATGTAGATTTACCCGCATTCGGCATACCCAATAAACCAACGTCGGCCAATACTTTTAATTCGAGCTTCAGCTTACGACGTTCACCTTCTTTGCCATTCGTCTTTTGACGTGGCGCTCTATTCGTACTGCTCTTAAAGTGAATATTGCCCCAACCACCAACACCGCCCTGCGCCAAACACAGGCGCTCACCATGAGTAGTTAAGTCAGCAATGGGTTCACCAGTTTCATAGTCGGCAATGATTGTGCCAACTGGCATCCGCAACTCGATATCGTCACCGGCTCGACCATAGCAATCGGCGCCACGACCAGGCTCACCATTTTTTGCAGTGTGTGTTTTTGCGTAGCGGTAATCAATCAGAGTGTTGATATTGCGATCGGCTATTGCCCAGACGCTGCCGCCTTTGCCGCCGTCACCACCATCAGGTCCGCCAAATTCAATGAACTTTTCGCGGCGCATAGAGGCACTCCCGGCACCACCTTGCCCAGCTATCACTTCAATACGTGCTTCGTCTATAAATTTCATGAATAAAAAAGGCCTCGCTTAGCGAGGCCTGTTCCTAAGAGTTAAATTCGGAATAAATCTGAATCAAACGTGTCTCAGTCAGGCTACCTTATGAACGAGGCAAGACTGAAACTTGGGCCTTCTTCAAGGCACCCTTAACGCCGAATTCCACTTGTCCGTCAATCAAGGCAAACAAAGTGTGATCCTTACCAATACCAACGTTAGCACCTGGATGAACACGTGTGCCACGTTGACGAATGATGATGCTGCCAGCATTAATATGCTCGCCGCCAAATACCTTAACGCCTAAGCGTTTCGATTCTGAGTCGCGGCCATTTCGTGTTGAGCCGCCGCCTTTTTTCTGTGCCATATCTTTCTCCTACCCTGAATTAGGCTTTAATCGTGTTGATCAAAATTTCAGTGAAATTCTGACGATGGCCTTGGTGCTTTTGATAATGCTTGCGACGGCGCATCTTAAAGATTGTCACTTTATCGTGACGTCCCTGGGAGACGACAGTGGCCATCACAGCTGCACCATTAACCAATGGATCACCTAATTTCAGTGAAGCGCCTTCGCCAACGGCGAGGACTTGGTCAAGAGTGATTTCGCTGCCGATTTCCGCTGGTATCTGTTCTATTTTCAATTTTTCGCCTGCAGCAACTTTATATTGTTTGCCACCGGTTTTTATGACCGCGTACATGGTTTGAAACCTCAATTAATATCTACATTCAAGCTAATCCACCCTGGACCAGCTAAGCCGATTATTATATCTTGCATGACGAGCACTGTCAAAACCAATGACTTAAGCCAAATTCTGGCCCCAATTGCCTTAGATTTCAAGGCCTTAGACGAGGTTATCCGTCAGCGTTTAGCCTCAAAAGTCGCCTTAATTGACCAAATCTCGAGCTATATCATCCAGGCTGGCGGCAAGCGGGTCAGGCCTGCCCTACTGATGTTGGTAGCCAAAGCCTTAGCCAATGGTAAAGAAACACCCCACACCCTAGAAATGTCGGCTGTAGTCGAATTCATCCATACAGCCACCCTGCTTCATGACGATGTGGTGGATGAGTCCACTCTCAGAAGAGGTCGTGAGACTGCCAATGCCGCTTTTGGCAATGCGGCCAGCGTTCTAGTGGGCGACTTCTTATATTCCCGAGCCTTCCAAATGATGGTTGGCCCAAATGACCTTCGAGTCATGCAAATTTTGTCAGACGCAACCAACACGATTGCCGAAGGCGAAGTTTTGCAACTTCTCAATATGAATGACCCAGAAGTGGATGAAGCAAGTTATTTGCAGGTCATTCGCTACAAAACAGCCAAGCTTTTTGAGGCCTCTACTGAGCTAGGCGCCATCTTAGCTAATGCCACCGATACACAACGGGAACAAGCCGCTGCATTTGGACGTCACATCGGTACGGCTTTTCAGTTAATGGATGACTTACTGGACTACACCGCTAATGCTGCACAGATGGGAAAAAATGCTGGGGATGATTTACGCGAAGGTAAGCCTACGCTGCCACTGATTTACTTACTAGAGAATGGTAGTAACGAAGAACGTCTTTTGGTACGCGCAGCAATTGAGCAAAACCAAGATTTACCAGATGATGTGTTTGCGCAAATCCTTGCCGCCGTCCAAAATTCTGGCGCTCTAGATTACACCCAAGCTGCAGCAAAACGTGAAGCAGATCTCGCTTTGGCCTGCCTAAAAGACTTCCCGTCAAACGAAGCCAGTGCTGCATTAGAAGCTCTGTGTGCCTACTCTCTTACGAGACAAACTTAAGTTCCCAAAGTATTCAATCTGAGTTCACGCGCAGTCATTCGCACCTGTTCCGCCTCTTCACGCAAACGTGCAATTTCTTGCGGTGATAACTGCTCTAGATTGGAATAATCCAATTTCCACGATGGATCTTCCGACCATACCAATGGTGATTGAACCGTTGTGCGGGCTGCAGGAGCTGACTCTAAAAGCCGCAAGGCCAACTCAAAATTTAAATCTTGTGAAGAAACGTCATTTGGTTTTGCGGCGGCATTACCCAAGGGAAAATCACTAAATAAGAACCGCGGCACTCCGCAATACTCAACGATATCTTTAGCGGCGCCCATCACGACTGTTGAAATTCCTGCAGTCTCTAAATAACGCGCTAATAAACTTTGGCTCTGATGACATATTGGACAATTCGGAATTAATACCGCCACATCCACACCATCAGCTTTCAGCATTTCTAAAATGCGAGGAGCATCAACCTCTAGTGTGTGGCGCTGACTCCGATTGGTCGGTAAACCATAGAAGTTTTCTGAAACCGCACCTATCCTTCCAGCTGTAAGCGCTCGTTTAGCAGCGTCCAGTGGGAACCAGCAATTACCGTCTTCCATATTGGCATTCTTGCGATCAACCCCCACATGGGCAATTCGTAAATCGATACTTCCTTCGCTCGACTGTTGATAGGGCTGATAAAACTTGGCTGCAGCATTGTAAGGAGCGCCCTGGCCTTGAGGTCCTTTACTGGGGTCATGAGGAACGGCGGTAGTAATGAGACCCAAGACAGATTGTGCAAGTGGCTTTTTCAGCGGAGTAAATGGCACATCAACGTAGTGAGCCCATACATAAGGATGCTCATAACCCAAACCCAAGTAGTAACTGCGGGTTCGATCTATATAGCGAATCGGCTGATCCTGTTCTGGTGCAAATATGAGCTCAGAAGCCTTAGACATCAATTCATCCCTGTAAGATATTGCATATCAAATATTTAACATCATAGGAACTCATTATGGCTCAGTGGCTTAGATTTCAGCATCAAGGAAAAGGTGGTTTAGGGCAAGTAGAGGGCGACCAAATTGCAGTGTATGAAGGTGATTTATTTAAAGCTCCTAAGCCCACTGGTGAATCGCTCAATCTTGCTGATGTAACGATTGACATCCCATGCACCCCTTCTAAGATGGTTGCCATGGTCGATAACTTCCATGCACTAGTAACGAAGCTTGAGCATGCCGTACCTACAGAGCCTTTGTACTTTCTCAAAGGTAACAACTCCTTCTTGGCAGCCAACCAAGTGATTCGAACTCCCAAGTCCTATTCCGGAAAAGTCGTTTATGAAGGGGAGCTTGGTATTGTGATCGGCAAACGCTGTCATGAAGTAGATGAGGCGGAAGCAGCTAAAGCCATCTTTGGCTACACCTGCATCAACGATGTCACCGCCATTGAAATCCTGAACCGCGACCCTGGTTATGCACAGTGGACTCGCTCTAAGAGCTTTAATACCTTTGGCGTATTCGGCCCTTACATCACTACCGATGTAGATCCGAGTAAGCTAACGATCAAAACCATTCTCAATGATCAAGAGCGTCAAAACTATCCGATTGCGGATATGATTTTCGCGCCCGAAAAATTAGTGAGTCTGATTTCCCATGATGTACCGCTTGAAGCTGGAGACATCATTGCCTGTGGCACTTCCGTTGGCGTTGGTTCCATGAAGCCTGGCAGCAATGTCAGCATCATTATTGATGGCGTTGGCCAACTAGATAATCGCTTCGAGTAATACTTCGAATAACTTCTAGCGCTAAAACAAAAACCCTTGCTATGTTCAGTAGCAAGGGTTTTTTATATGGAGAAACTTTACTTTTTTAGTAGCCCGATACCGATGGCAATGCCAAACTTCCCTTAGAAGCCTGAACGTTTTCATCCAAGTACTTAGTCAAAGCAAATACAGTATTTAAGCAAGGTGTTGGGGTTTGGGTGATCTTGCCTAACTCAATCACCGACCCTAACAAAGCATCAATCTCCAAGCTACGGCCCGCTTCCAAGTCTTGCAACATCGAGGTTTTGTGCTTACCCACTTTTTCAGCGCCAGCGATACGACGCTCGATATCTACACGGAAAGTCACGCCCAACTTCTCGGCAATCGTCTGCGCTTCGGCCATCATGTTGCGAGCCAACTCTTTGGTCAATGGGTATTGGCAGATGCCTTCCAAGGTTCCATGCGTCAGAGAGCTAATTGGATTGAAAGTCATATTGCCCCAAAGCTTGAGCCAGATCTCCGAACGAATGTCATCCAAAATTGGAGACTTAAATCCAGCTGAGCCCATCATCTCCGATATCTTCTGAATGCGCTCAGTAGTCTTGCCGTCCAACTCACCCAGTGGGAAGCGATTACCTTCAACGTGACGAATGACACCGGGAGCCTGCGTAAAGGTTGCTGGATAAACGACGCAACCAATAATGTTGTCTGGGTTTATGGCATTCTTAGCAACACCACCAGCATCTACCGTTTCTACTGCATGATCTTGATACTCGCCGCTTAACTTCTGGAAATACCACCAAGGAATTCCGTTCTGCATTGGGATCAAAATAGTTTTGGGACCCATGATGGCCGCCAAATCATCAATGATCGGCTCCACTTGATGAGCCTTCACCGCAAGAATCACAACATCAGGAGTTTCGGCATCACCAATTTTTTCCACCGCTTTAACTTGGGCAACCAAAGGCTCTGGTTGGTCATCCATAATTAAAGCCAGACCACGCTCTTTAATTGCGGCCAAAGTAGCACCGCGCGCAACAACCGTTACCTCATTGCCCGCTCGCGCCAACATGACAGCTAAGTAGCCGCCAATAGCGCCACCCCCGCCGATCACACAGATTTTCATAGGAACTCCATAAGAATAAAAAATTTTGTATTACTGTCATATTAGAGGAGAATATTTTGCGGTGCAACATTTTCTTATTTGCATTATTTTTAAGCAAATGATGCTCTAAACGGCTTTTAATGAGTCTTTTGGTACCAGGCTTCCCAAAATCATGCCGACAATGCTGGCAAATAGACCGGCTAATTGGGGCGGTAAAATGGCATTCGGAGCCAACATCTCACAACTAATCCAGATGGTTAAACCTCCAACTACAGCCAATAATCCCCCCAAGGAGTTAGCTCTAGGCCAGTACACCCCAAACGCCAATGGCACAAAGGCGGCAACCAGCGTCACTTTATAGGCGCTCTCTACCATCTTAAAAATAGAAAGCTCCGAGTTCACCGCAAAGAAAGTGACCACCACAGCAAAACACAAAACCGTAATCCGCATGACCTTTAACAAATCATGATCAGATAAATGCTTGAAAAAACCTCGCACAATATTTTCAGCAAAGGTTACCGATGGCGCCAATAAGGTAGCGCTGGCACAGCTCTTAATAGCCGAGAGGAGTGCGCCAAAGAACATCACTTGGGCAATGAGTGGGGCATGGTTGAGAATTAGCTTAGGCAAGATCATCTGTGGATCGGTGGAGAGATATTCCTTGACCAAATCCGGGCTAATTAAGGTTGCCGAGTAAGCCAAATACATCGGCACAAAAGCAAAAATAAAATAGAGCACGCCGCCCAGCAGAGCTGCTTGGACAGCAATGTTCACATTCTTAGATGAGGTAATTCGCTGAAAGACATCTTGCTGCGGAATAGATCCCAGCATCATGGTGCATAAGGCAGCAACAAAGCCCAAGATCGAAGCTAAATTCATATCCGGCCAGAAGTTACTAAATTGGCCAGCAGCGGCTGCATGCTCAATCACCACGCCTATACCGCCAGTCTGCGAAGTCATCTCACCACCGATATAGAGCATGCCGACCACAATAATGATCATCTGAATGAAGTCCGTAATAGCAACCGACCACATTCCGCCAAATAAGGTGTAGATCAATACACTAGCGGCACCAATCATCATGCCGCCCGTCTGAGAAATGCTTCCTTCAGACACAACATTAAATACCAGGCCCAGAGCTTTAATTTGCGCAGCAACCCAACCCAAGTAAGAAACAACAATACAAAGGGTTACTAAAACCTCAACTGTGCGGCCATACTTCTCGCGAAAAAAATCACCGATAGTGAGCATGCGACGGTTATAAAGATGGCGAGCAAAAAAGAGTCCCACCAAAATTAAACAAAGAGAGGAGCCAAAGGGATCTGCAACCACTCCCCCCAATCCTTCTTTTAAAAAAGTGGCCGGAATTCCTAAAACGGTTTCAGAGCCAAACCAGGTCGCAAATACGGTAGCGGTAACAATAGGCAAAGGCAGGCTATGACCAGCCGCAGCAAAGTCAGCAGTATTTTTGACTCTTAGGGCTGCCCATAAGCCAATGCCGACTGAGATAACCCAGTAAATAATGACAAACCAAATTAGCACGCCCAAATACTCCTTGTGAAATTTGATGAAATTATATGGCTATGTCACTTTTGGTAGTTAGCAAAAAGTACCCATTTGGATCACTCCACGTAGAGCATCGGTCTGACATAATTCAAGAGTGAGAACACCTGAACAAACCCCGACATTGAGCCCAATTAACGATTTGGCCTACCAAAAGGCCATTCTAGGATCTGTCTCACGTACTTTTGCCCTCACCATCCCACTTCTACCCCCAAGCATCGAGAAGGTCGTTGGCAATACCTATTTGCTGTGCCGCATTATTGACACCATCGAGGATGCCGCAGATTTAAGTGCACAAAGCAAACAATCTCTTTCGGCGCTATTTGTAGATGCAGTGCTTGAGAAGGCTCCAGTTGAGACATTTGTTGCGCCTTGCCTCAATGCATTAAAAAATTACAGCAATCAAGATGAGCTGGATTTAATTTCTCATACACCTACTGTTCTGCGAATTTTGCATACCTGCTCTACCCAGGATCAAGCAGCAGTCAGTCGTTGCGTTTCCATCATGTCTGAAGGAATGTCTTTTTTCCATGGAAGACAAAACAAAGCCGGCCTTCAAGATCTTGCTGAGTTTGAACAATATTGCTATGTCGTGGCAGGTGTAGTCGGCGAACTGCTAACAACTATCTTTAGCAATCATTCTCAAGCCTTCAAAGAAAAAATGGCGGGGCATGAAAATTTGTCAATCGCATTTGGTCAAGCGCTACAAATGACCAATATTCTTAAAGACTCACCAGAGGATAAGGCTCGTGGGGTCTCCTGGAAGCCAATCAATGTTAGTCATGAAGCACTTCTAAGACTGGCCTATAAAAAGCTCCGGGAATCTCTGCATTACATTCTGTTGATTCCTAAACAGGAACAGGGCATGAGACGTTTTTGCTTCTTGGCTTTTGGCTTAGCGGTAATGACTCTGTCAAAGGTTGCAGATCGCAAAGAATTCGATAGCAAAGATGAAGTAAAACTTTCCAGAAACACCGTCATGAGTTTCTATGGCTTTACAAAGTGGGCCGTTAAAAGCGATGTGGTGATGAAGATTTTTTTCAGTCTTAGCAGCAAATCACTCGCTAGATAAGCAAACCTACAAAGCACCTTCATGCCTTAAAAGCCAAAGCTTGATTTGGCGATACAGGCCTGGGGAGTTTTCTTTCATAAAGCCACCAATACCTTGAGCAGACACCACTCGATGGCAAGGCGCTATTAGAGGGTAGGGATTAGCACCGCACGCTGTACCTACTGCACGCGCCCCACTCTTGATCTTTTTAGCTACATCACCATAGGTTCTTGTTTTACCAGCAGGTATATCTTGAATGCTAGCCCACACTTTTCTTTGATGCTCAGTACCCGCAGGTTTTGTGGGTAAGTCAAATTGCCAATGAGGGTCCTGAAAGTAAGCCTTACACTGCCGCGCAACCTCTTTAGCCAGTTGATTCTGTGGAGCGATTAAAACCGTGTTGGCTGGCAAATAATCCATTCTAGAAAGCATCAGGCTACCCTCCACCATTTCCGTCGAAATGCCCAGACACCCGAAAGGTGCTGCAATAACACAGTAGTTAGCGCCATTTGAGCTCAAAGGGGTTGGTATGGAAGCCATATCAAGTGATTCTCACATAAATAAACAAGAGGGATGACAGACCTTTATTCCATGGCTATAGCTTGAGAAATGCCACTTTGCTATATTGACTCATCCTTACTTTTTTCAGGCAGACCTCATGGACACCTTTTTTGACGATTGGCCGCTTTACAGCCAAGTTACTCTAGTCCTATTTTTACTTGCACTCTCTGGTTTTTTCTCGATGGCAGAAACCAGCATGCTGTCCTCCAATCGTCACCGTCTACGTGCAATGGCCAATGGTGGCAATGCCGGTGCAGCGCTAGCTGAGAGACTCCTAAAGCGCATTGACTCCTTGTTGTCAGTGCTACTGATTTCGAACAACCTGATCAATACCGTTCTTCCTATCCTGGTTACGGGGATTGCTCTGCATATTTTTGGTGATAGCGGTCTCGTACTCTCAATTGCTACTTTAGTTGTCGCCCTACTCATCATTATTTTTAGCGAGATTACCCCGAAGGTCATTGGTGCCGCTTTTCCAGAAAAGATTGCCTCCAATGTTGGCTGGTTTATTTTGCCCCTCACATTTGCATTGAAACCGCTGCTTTGGTTTATCAATAACTTTGTTTCTGGTCTTATGAAGGTATCTGGCCTGCAATCCTCTTCTGATAGCAGGGCTATGAGTAAAGAAGAGTTACGCAGCCTTGTTTTGGAGTCAAATCGTTTTGTCTCCAATCATCATCGCAACATCCTGCTCAACCTGTTCAACTTGGAAAACATTACCGTTGATGATGTGATGACACCCAGGTCCAAGATTGAGATTTTGGACCTCTCAAGACCTATTGATGAAGTGGTCCAACAATTGGAGACTTGCTATCACAATAAATTACCCGTTTGCGATGGTGACTCTGAGCGTATTGTCGGAATCCTTTCTGTCAAAAAGGCCTTGTCTTTGCTGGGTGATACCGACCTTAAGCATGAAGACTTTAAGGTGCTATTGAATGAGCCCTATTTCATTCCAAGCAGTACCCCCGTATTGCAGCAAATGCAATTTTTCCAAGATAACCAACAACGCTTAAGTTTGGTTGTAAATGAATATGGTGAAGTTCTAGGGCTAGTGACTTTTGAAGATATCGTGGAAGAGCTCATTGGTGAATTTACAACGTCTTTCTCCAACCTCTCAACTGATCCTCATTGGCTCCCGAACGGAACCTATCTAGCAACAGGTGGAGCCTCACTACGAGATCTGAATCGCTTACTCAACCTTAGTCTCCCTTTAAATGGTCCACGCACCTTAAATGGACTCATTCTCGAAAAACTCGAGGCCATCCCCGATCATGATGTCAGCATTCGCATTGCTGGCATCGTCATGGAAATTGTTCAATTTGACGAGCATGGTGTTAAAACAGTGAAGCTTTATCGTCCCGCCATTCGGACTCCAGAACAAGATTGAGCATTACCACTGATGACTCACTGATCATTCGCACTTGGTATGAAATCGCTACATATGCCCTAGATGCTAGAGCGAGTGATATTCATATAGAGGCTGGGGCCCAATCCACACTCATTCGTATTCGGGTAGATGGCCTGCTACAAATACAGTCGCATTACCCGATTGAATTTCACGATCGCCTCATCACACGCATCAAAGTTCTGGCGCGCTTAGATATTGCAGAAAAACGCCTGCCGCAAGATGGACGGCTTGGCATCGGCCATAACTTTTCCAAGCCCAATATTGATTGCCGGGTTTCAATCTTGCCAACTCTTCATGGGGAAAAGGCGGTTGTTCGCATACTGCCCAGTTGTATAGAAGAGCTTGATCTTCAAGATATTGGGCTGCTCTCGGAACAACTCGAGATATTCCATCAAGCCCTTGCTCAATCCAACGGGCTGATTTTAGTGACTGGGCCGACTGGGAGCGGCAAGACTCGAACGCTCTATAGCTGCCTGCGTCAGCTCAATCAAAATCATCGCAATCTTTGCTCAATAGAAGATCCCATTGAAATTCGTCTTGCTGGAGTCAACCAAGTGGCCTATCACCCGCGGGCAGGGTTGGATTTTCCAACGATCATTCGCGCCCTTCTTCGACAAGATCCGGATGTCATCATGATTGGAGAAATCCGAGATGCCGCTACAGCTCAGCTTGCTATTCAGGCGGCACAAACTGGACATCTCGTTCTCAGCACCTTGCATACCCGCAATGCTTGTGGGGCAGTTCCTAGACTTGGCCATCTAGGAGTAGATCAACAATCTCTGGAGTCCTGTCTCTTAAGCGTCAGCTCACAGCGTCTCGTGCGCAAAACTTGCGCACAATGTCTTGGATTTAAGATCAAAAATAACGTGCCATGTTCATTCTGCAAAGGCAGTGGCTACCTTGGGCGTATTGGGGTTCATGAAGTACTAAGCAAAACCCATTTGTTTAACTCGTCTACTTCATACCTCAGCATGCGAGATGCCGGATTAATTCATATGCAATCAGGCCTTATTAATCAAGCAGTCCTAGATGCAGAAGTGGGCACATGGCATTAAGTAAGCAGAATCAACTTCATTTTGCCGAGCAACTTGTAACATTGCTAGAGGCAGGCCTACCACTCCTCAATGCGATTGAACTTATTTATTCAACCGCCCCAAAGGCCTGGATTCCTTGGGTGACTAGCATTCACACCCAGCTCAAAAAGGGTGAAAGTTTTTCTCAATGCTTGCGCGCTCAAGAAAATCTATTTTCTATGGAATTTATTAATCTCATACGCGTCAGTGAGCGTACTGGTGACTTTCATCTGGCGCTAAAAACCATCTGCCAGCAACTTGAAGCTCAAATTGAATTGCGTCGAAAAATTCAACAGGCAATGAGTTATCCAGCCATCACTCTTACTAGCTCTTGCCTTCTAGTGATAGTGATGATGATTTGGGTCGTGCCAGTCTTTAAGGATGTTTTTGCTCATTTTCAAGCCGAGTTGCCAGCCCCGACTAAAGTGTTAATTCAGGCATCCTCATGGTTTGAAGCGTTCTACCTTGAAATAGTGATAGCCCTCATTGGCTTTGCTGCGCTCTTTAGCCTTGCTTGGTCTAGGATCCCCAAAATTCAAAAATATTGCGATCGACTGAGCTTCTCTATACCCATGATTGGCCAGCTTCTCAGATTGGCAACGCTTACCTACTGGTGTCGGACATTAGGTCATCTCCTAAAGTCTGGATTACCCCTTCCAGATGCATTGAGGGTTACCGCACAATCATCCAACCACTGGCTCAGCCATGATTTCAGCGCTGATATATTCAAACACCTCACTCGCGGCTGGTCACTCGGAGATGCCATAACAAAAGCAGATCCCAAGCACCTACTATTTGATCAGGAAACATTGCAGCTCTTACGAATAGGATCTGAAAGTGGTGCGCTCGCTGAAATGCTGCAAAAGCGCGCATCGATATTGGGCTCTCAATTAAGCAATCGCTTAAATACCCTAAGCCAAAGCTTGGAGCCCCTGTTAATCATTATCGTTGGACTCATTATTGGAAGTCTGGTCATAATCTTATATCTCCCCATCTTTAACCTAGGACAGATTGTTTAATGGGTAATTTTGTTTTGCTCGACTGGATCCGAATATCCCTGATAGCGATCTTGGTGTACTTAGCGTATTACGATTTGCGCACCTTTCGTTTGCCTGATGTCATCACCTTACCGCTCATCTTGCTGGGCCTCTTATTTAATAGCCTTTCAAATCAACGCTTTATTTCTTCTCAAGACGCAATTATTGGAGCGATCCTAGGCTACTCCTGTCTTTGGCTCCTCAACCTTCTTTATCGGACGGTCAAAAAGCAAGATGGGATTGGAATGGGTGATGCCAAACTATTGGCAGCCTTGGGTGCTTGGCTTGGCTGGTTTGCATTACCCAGTATTTTGCTAATGGCATCCCTGACTGGACTGATTGGCGGCATTATCTGGCTGCAGTGGAACAAACAAAGTCATCGCTCAGCTTTTCCGTTTGGCCCTTTTCTAGCTATTGCTGGCATTATTGAGTTGTTATGGCCACAAACCCTACAAACCCTCCTTCTGAGCAAGCTGGTCTAGGCATCCTCAAAGGGCATGTACCCTTTGTAGGTCTTACTGGTGGCATTGGCTCAGGAAAAACCGCTGTGAGCGATCAGCTCGCTCAACTGGGCGCAGGCATTGTCGACACCGATCTCATCGCCCATCAGATCACCGCCCCAAATGGAGTGGCTATCCCCTGCATTCAAAAGCAATTTGGCTCTGAGTTTGTTGATTCAAGCGGAGCGCTAGATAGAGTCAAGATGCGTACATTGGTCTTTGCCAATCCCGAAGCTAGAAAGTCTCTGGAAGCAATCACCCACCCCCTTATACGGGAAGAAACCATTCGGCAAGCCAAACAGCTCATAGAAGATAAGGCGCCTTACCTTGTTTTTGTAGTGCCCCTGTTGATTGAATCTGGCAATTGGGCATCCCTTTTGGATTACCTCGTAGTAGTGGACTGTCTAGAAGAAACTCAAATTGAACGTGTGATGCAGCGCAGCAAATTACCCCAAAACGAGGTAGAGAGAATTCTGAAGGCTCAAGCCAGCAGAGAAGAGCGTATTACCAGGGCGGATATGGTCATTGAGAATCAGGGCTCTCTTGAGAACTTAAAAACTGAAGTTTTAAAGTTGAACGAAAAAATCTTACAGATTCAGAAAGATCGAACCAGTTCGTCATAGAATATGGGCTTGTGATTGTCTACGAATACCCCTTTAACGAATTAGTTCGAAGCATGCTTCGACTGGAGTATTTGTTCGCCCGCTTCAACCACTTTGTCCGCTCTGATGACCCAGAATTGCACCACAATGCCATCTCTGTTTTATTTGATCTTGGTGACATCGGTGCACGCGGTGACATCAAGTCTTTACTACTCAAAGAATTTGAGCGTCAAAAATATGCGCTTAATGGATTGAAGTCGTCACAAAAGGTTGATCAAGAGGCGCTGACACAAACTCTTTCAGAAATTGATTCCGTGGCTAGCAGTATTAATCAATCAACCGGCAGACCCAACTCTGTGATTACTGAAAGTGAATGGTTAAATGCGATTCGCACCAGATTAAATATTCCAGGCGGTACCAGTCCAATTGATTTGCCTAGCTATCATGCCTGGAAAAATAGTCCATCATCTGAGCGACGTGAGTTGCTTGAAAAATATGTTGGGCCGCTCTTGCCATGGCATGAGGCATGCCAATTATTTTTACGACTGTTACGTCAATCAGGCGAGGCTAAAGATGTGGTTGCACACAATGGATCTTTTCAGCAAGCTCCATCTGGCAAGGTGTATCAGTTAATGCGTATTGCCGTAGAAGATGATGCTTTGTTTTCTGAAATTAGCGCAAATAAATATTTACTCTCAGTTCGCTTCTTAAAGTCCGAACGCGATAAAAAAGCACAGTTGGTAAGTGCTGACGTGCCATTCAAACTCACCCTCTGCCAGTTTTAAGTCAAAAGGGCTCTTAGCCTTTCTAGCATGGGCCAGGCGGCCGGCAACAAGGGTTCAACACTGGGCTTTTCGGCAGCAAGCAACTCCCACGATAAGGCTTGATTCTCACAACCTTTGGGAACCCCTCTCCAATCGCGAATAATGCTCACATGTAAGCGAACATAGGCATGCGGGTAATCATGCTCCAGAATAGTAAGTTCTTCACTTGATTGAATATCAATGCCGAGCTCCTCTTGAAGTTCACGCTTCAGCGCCTCGAAAACCGTTTCCCCTTTTTCGATTTTTCCGCCTGGAACTTCCCAATAACCAGCGTAGGGTTTGCCTTCAGGTCTCTGCCCTAAAAGATAGCGGCCATCAGAATCCAGCAAGATTCCTGCTGCCACTTCAGTAACTGGGCGCTTGATTTCACTCATCAAAAAGATCTTAAGCTTTTGAACCAGCCCAATGCTTAGCGAATTGCCAAGCAACGCGACCTGAGCGTGAGCCACGCTCCAATGCCCAGACCAAAGCTTCTGAACGCGCCGCTTCAATTTGCGCAGCACTTAAACCAAAATGCTGCAACCAATGCGCCACGATCGCCAAATACTCATCTTGTTTTGGCGGGTAAAAAGACAACCAAAGACCAAAGCGCTCTGATAAAGAAATCTTTTCTTCAACCACTTCACCAGGGTGAATTTCACCATCGTCGTTATGAACGTATGTCTCGTTATCCTTCATATACTCTGGCAATAAATGACGGCGATTAGAAGTGGCGTAAATCAAAATATTGTCGACTTGCGCAGAAACAGAGCCATCTAAGGCTGATTTCATGGCCTTATAGCCGGATTCACCTTCCTCAAAGGAGAGGTCATCGCAAAAAATAATGAAGCGCTCTGGACGCTCAGCCAAAAGCTCGGTAATGTCTGCTAAATCAGCCAAATGCTCTTTCTCAACCTCAACTAGCCGCAAGCCTTGACTGGCAAACTCATGCAAGCTCGCTTTGATCAATGAGGACTTTCCAGTTCCCCTGGCGCCAGTCAACAAAATATTATTAGCTGGCTTTTTCTGAATAAAGTTTTTGGTGTTATCGCGGATGGCATCACGCTGACGATCGATATTCTGTAAATCCTCAAAAGTAATATCTGCAACGTACTTTACAGGCTGCAAAAACCCAATGCTGCCAAAAATACTATCGCGTCGACGCCATCTATATGCAGTAGAAGATTTCCACTGTTCCTCAGTCAAGGGCTTTGGTAAAAAAGTGTCAAGATGGTCTAAAAGACGGTCTAATTTTTCATTCATATTTCGGAGAGTCTTTTATGAGCGGTAATCTGCATTAATAGATACATATTCATGCGACAAGTCACAAGTCCACATAGTTTGTGTAGCGTTGCCGCGGCCCAAGTCAATCTTGACGGTGATTTCTGGAGCCTGCATGACCCTCTGACCATCAGCCTCGAGATAGTCAGGGTTGCGTCCACCATTTTTAGCAACCCAAACATCTCCTAGCCACATTTGTACGCGATTCACATCTAAATCAGCGATACCCGCATAGCCAATCGCTGCCAGGATGCGGCCTAAATTAGGGTCGCTAGCGAAGAAAGCAGTTTTTACTAAAGGGGAATGGGCAACTGCCTTAGCAACCAAGCGGCACTCCTCAGAAGTCTTTCCACCAAGCACTTCGATCGTCATAAATTTGGTTGCCCCTTCGCCATCGCGCACAATCATTTGCGCCAGCTTTCTAGCTAGTGCAATTAATGCATCTCGTAGGATCACATAACTAGGATCGTTCGCCGATTGAATTTGCACTGATGACTGACCCGTCGCCATAATGATGAAAGAGTCATTAGTGGATGTATCACCATCAATAGTGATCGCATTAAATGAAAGATCCGCTATCTCACGAGTAAGACCACTCAATAGGCCAGGTGCAAATCCAACATCAGTAGCAATAAATCCCAGCATGGTTGCCATATTGGGGTGAATCATGCCAGCGCCCTTACAGATACCAGTAATAGTCACCATCCCTGCAGGTGTTTGTACAGTTGCTGAAGTGGCTTTAGGCTGAGTATCCGTGGTCATGATGGCTTCAGCCGCATCAAACCAATTGTCCTCGCTAAGGTTTGCCACCGCCCTTGGCAAAGCGCTAATAATTTTCTCAATCGGGAGCGGCTCAAGAATCACGCCGGTTGAAAAAGGCAGAATCTGCTCTGGATGAATCTTCAGATCCTTAGCCAAAGCTGCGCAGGTTTCTAAGGCATGCTTCATGCCAGATGCACCAGTCCCAGCATTAGCATTGCCGGTATTCACCACCAGAGCTCGAATTTCACCATTTCGACCCTCTTGTGCCAAATGCTCGCGACAAACTTGTACTGGAGCAGCGCAAAAACGATTTAGAGTAAAAACGCCAGCAACCTGGGAACCAGGCGCTAAAGTCATTACCAATAAATCTTTACGATTTGCCTTCTTAATACCAGCTTCGGCGATGCCCATCTCAAAACCTTTGATAGGCTTTAGTTCGGCTTTTTGGGGGAGGGGTAAGTTAACAGTCATAGTCTGATAATTGTAGATGAGGCTCAAAAATAAAGCGCACCTTCTAGGCGCGCTTTATTGGTTAAACCCCATTACAGATACTATGCCTTGATTGGCAACTCCCGAATCCGCTTGCCAGTTGCTGCGGCGATTGCATTTACTAGAGCTGGGGCCACTAAAGGCACTCCAACCTCACCCAAACCACCCGGCTTCTCCTGACTTGGCACCAAATGCACCTCAACTACTGGCACTTGATTTTGTCTCAAGCTAGGGTAGTTATTGAAGTTGTTCTGCTGAACCCGGCCATTCTCAATCGTGATTTCATTGCTCAAGGCTGCGCTCAAGCCGTAGATCACGCCACCAGTGAGCTGTGCCCTTGCTTGATCAGGATGCACTGTAATTCCGCAATCAGAAACAAACGTAATTTTCTTAACCTTGGTCTCTTTAGCTGCAGAATCTAATTCAAGTATGCAAGCAGAATAGGTGTCATAACACTCCATCTGTGCAACACCAAAACGCTTACTACCAGGAATGTATCCAGACTTTTTCACTGCCAACTCAAGAACAGCCTTTGCTCGTGGGTGCTTGCCTAAAGATGCCATCCGATACGCAACAGGATCTTTGCCAGCGGCTTTAGCGGCCTCATCTACAAAACTCTCAATTGCAAAAGCATTTAACGCATTACTGACTGAGCGCCAATAACCCACTCGAAGTCCGGTATCCGTAATCACATTAGTAATTTCTAGATTAGGTATTTCATAAGTAATATTGTTGGAGCCCTCCACCATGAATGGATCAAAACCATCCTTCACAAAACCAGGAAAGGCTCGTGCTGTCACTGACTGAGAAACCATTTTGGCTTTCAAGGAAGCCAGCTGACCATTAGCACCCAAGACTCCATCCACTTTATGAATACTCATAGGACGATAGAAGTCATGAGTAATGTCATCTTCCTTGGTCCAGAGCATCTTGACTGGCATGCCAGCTGCTTTAGAAATTTCAGCAGCCTGACGAATGAAATCCAATTCCAATTTACGGCCAAATCCACCGCCCAGAAAGGTGGTTTCAATAGTGACATCTTCTGGCTTAACGCCGGCCGCAGCTGCAGCCACAGCCTGCCCACCTTGCTGAAACTGAATTGGGCCAATAATTCTGCACTTGCCATTAGATACATCGGCAGAGCAGTTCACAGGCTCCATGGTGGAATGGGCCAAGTACGGCAAAAAGTATTGGGCGCTCAGCGGCTTGCCATTTGCAACGACAGCATTGGAATCACCCACTGTTTTAATCACAGCCCCTTTTTTAGATAAACCATCCTCCAATGACTTACGAACAACCGCATTGCTCAGGTTGGCATTAGACCCTTCGTTCCAGGTAATCTTCAGGGCATCTCTACCTTTGCGCGCGGTATAAAAGTCTTTAGCTAATACTGCAACACCATCCGAAATCTGGACAACTTTAATCACTCCAGCTACCTTCATTGCAGCGGAAGCATCAAAGGATATAGGCGTACCTCCAATAACAGGGCATTGCGCTAAGGATGCAATTGCCATACCCGGAATCTTGACGTCAATTCCATAAACTGCTTTGCCAGCAACTTTGCTCGGTGTATCCAAACGGCGCATCGACTCTTTGCCAATCACCATAAAATTGGCAGGCGACTTTAGGGCTGGCTTTTCTGGAAGAGGTAACTTAGCTGCATCTGCAGCCAATTCTCCATAGGTGGCTGACTTGCCACCTGAATACGTTACCTTGCCATTCATGGCCTGACAGTCGGCAACTGAAACGTTCCAACGTTGAGCTGCGGCCTGAATTAAGACCGTACGAGTTGCAGCTCCAGCAGTTCTTAATTTATCGAAGGCCTCACGAACTGAAGTAGAGCCCCCTGTAATTTGACCACCCAACATCGCATTGATGTAAATAGGGGCTACTCCAGCAATCTGCACCTGAATCATTGAGAGGGGTAAATTTAATTCCTCGGCTAGCAAAGCTGGTAAAGAGGTATATACGTCCTGCCCCATCTCTGAGCGCGCACAAATGAGGGTAATTTGATTATTGGGAGTAATTTGTACCCAAGCGTTTGCTAAGGCAGGCTTTGCAGCATCTCCTACAGCAGCTTCACTTGCTAGCGGCAGATGCATCCCGATAACAAAGGCACCACCAAGAGCGGCACTTTGCTGAATAAATTGACGACGGCTGTTGCTTTTTAAAGATTGATTTTTCATATGATCTTTACCCTTTATGCCAATTTATCTGCAGCGCGTTTGACTGCTTTTTCGATACGAGAATAGGTACCGCAGCGACAAATATTGCCGCTCATGGCATTTTTAATATCATCACTACTAGGCTGTTTTTTCTTTGCCAATAAATCGGCTGCAGACATCATTTGCCCAGTTTGACAATATCCACACTGAGGCACATCAAACTCGATCCAAGCGTCTTGAAGTGCTTTCCCAACTTTTGCCGTTAAACCCTCGAGAGTGGTAACCGACTTACCGCCTGCAGCAGATATAGGGGTGGAGCAAGAACGGATAGCAGCACCTTCTAGATGAACTGTACAGGCACCACAAAGTCCTGCGCCACAGCCATACTTTGGACTCGTGACATCTAAATGGTCTCGTAAGACCCAGAGAATTGGCGTTTCAGGATCCCCATCGAAATTAACAGCTTTACCATTGAGAGTAAAAGACACGGCCATAACGCCCCCTTATTTAAATTTAAGATTTTGCAGACAAAGCAAATATTTTTGCGCCTACAAATCATGACAGATCTCAGGGTCTCTAGGGGTATTAAATTATTAGGGATTCCACTAAGAAAAATGGCCCAGATAAATCTGAGCCATTTAAGTAGTGTCGCGTGAAGATTAAAAATCTAAGCTAAGGCGCCGTGGCAGTTTTTATACTTCTTTCCGCTACCGCAAGTGCAGGGATCGTTGCGACCTACCTTTGGACCTGCGCGAAGAGGGGCTGGCTGAATATCCACTGCAGCGCCACGATCACCCGTTGAGCCCGCTACTTCCTTATCGGCGTCAGCATGTTGATACTGAACATCTGAAAGCTTTGCCAGGTCCTCATTCATAGATTCCGAAGCCTGATCTAACTCGCTTGAGCTCCTAATCTGAACCGTCATGATGTTTTTCACAACGTCATTTTTGATGACATTGAGCAATTCACCATACAGCTCAAATGCTTCACGACGATATTCTTGCTTAGGATCTTTTTGCGCATACCCGCGCAAATGAATACCCTGCCGCAAATGATCCAAAGCAGCCAAGTGCTCACGCCAGTGACTATCCAAGCTATACAGAAGCACGGAGCGCTCAAAGCCTGCAAAAGATTCACGCCCAGAGAGTTCGACCTTTGCATCATAAGCTTCCTTAGCGGCCTGCAATACACGATCAACGATTTCTGCATCATCTACAGTCTCGGCACCTTCAACCCAATTTCTGAGGTCAAGTTCAAGACCCCACTCACTGGCTAAAACGTTTTCCAGTCCAACTAGGTCCCACTGCTCTTCCATAGACTCCAGAGGAACATAAACTGAGGAAACGGAACGCAAAACATCTTCGCGCAAATTAGCAATTAACTCGCCAATATCAGCACTCTCAAGCACTTCATTTCTGAGGCGGTAAGTTTCTTTACGCTGATCATTGGCAACGTTGTCATATTCCAGCAATTGCTTACGAATATCGAAGTTGCGGCCTTCAACTTTGCGTTGAGCAGACTCAATAGAGCGCGTCACCATACCCGCCTCAATCGGCTCACCATCGGGCATCTTGAGACGCTCCATGACGGAACGTAAACGATCGCCTGCAAATATGCGTAGCAGCGGATCATCCAATGAAAGGTAGAAGCGGGAGGAGCCAGGATCACCCTGGCGGCCCGAACGGCCTCTTAACTGGTTATCGATACGACGACTCTCGTGTCGCTCGGTGCCAATGATATGTAAACCACCCGCAGCAAGTACTTGGTCATGAATACTTTGCCACTCATCCTGCAACTGCTTAATTTTGGCTGCTTTATCAGGATCAGCTAGTGCGCCGTCAGCCTCAATCAAAGAAGACTGCTTGCCGACGTTGCCGCCAAGCACGATATCAGTACCACGGCCTGCCATATTAGTAGCAATCGTGATCATTTTTGGGCGACCAGCTTGAGCAATAATTTCTGCTTCACGAGCATGCTGTTTTGCATTTAAAACTTGGTGCGGTAATTTGCGCTGATCTAATAGATTCGCAATCAACTCAGAGTTTTCAATCGAAGTGGTACCAACTAATACTGGCTGGCCACGTTCATAACAATCTTCGATATCTTTAATCACCGCGTCATAGCGTTCGCGAGATGACTTATAGATCTGATCTTGCTTATCTTTTCTTTGGCTAATACGATTTGGCGGAATCACAACTGTTTCCAAGTTGTAGATTTCTTTAAATTCATACGCCTCAGTATCGGCAGTACCAGTCATGCCGGCTAACTTGCCATACATGCGGAAATAATTTTGGAAAGTAATCGTCGCTAAAGTTTGATTCTCATTCTGAATCTGCACACCCTCTTTAGCTTCTACAGCCTGATGCAATCCATCAGACCAACGACGACCTTGCATCAAACGACCTGTAAATTCATCTACGATGATGACTTCGCCACCCTGAACAACGTATTGTTGATCGCGGTGATAGAGCGTGTGTGCGCGCAGAGCAGCATAAACGTGATGCATCAAAGTAATATTTTGCGGCGCATAAAGAGAGTCGCCATCATTGAGCGCACCCAATTGAACTAATACAGACTCAGCCTTGTCATGACCTTGTTCGGTCAAATAAACCTGCTGAGACTTTTCATCTACCCAGTAGTCGCCTGGCTTCTCAACACCTGTGCCATCTGCCTTCTCTTCGCCAATTTGACGTTCTAGATGTGATGGCAGAGCATTAATTTTGATATAGAGATCAGTGTGATCTTCAGCCTGACCAGAAATGATTAATGGAGTACGAGCCTCATCAATCAGAATGGAGTCGACTTCATCAACGATCGCATAAGCTAAACCACGTTGCACGCGCTGATCCAAATCCTGAACCATGTTGTCGCGTAAGTAATCGAAGCCAAATTCGTTATTGGTGCCGTAAGTAATATCAGCGGCATAAGCCTCTTGCTTAGTAGTGTGGTCCATTTGAGATAGGTTCACACCCACCTTCATGCCCAGGAAGTTATACAACTTCGACATCCATTCGGCATCACGCTGTGCTAAATAATCATTCACCGTAACAACATGAACACCTTTACCAGCCAAAGCATTCAAATAGACTGGAAGAGTAGCTGTTAGGGTTTTTCCTTCGCCTGTACCCATCTCGGCAATCTTGCCTTGATGCAAAGCCAAGCCACCCAAAATCTGCGCATCAAAGTGGCGCATCTTCATAACGCGCGTGCTAGCCTCTCGAACTACCGCAAATGCTTCCGCAGCGATGTCATCTAAGGACTCTCCAGCGGCAAGGCGTGACTTGAATTCTGCAGTTTTTGCAGCAAGTGCAGAATCATCCAAAGATTGCAGGCTCGCCTCAAAAGTGGCGACCTTAGCAACGACTTTGCGATACTGTTTTAAGAGGCGGTCGTTACGACTGCCGACCAGGGTTTTAAGAAGACCGATTACCATGGGATATTGAAGAAAATTAAGTCCTTGAGTTTATCACCCGCAACCCCATTTTTTATGAACTTTAGCCCTAAATCATCCCGCAAGCCCACAGCTCACGACTGGATGGATTACCTACGTGAATCTGATGGTCTTGGGGGAATTTTGGCTAAAACCGAAGATCTAGCCAAACTCAAGACAACCATTAACTCAGCCCTAACGAAGCTTGATTTAGACCATCTGAGCCCAAAAATTGAAGCTGGTTGGCGCTCTGGCTCGCAAGATGAGCTATTTTTACTGGTCAGTAGCGCCAGCATTGCCAGCCGCTTACAGCAAATATTACCCAGTTTAATCAATGAGTTAGGTAAATCTGGGCTACCTTGTAAGGCAATCAAAGTACGAGTTAAACCCGCTCCACCCAGCTGGGAAGTTAAACCTCGCCAAGATCAGCGTGAAAAGCCAAGAGGATTAAATGAGGTTGCCAAAAAATCCTGGGAATCGTTATTGGAGAAGTTAGGGCCAGACTCTGGTTTACGCTCCTCCATTGAGAAACTGCTGAAAAATAAACCAAAGTAGCTCAAAACTACTTCAGCGCCCTTAGAAAAAGAGGGGCTGACTTTCTTGAGAGTAGGCACCTGGAGCCTTATTTTCAGCAAAGGAGCTGATTTCATAAGAGCTAGGGTCTTCTAAAAGCTTCCGCAAAAGTGCGTTATTCAGAGCATGCCCAGATTTCTCTGCAACATAAGCTCCCACAATAGGGTGTCCGATGAGATACAGATCGCCAATCGCATCTAATATTTTGTGACGCACAAATTCGTCTTCATAACGAAGTTCTTCGTTATTCAAAATGCGGTGCTCATCTAAAACAATCGCGTTATCCAAGCTACCGCCACGCGCCAATCCCATTTCGCGCAATGCTTCAACTTCATGCGCAAATCCAAAAGTACGCGCCCGACCAATTTCACTGCGGTAGGCTTGTTCTGCAAAATCAACCACAAAACGTTGACCTGTTTTATCCACCGCAGGGTGCTTGAAGTCAATCGTGAAATCTAACTTAAACCCAAAGAATGGCTCTAAGCGCGCAAGCTTATCGCCCTCGCGAACCTCTACTGGTTTTTTAATCACTACAAATTGACGTGGCGCATCTTGCTCTGCAATGCCAGCAGATTCAATTAAGAATAAGAATGAAGCGGCGCTACCATCCATGATAGGCACTTCCTCACCGTCAAGCTCTATCAATAAATTATCAAGACCAAGACCAGCACAGGCTGAAAGCAGATGTTCCACTGTAGAAACACGCACACCATCCTTCTGAATAACAGAAGCCAATCTTGTGTCACATACAGCTAAAGCGGTTGCCGGCACAACTGACTGTTCAGATGTATCCACCCGAACAAACTGAACCCCTGAATTTACTGGCGCAGGTTTGATAGAAATCGTCACCTTGCGACCTGAGTGCAAGCCAATCCCCACGGTCTTAACCGGAGTGGCGATAGTGCGTTGCTTCATCATGTTTGGGTATTTAAATTCAGGGGGTATTTGTTATATAAGGGTTTGAATTACAGCTTTTTCAAAATGGAAGCGGCATCACTTACTTCAAACTTACCTGGAGCTTCGCGGTCTAATGACTTCACCACACCATCTTCAATAATCATGGCATAACGATCTGAGCGAACACCAAAACCTCGAGCAGTTAAGTCCAACTCTAAACCAAGCTTTTTAGTGAACTCAGCACTGCCATCACCTAACATGCGAATCTTTTTGCCAACTTTTTGATCGCGTCCCCATGCGCCCATCACAAATGGGTCATTTACAGAAACACACCAAATTTCGTCAACACCTTTAGCTTTAATCGCATCATAGTGCTCAACATAACCAGGCACATGCTTTGCAGAGCAAGTGGGTGTAAACGCGCCAGGCAATGCAAACAACAGAATCTTTTTTCCAGCTGCCAGCTTTTCAACTTCAAAAGCATTTGGCCCTAAGGAGCAGCCTTCTGTCTCTTCATTCATAAATTCATAAAGAGTAGCGTTCGGTAATTTTTGTCCAACAGCAATCATGACATCTCCAATAAATAATTGTTAGTAAGCATGCCAACGCAAGCGCGGGATTCGTCGTCCGGAGGGGCGCCGCGCTGGCATTTCGCAATTACCTATTGTATTAAGCAGTTAATTAATCTGCTTGTTTACGTAAAAAGGCTGGAATTTCATAGTAATCAGCCCCTTTATCCAACATGGATTTAGCCTGAGGAGAACTATCCGCACCTAATGTAGGCGCAGGAGTCGCTTCACGAGAGCTACGAAAAACCCGTGGCAAGTCATATTGGCTATAGTCAACGCCAGTACTTGCAGGTTGAGCTGCCATTACTGGAGCACTACCTGTTCCAGTGAGAGCCAAACCTGCGCTAGTACTTAAAGCAGAATCCACGCTTACTTTGCTCATTGCTGCTGATGCGCTAGCAGGGGCAAAGCTATTGAGGTCTGCCATCGTTGGCATTGCATCATGAGTACCAGTAGCTTGTCTCCAAACTACTTCAGGTTGGTTGTTTTTACGTGCTTGAGGATTATTCAAACCAGTAGCAACTACAGTTACACGTAAGGCATCGCCTAGGCTCTCGTCATAAACAGTACCAAAGATTACGGTTGCGTCATCAGCGGCATAACCACGAATCGCCGCCATGACTTCGCGAGTCTCAGACAATTTCAATGAACGGCTAGCAGTAATGTTTACCAACACGCCACGTGCACCTGATAGATCAACACCTTCGAGTAATGGTGATGCCACTGCAGCTTCAGCAGCTAAGCGTGCACGGTCCATACCAGAAACAGTTGCCGTTCCCATCATGGCTTTACCTTGCTCACCCATTACTGTTTTAACGTCTTCAAAGTCAACGTTGATCAAACCTTGAACATTGATGATTTCTGCAATACCAGAAACTGCGTTATGCAACACGTCATCAGCGCAAGCAAATGCTTTGTCAAACTCAGCGTCTTCACCCATTACTTCAAAGAGCTTTTCGTTGAGCACAACAATTAATGAATCTACATATGACTCGAGCTCTGCAGCACCATTCTCCGCAACCTTCAAGCGCTTTACACCCTCAAAGTCAAATGGCTTACTAATGACGCCAACAGTCAAAATGCCCATTTCTTTAGCTACTTGAGCCACGATTGGAGCCGCTCCAGTTCCTGTGCCGCCACCCATACCAGCAGTGATGAACACCATGTGTGCGCCTTGCAATGTATCGGCAATGCGAGCACGCGCTTCTTCAGCAGAAGCTGCGCCGATTTCTGGTTTGGCACCAGCACCTAATCCGCTAGAACCCAGTTGCAAATTCACAGATGCTTCAGAACGCTGTAATGCGCCAGCATCGGTGTTCATGCAAATGAACTCTACGCCATTAACACCGCGACGGATCATATGCTGGACAGCATTGCCACCAGCGCCACCGACTCCAACCACTTTAATAATGGTCTTGCCAGCTGTTTCTTGATCTAACATTTCAAATTCCATATACCCTCCTAGGTAAATACGTACTACATTGACGACGACGAAAAAAACTTAAAAATTTCCTGCAAACCATTCCTTCATGCGCGAGATAACACCTTGCAACGCGCCTGATTGAGAAACACGACGACCGCGCAATAGCTGCGCTTGGCCTTCCATCAGCAAACCAATGCTGGTGGCATATCTGGGACTACGTAAAACTTCATGAAGATGGCCACGGTATTCAGGGGTTCCGATACGAGCAGGCCTCAAAAAGACTTGTTCGGCCAACTCCACCATGCCTGGCATTAATGCTGTGCCGCCTGTTAAAACAATTCCAGAAGAAACCATATCTTCGTATCCGGAGTCACGAACTAGGCCTCTTACCAGCGTGAATAACTCTTCAACGCGCGGCTCAATTACTGCTGCCAAAGCTTGTTTAGACATCGGGCGTGGCTCACGGTCACCAACACCAGGAACATCAATCATCGCGGTTGGATCAGCCATCTCTTGACGAGCGATACCATGCGCAATTTTCAAATCTTCGGCATCAATCGTTGGTGTGCGCAATGCCATCGCAATGTCATTTGTAATTTGATCACCGGCAATTGGAATCACTGCTGTGTGACGAATCGAACCCTGGCAATAAATTGCAATATCGGTTGTACCTCCGCCAATATCAACCAACACCACACCAAGCTCTTTCTCATCTTCGGTCAATACCGCCAAGCTTGAGGCTAAAGGCTGCAAGATGAGATCGTTAACTTCGAGGCCACATCGGCGTACGCACTTCACAATATTTTGAGCGGCACTTACAGCGCCAGTAACAATATGGACTTTCACCTCTAAGCGAAGACCGCTCATGCCAATTGGTTCGCGCACATCTTCTTGACCATCAATAATGAATTCCTGAACCAGAATATGCAGAATCTGTTGATCTGTTGGAATATTGATTGCTTTTGCCGTTTCTAGTACGCGCTCGACATCTCCAGAGCCAACTTCTTTATCGCGTATTGCAACCATACCGCTCGAGTTAAAACTCACAATGTGATTACCAGCAATTCCTGTAAAGACTTGCACAATCTGGCGATCAGCCATCACTTCAGCCTCTTCAAGTGCCTTCTGAATGGACTGAACGGTAGCTTCAATATTGACTACAACACCCTTCTTTAATCCTTTGGATGCAGTTTGACCAACACCCACTACGTTGAATTGACCATCAGGAGCTAACTCAGCAACCAAGGCAACAACCTTGGAAGTTCCAATATCTAAACCAACCAAAATATCGCGATTGTCTTTACTCATTACCATTCCTCATTGCTTCAGCTCACTTTTTTTGCCATCTACTTCATTCTTTTTCAAACTTGCAGAAGCAAGATGAACCGCAAAACCATTTGCATATCGCAAATCGACTGCATCTACTCGATTCGCCCATTTCTCTTGTACTTGTGGCCAATATTTAAATAAACGCGCCACACGTTCTTCCGTTAAATTTTTATCCGAGCTTTCCTCATCGCGGCCAAACTCTACTTTCATTCCGTTTGAGAGCTTGACATGCCATGCGTAACGTTCAGTCAGAGCAAGGCTAGTGACTTCTGCGCCCCATGGCTTAAACCAATTGTTGGCTTTTTCATAAAGACTCATTACCTCTTTACCTGCATCTTCAGGGCCAGAGAAGTCGACTAAACGTACATCCTCACCCACCTCAGAAACGCGTCCAGTAAAGAGCTCGCCATGGGTATTCATTAGCGCGTGACTCTCAGCGCCTCCCCAGGTACCAAAAGGCTTCTGCTCTTCAATACTCACCACCAGACCATTTGGCCATACACGACGGACATTGGCATGTCGCACCCAAGGCATACTTTCAAAGCCTCGCTTCACATCTTCTAAGCGAACGCTGAAGAAATTACCCTGTACTATTTCTAAAACTTGTTGCTTAACAATAGGCTTGTTAATGTGTTTCAAGGTTTGGCCAGCAACTGGTTCAATCTGGATCTGCTTCAAAGCGAACACTGGTCGCTGACTTAACCAAACCAAAATACCAATGACGAGCATCACCACAAAGCAACGCAGCAGGAAACGACTCAGCTTCTCCATGCGCTCCGCATGATTCCAAAGCGGAGACATCAACATAGAGAAAATTTCACCGAAGCGGTCCATGAAGTTACTCATGCAGCTGCACCTTCTTTTTGCTGCAACGTTTGACTAAGCAACCAAAGCACTAGATCGGCATACTCAATACCAGCAGCTTTGGCGGCCATTGGCACCAAAGAGTGGGAAGTCATACCAGGAGAAGTATTCATTTCCAACAAGTAAGGTTTGCCGGTCTTTTGATCTAACATCACATCAGCGCGACCCCATGTACGACAACCCAAGGCTTTATATGCCGCTAAGGCCAACTCCTGAACAGCGGCATTCACCTCAGGTGCAAGCCCAGTAGGGCATAAGTACTGAGTTTCATTAGAGAAATATTTATTATGAAAATCGTAATTTGCTTGCGGTGGAATAATTTTGATCACTGGTAAAGCTTCAGCCGTCTTGCCTTGACCAACTAGCGGACAAGTTAACTCATCGCCAATAATGCAAGTCTCTGCAATCACTTTTTTATCCAACCCAGCAGCAAGCTTGTATGCAGCTGGCAACTCGTCTACTGACTTCACTTTTGTTAAGCCTAAAGAGGATCCCTCATGCGCAGGCTTCACAATCAAAGGCAAGCCCAGATGTTTCACAACTGCATTCCAGTCGCTATCAGCTGTAAGCTCTTCATACTCAGGAGTGGCAAGTCCATTACTAATCCAGACTTGCTTGGTGACAATTTTGTCGATTGCTAGAGCAGAGGCCAAAACACCACTACCTGTATAAGGTAACCCTAACAACTCCAGCAATCCTTGGATGGTTCCGTCTTCACCAAAGCGGCCATGCAAGGAAATGAATACACGATCGAAGTTTTCTTTTGCTATTTCGGTAGGGCAACGCAAACCCGTATCAAAAGCATGGGCATCAACCCCTTTTACGCGCAAAGCTTCTAATACGCCATTGCCTGACATAAGAGAAATCTCCCGTTCGCCTGATTTACCGCCCAGCAAAACACCAACACGGCCTAAAGACTTAAGATCTAGGCCAGCCAAGCTGGACTTAACGCGATCACCCCAGGAAATCAAATTAGCACCTACCTTAGACATGCTTCGCCTCCGACAACGTATGTGGCAAAGCAGAAATTGATCCCGCACCCATCGTAATTAAGACATCTCCATCTTTTAGAACTTGACTTAACTTTTCTGACATCTCCGCAACATTTGCAGCATAAGCAACTGCGCTCGAATCTAATAAGGCTTTAGAATTTTTGTCTTCAGTGATAGCGGCCTTCATCAAACTCTTGCTGTCAGCCCCCGGAATTTTTGCTTCGCCCGCTGGATACACATCGGTCAGCACTAAAGCATCAAAATTTTTGAGAACTTGAACAAACTCGCCAAAGCAATCACGCGTTCTAGTGAAGCGGTGCGGCTGGAATGCCAATACCAAGCGACGATCTGGGAAGGCACCTCTTGCTGCAGCTAAGGTTGCAGCCATTTCTACTGGGTGATGGCCATAATCATCGATCAAGGTAAAGCTACCACCACCTACCAAGGGAATCTCTCCATAACGCTGGAAGCGACGACCAACACCACTAAAGTCAAACAGTGCCTTCATAATTGCTTCATCGCCCACACCCAACTCTGTTGCTATGCCAATAGCAGCTAAAGCGTTGCGAACGTTATGTAAGCCCGGTAAATTCAAGGTGATATTTAATGGGCCCGGCTTATTGCCATGCCTGCGCACAGTGCGGCGATCAACTCTGAAGTGCATTTGAGTACCATCAGCGCGAACATTGCTTGCGCGAATATCTGCATCCTCCGATAAACCGTAGCGAAGTACGGACTGAGATACGAATGGAATGATGTCGCGCACATTAGCATCATCAATACAAAGCACTGCCACACCATAAAAAGGCATGCGCTGAATGAACTGAACAAATGCCTGCTTCAATCGAGCCATATCGTGCTGATAGGTATCCATATGATCAGCATCAATATTGGTTACCACTTCCATGGCCGGAAATAATTGCAAGAAAGAGGCATCTGATTCATCTGCCTCGACCACAATAAAATCTCCCTGACCTAAGCGCGCATTGGCGCCTGCGGAATTGAGTTTGCCGCCAATCACAAATGTGGGATCTAGACCACCTTCAGCTAAAACGGATGCAACCAAGCTGGTAGTAGTTGTTTTGCCGTGTGTGCCAGCAATTGCAATGCCCTGTTTCAGGCGCATCAACTCACCCAACATAACTGCGCGCTGAATCACTGGTACCTTCGCCGCGCGTGCAGCCAAAACCTCTGGATTATTGCCTGCAACAGCAGTAGAAATCACTACCGCCTCTGCCGTACCAATATTTTTAGGGTCATGCCCAATATGAATGACTGCGCCCAAATCTCTAAGGCGTTTAGTGACTGCGCCATCCGCTAAGTCTGACCCTGAAACTTGGTAACCCAAGTTCAACAGTACTTCAGCGATGCCGCTCATGCCAGCACCACCGATACCGACGAAGTGAATTTGCTGAACGATATGCTTCATATTCCTACTCCCGCACAATCTGCGCATACCTCAGCTACACGCTGGGTAGCCTGTGGTTTTGCTAAAGCATGCGCACGTAATGCCATCTCTTTTAATTCTGTGCGATTAAAGTTCTGAATCATGATTGCTAAATCTTGCGGGTTTAGTAATGGCTGCGGTAACAAAATCGCTGCATTCGCATTTGCCAAAAACTGTGCATTCGCAGTTTGGTGATCGTCAATTGCAAATGGGAATGGAATAAGGCAAGAGGCAATGCCACAAGCGGCTATTTCAGAAACTGTCATGGCGCCTGAACGGCAAATCACCAAATCGGCCTGTGAATATGCAGCTGGCATGTCATCAATGAAGGAACGAATATCTGCTGCTACACCTAAGTCGGCATATCGCTTCTGTAGATCTGCTAAATGCTTGTCGCCCGCCTGATGAATTACTTTGGGACGTGACTCTACTGGAATTAATGACAGCGCAGCCGGAATACTTTCATTAAGAGCAGCAGCACCCAAGCTACCACCTACCACCAATATAGATAAAGGCCCTTGGCGCCCTTCATATCGATCCGCAGGTGCCAACATATGATCAAACTCCTCGCGAATAGGATTGCCCACCCACTCTGCGTGCGCCATCGCATCTGGAAACCCAGTTAAGGTCCGCATAGCAATTTTGCTCAGCGCACGATTGGCACTTCCAGCTACCGAATTAGATTCATGCAGAACCAATGGGCGCTTCAATAATTTAGATACCAAACCACCAGGGAAAGTAATGTAACCGCCCATACCCAAAACAACATTCGGTTTTAAACGACGCATAATTTTCCAGCTTTGATAGCAAGCGCGTATGAGGTTAATGGGTAACATCAACTTTGCTTTTAATCCCTTGCCACGCAGGCCACTAAACTGAACTGCCTCAAATGGAAAATCACAAGACTTCACGAGGCGATACTCCATGCCAGCTTGATTACCCAACCAAGAGACCTTCCAACCGCAAATCCGCAAATATTCGGCGACAGCGAGGCCTGGAAAGATATGTCCACCAGTACCGCCAGCCATCACCAAGATTGAGGGTTTAGTCAAAGCTTCCCTCCACGCATGAGGATGCGATTTTCAAAATCAATACGCAGCAACATTGCAACGGCAACTGCGTTCATCAAAATTCCAGAGCCGCCATAACTTACCAATGGCAAAGTAAGGCCTTTGGTTGGTAACAACCCAAGGTTCACACCCATATTGATGAAAGCCTGCCAACCAATCCAAATGGCAACGCCCTTAGCTGCAAGTCCTGCAAAGCTACGATCCAACTGCAAAGCAGTGCGGCCAATTAAGAAGGCGCGACGCACGATCCAATAAAACAAGAAGATCACCACCACCACACCAACAAATCCTAACTCTTCGCCAATCACAGCCATGATGAAATCGGTATGCGCTTCTGGTAAGTAGTGCAGTTTTTCTACGCTACCGCCAAGTCCTGTACCAAACCATTCGCCACGACCAAATGCCATTAATGAATGGGTTAACTGATAGCCTTTATTGGCGGCGTTATCTACTTGCCATGGATCCATAAAGGCCAACATGCGTCCCCGACGGAATGGGGAAAGCGCAATCATCGTTGCACCACTCATCAACCCAACCAGAATCAAACCGCCAAATAACTTGGCATTAATACCGCCCAAAAAGAGGATGCCAAATGCAATCAAGGCAACTACTACGAATGCACCCATATCTGGCTCAGCCATCAACAGACCACCTACCAGAGCAACTGCAATACCCATCGGTAGCATGCCCTTCACAAAGGAATGGAGATACTCCTGGCGTTGAACGGTATAACTTGCTGCAAATATCACAGCAGCAAATTTCATCAACTCAGATGGCTGAAAATTCATCAAGCCCAGAGGAATCCAACGCTTCGCACCATTCACACCCTTGCCTACACCAGGAATTAGAACGGCGATCAGTAATAAAACGGTAAACCCAAAAATGACTGGTGAATAACGATCCCATACTTTAGTAGGTATCTTAAAAGCCCAGATACCGACACCAATCGCAATCACCAAAGAAATCACGTGACGAATGAGAAAGAAGTTACTACTGTAATTTGCATACTTCGGTCCATCGGCCAAAGTAATGGAAGCCGAGTACACCATGACTAAGCCAATCAAGGTCAAGGATAAGACCGCCCACACAAGTAACTGGTCATATTCCATCATGCGCGAACGGGTTTGCTCTACACCTGAAACAGCATCTCGCAATCCAGTGCGGAAGTTATCGATTCCACCCCTTGAAAAATTCCAGAAGCGATTTAGGCCAAGTCGATTTTCAGGAAAGAATTTTTCTTTTAAGCTCATACCTGGACTCCTTCAAAGCGCATGCCTAGCTCTTCAACCTCTGCAGCAAATACTTGAGCACGCTCAACATAATCATGGAACTGATCTAAGCTTGCACAGGCTGGTGAGAGTAATACCAAGTCTCCTGATAGAGCTTTTGAGGCAGCAGCCTGAACTGCAGAAATTAAATCGCCACAATTTGTACTTTGAATTTCTGAGCCAAGAGCTTCGCCAATTGCAGCGCCATCTTTACCGATTAGGAATGCGCCCTTCACAAAACGTAACGCGGGTTCACGTAGCGGACTGAAATCCTGGCCTTTGCCATCGCCACCAGCAATCAACCAAATTCGCTTGCCAGACTCGTTGCTACCCAAGCCATTCAATGCGGCGACAGTCGCACCTACATTAGTGCCCTTGCTGTCATCTACATATTCAACATCTTTAACAATCGCAATACTTTGCACACGATGTGGCTCACCATGGTAATCACGCAAGCCATGTAACAGCGCATTCATAGGTAAATTAGCAGCACGTGCTAAGGCCAGGGATGCAAGCGCATTTAATGCATTATGTCTGCCACGTATTCTTAAGGCGTCAGCTGGAATAAGGCGCTTGAGGCGCAACGGCTCCTCTTCTTCAACTACTGCAGATTTACGACGACGCTTAGGCTTGGGATCAACATCCTCATCTACTTCAGCCCATACCAGCCAATCTATTCCGCCCGCACGTAAGTCATGCTCAATTCCAAAAGCGCCTTGCTCATCTGGGCGATTTGAGCCAAAGGTCACAATGGCTCTCTCTGCTTTTTGCTCTTCAGACAGCAGCCCCATTACAAGAGAATCATCACGATTCAGAATACAAACTGTATCAATACCAAATATCCGTGACTTAGCTTGTACATATGCTTGCATGTCGCCATGCCAATCTAAATGGTCTTGAGTAATATTCAACACTGTTGCTGCCGTAGCATTCAAAGTATGGGTATAGACCAACTGAAAACTAGATAACTCCAAGACCCAAACATCCGGCATATCTACGATTTGATCGGCAATATCCAAGCAGCTCATGAGCTTGTCTAATGCTGCAGGACTAATATTTCCTGCAACAGCAACTTTCTTGCCTGCACGCTCACAGAGTTGCCCAGTTAATGCGGTGGTAGTTGTTTTGCCGTTAGTACCAGTGACAGCCAATACTGCAGCTGCGTAACTCAACTCTTGCGCTTGTGCCATACGACTTAATGCAGAAATTGCGCGGGCAAAAAATTCAATCTCACTCCACACATCGATTTCAGCCTGCTCAGCCTTAACCAAGAAAGCATAGGTTGGGTCTTGCACCGGAGAAAGTCCCGGGCTAATACCAATCACGTCAATATTCTTAAGTAAGCTTTCATCCAGGGGGCCAAAACAAACATCTTTGAGGCCAGCAATCCGAAGCTCTTCCAGCCAAGCATTTTGACGCACAGTAAAAGAGGATTGCTCACGCGTATCAGCTAAGCGGACTTCGGCACCATTTCGCAGGCACCACTTCGCCATAGCTACTCCAGACTCACCCAATCCCAAGATAAGGAATCGGTTCGGAGCTTGGTAACCTTCATCACTCATGAAGGCTGCATTTGCAAAGGTATTTTCTAAAATCAACATATTTACTTTTGGTTCACCGTAACTTCAAGCTAGATAAGCCAATTAAGACTAGGAGGATGGTAATAATCCAGAAACGCACAACCACTTGCGTCTCCTTCCAACCACCCAATTCAAAATGGTGATGCAATGGCGCCATCCGGAAAATGCGACGACCCTCTCCAAAATGCTTTTTAGTGAGCTTGAACCAAAATACTTGCATCATTACCGAAACAGTCTCAGCAACAAAGATGCCGCCCATCACAAACAACACGATTTCTTGACGAACAATCACAGCGATAGTGCCAAGGGCTCCGCCCAAAGCGAGCGCGCCCACATCACCCATAAATACTTGTGCTGGGTGTGTGTTAAACCAAAGGAAGGCTAAGCCAGCACCGCCCATAGCTCCACAGAAAATCATGAGTTCACCAGCGCCTGGTATGTAAGGGAAGAGGAGATACTTTGCATAAATCGCATTACCCATCACATAAGCAAAAGCACCCAAAGCAGCCCCTACCAAGATCACTGGCATGATGACAAGGCCATCTAGACCATCGGTTAAGTTCACTGCATTACTACTGCCTACGATTACTAAGTAACTCAAAATAATGAAGCCCATCACACCCAATGGATAGCTCACTTCTTTCATAAAGGGCAACAGCAAGTTGGTTTTTGCAGGCAGATCTAAAGCAAATCCACTTCTTAACCATTCATAAAATAATTGCAATACTTTTAGGTTATTTACTTCAGAAACGGAGAATGCAAGATAGATAGCGGCAAATAAACCAATTAGTGTTTGCCAGAAGAACTTCTCTCTTGAAGCCATTCCTTTAGGATCTTTGTAGACTACTTTGCGATAGTCATCTACCCAGCCAACTAAACCAAAACCAAAAGTCACAATCATCACAATCCAAATAAATCGATTGCTGAGATCGGCCCACAACATGCATGAGATAAAGATACCGATCAAAATCAAAACACCACCCATAGTTGGGGTGCCTGATTTCACTAAATGGGTTTGTGGCCCATCAGTGCGGACTGCTTGACCCATTTTCAGGGCGCTTAATTTACGAATCACCCAAGGTCCCGCAGCTAAACCAATCAATAATGCAGTAACCGTTGCCATCACCGCTCTAAAAGTGATGTAGTTAAATACCCGGAAGAATCCGAAATCATCTTGCAACCATTGCGCCAACATTAAGAGCATGTTTTAGCCTCCTCTAACAAGGCCTGCACTACACGCTCCATGCGCATAAACCGTGAACCTTTAACCAAAATATTTAAGTGCTGATTGCTGCCGCTAGACTGGGCATGCAAAGCATCTCTTAATTGCATAATGAGACTATCCATATCAGCAAAATGAGTTGCACTAGATACAGTCGCACTATTACCAACAACCTCGTTAAATCCCTGAAGAGCAAATTGGCATTGCTCCCCCAAAGCAAATAGTTTTGAGATTCCTTGTTCAGCAGCATAGGCACCAACTTCACGATGAAACTCGGGGCCCTGATTGCCAACCTCACCCATATCACCCAAAATCAACCAAGATAAATTACCTGATTGCTTTAAAGCATCGATGGCAGCTCTTACGGAATCCGGGTTAGCGTTATAGCTATCGTCAATTAAGGTGTGATTTGAATCAATCACTTTTGCCTGCATACGCCCATTTACTGGTGAAAATGATTCAAGACCCTGCTTAATCTTTTCAAGACTTATACCTGCTGCGATACCAACCGCACTCGCAGCCAAGGCATTGCGAACATTGTGACTACCCAATGTATTTAATTGAACTTCGGTAGCCCCTTGTTCAGTTTTAATCTGTACATGCCCATTGCTTAGCAAACTTCCGGTCACAGCAGCCGAAACCTTAGACTGAGCAGACAACAAAACAAAATCAATGACTTTTCGACCAGCAGCAGCCTGGCGCCAAACATTTGAAAATTCTGAGTCTGCTGGGAATACAGCAATACCATCAGTTGGTAAAGCACGAATAGCATCTGAATGCTCTTCTGCTACCGCCGCTACTGTGGCCATGAACTCTTGATGCTCGCGCTGGGCATTATTAATTAATGCGATATTTGCTTGCGCAATCGCAGCTAACTGCGCTGTTTCACCAGGATGATTCATACCAAGCTCAACCACGGCAAGGCGATCCGTTGTGCGCAATTTCAACAGTGTCAGTGGCAAACCAATATCGTTATTCAGATTTCCCTTGGTAACCAAAGTATTTTGTTCGCCCACTGCGGCTTTAAAAATTGAAGCAATCATCTCTTTAACGGTAGTCTTACCATTGCTGCCAGTAACCAATGCCAAAGGAATGGGGTGATTAGCCCGCCATGCTTTTGCTAAATTTCCTAAACCAATACGCGTGTTTGAAACGCAAATAGCAGGTAAGTCCGGCGGGCATTTATCTTGCGAACTAACTAAGGCAGCACTGGCGCCTGCCTTAGTCACATCGGATAAAAAGTCATGTGCATCAAAGCGCTCACCAACTAAAGCGACAAATAATTCATTGCGATCGATCTGGCGACTGTCAGTACCTACTCGAGAAATAGAGATTTCCTGGGCAGCTTGTGCAGAAGTATTCAGTAATTTACTTCCAGGCAACATTGCCTGTACTTGTGCAAGGGTGGTCATGATAGACATCAGGCTCCACCTCCAGCGGCTAAGCGAATATGCTCTTGATCAGAAAAATCAAATTTCTTACCATTAGTTTCTTGAGTAGTTTCATGACCCTTGCCAGCAACCAAGACAATATCGCAAGCATCCGCATGACGAATTGCTGCCATGATGGCAGATGCACGATCGGCTATAACTTGAACGTTCTGTGCATCCTTGCTAATACCACCGCGCACCATCTCCATAATGGCTTGTGGATTTTCAGAACGAGGGTTGTCGCTTGTAATTAGAATATGGTCGGCATTGCGCTCTGCAACAGCACCCATTAGCGAACGCTTACCAGCATCACGATCACCGCCACAACCAAAGACACACCAAATTTTTCCACCGCGCTGCTCAGCAATAGGACGTAATGCTTGTAAGGTTTTCTCCAAAGCATCTGGGGTATGCGCGTAATCCACAACTGCTAACAAGCCCTCTTTCTTTTGAGATTTACCCAAAGGAATTAACTCCATACGGCCAATCACTGGATTTAATTGGCTCACTTTTTGAGCGGCTACTTCCAAGCTCATACCCTGTGAAAGTAATACCGTCCACACCGCAAGCGCATTACTTAAATTAAACTCACCTAGCAAAGGAATATGCAATTGAGCACTTCCCACTCCATTAAAAATGAAGCTTGCGTTGTAACCCGCTCCACTCAGTAGGATATCTTTTGCATAGATACGGAATAAACGATCACCAAATTTTTCAAATCCTTGGAACGCGGATTGAGACAATGCATATGCCCAGACCTTCAAGCCCTCTTTTGCCAACAAGTTCATGGCAAGCTCACGACCAAAAGCATCATCCAAGTTAATCACTGCGTGCTCAAGGCCGGTTTGCTGAAATAACTTAGCCTTTGCCTCGGCGTAATCAGCCATGCTGCCGTGGTAATCCAAATGATCCTGCGTCAGATTCGTAAATACTGCACAGTGAATATCTGTTCCAGCGATTCTCGCTTGATGCAAAGCATGCGAAGATACTTCCATCGCGACTTGTTTAGCTCCAGCGCTGCGCAACTCTGCTAACTGCGTTTGTAATTTAGGTGCGTCTGGAGTGGTATAACCAGTTTGCACCAATGCACCAGGGAACCCAGTGCCCAAGGTGCCCAAAACTGCAGTGTGATGACTGTTAGTATCTAAAGCCTGGGCTAACCATTGCGTGATGCTAGTTTTGCCATTAGTACCAGTGACACCAATGATTTTTAATGCTTTACTCGGATGGCCATACCATTGCGCACATAGCTCACCCGCTTTTGTAGCAAGATGTTCAACAGCAAAACATTGTGGATGATCTAAATATTGCTTACCCGTACCCGCTGGATCGAAGACCACAGCGGCTGCACCACTCTCTAATGCCGCCTCAATAAATTGACGACCATCACGCAAAGCATTGCCATGACCTACAGGGTAGGCAAAAAAGATATCGCCAGACTGAATCTGGCGACTATCCGCACATACTTTTGCGGAGAAGTTCGCTAAAGTATGTAAGTGGTCAATCAAATGATTGGTGTCTATTTTCAAATCCACCCTCATCGCTTCAAAACCACATGTTGAGCGTGTGCAGCTGCTGGCCGAATTTCTTCTGGGGCTTTATCTTCCAACACCATTTGCTTAACTTTGTTGTCTGGCAAGACGTTTAATGAACGCAGCGTCTCCCCAACAATTGTCGAGAATACGGGTGCTGCAACATCACCTCCGTAGTAGCTCCCCCCAGTAGGCTCATCGATCATAACCGCCACCGAGATACGTGGCTCACTAATAGGCGCGATACCAGCAAAATACGCTAAGTATTTATTTCCATAACCTTTTCCTACAATCTTGTGTGCAGTGCCCGTTTTACCACCTACGCGATATCCATCCGCCTGAGCTTTGACAGCCGTTCCACCAGGCTGAGTGACCGTCTCCAACATTTGACGCATTTCAGTTGCAGTTTTGGCTGAGATCACTCTGGTTCCAGGCTTAAATTCGGGGCTGCGCTCAATCGTGATGGGCACCAACTCCCCATCACGGGCAAAGATCGTATAAGCGCGAGCCACTTGAAATAATGAACCTGATAAGCCGTATCCAAATGCAATGCGCGCTTGATCGCTTGCCACCCATTTTGAATAAGGATGAAGAGTGCCAGCCACTGCGCCACGAAACCCAATTTTTGGAGTCTGGCCAAAGCCAACGGCGCTATACATATCCCACATCTCTTCAGGCGTGAGGTAATTCATTGCAATCTTGGCGGCGCCAATATTGCTGGATTTTTGAATCACTTGCGCTATAGTTAAATTGCCGTTGGGATGTGTGTCAGTAATTGGCTTTTTGCCAACTAAATAACTCGCACCAATTACCATGTTCGTGGTGGGTGTGATTGCACCCTTCTCTAAAGCAGCTGAAACTGTAAATGGCTTAATCGTAGAACCAGGCTCAAACATATCTGTCAATGCCCGATTGCGCAGTTGCTCTCCCGTGAGATATCTGCGGTCATTTGGGTTGTAGCTTGGGTAATTTGCAAGAGCTAAGATTTCGCCAGACTGAGTATCAATCACAACAGCACTGCCTGCTTTTGCGTGATGTTCCTCGACCGCACTCTTTACTGCGTTATAGGCAATATATTGAATCTTACTGTCAACTGATAACTGCAAATCCTTGCCGTTTTGAGGCAAGCGATCAATGCCCACTTCCTCAACTACACGCCCCAGCCGATCAACGACCACACGACGTTGCCCAGTGTGACCAGCTAGCTGCTCTTCTCTTGAATACTCTATTCCTTCTTGGCCAAGATCATTCACATTTGTAAAGCCAACCACGTGCGCCATCGCCTCACCTTCTGGGTAGAAGCGACGATATTCATTATTTAAACCAATGCCAGGGATCTCTAGCTGTTTAATTTGCTGCGCTACAACTGGATCAACTTGACGCTTTAAGAAAACCTGCTTGCGCTCTTCTTTCAACTTTTTGCGCAGATCAGATTCGCTCATTTGCAAAAGACTTGCCAATTTCTGCACTTTGTCTGCGGCTAAATCATCTGGAACGGTATCGTTATAGGCAATCACCGACTTGGCTTCCAAGCTCGTTGCAATCACTTGGCCGTTACGATCCAAAATTTTTCCGCGACTAGCGGGTAGCTCTAATTCGCGCTGAGTACCACGCACACCTTTAGCTTCATAGAACGCATTTCCTGGACCCTGAATCCAAAATGCTCGTAGCAGCAACATCATGAATACAAAGAACAAAAGGAATAGCATCAAACGCGACCGCCACATTGGCAGGCGTAAAACTAAATTTGGCGTAGTAGAGAAGCCAACCGGTCTCATTTCGCCTCCTTAAGATACAAGGTGCGCTCAGGAGAAATCGGAGACATATGTAATTGATTGCGAGCGACGTCGCGAATACGTGCAGACTTCGATAAATTCCGCTGCTCATACTCTAAGCGCAACCAGTCTTGGTTTAACTTACGCTCTTCTATCTGCGCGCGCTCTTGAAGGATGAATAATTTTCGCGCACGTTGCTGAGCCGCAACCAGCGATAGGGCGCAAATCAATAGCAATGCGAGCAGAGTCAAGGTAGCGCGATTCATGCGGATACTCCCATGCGCTTTTCAGCCACACGCATGATTGCAGAGCGGGCACGAGGATTCTGAGATACCTCAGCATCGCTTGGCTTAACTCGACCAATAATTTCTAGGGCGCTTTGTGGCAAGTCTTTTTCGCGTACCGGTAACCCACGGGGCACTTCGACTTTTGCATGCGCTTGCATAAACTGCTTCACGATGCGGTCTTCTAACGAATGAAAACTAATCACTGCAAGTCTTGCGCCGGGCTTTAATAATTTCAAAGCCGCCTTCAAACCGAGTTCCAAATCTTCTAACTCGCGATTAATAAAAATACGCAATGCTTGAAAGGTTCTTGTTGCGGGATCTTGGCCAGCTTCGCGAGTACGCACCACGCTTGCAACTAGGCTTGCCAACTGAGTAGTCGTTTTAGGGGAAAGGCCTTCTTCTCGCTTAGCCACTATGGCTTTTGCGATCTGAAATGCAAAGCGTTCTTCTCCGTAAGTCTTAATCACGTGAGTGATTTCCTCCGGTGGCGCCTGCTCCAACCACTCTGCTGCAGTTAAACCATGATCGGTATTCATGCGCATATCGAGCGGGCCTTCTCGGCGAAAAGAAAATCCCCGATGCGCTTCGTCTACTTGAGGTGAGCTGATTCCCAAGTCCAATAAAATTCCATCGACTGATTCCGCCTCTGCATACTGATCCATGTGTGCAAAACTGTCGTGCACAATTTTTAAACGTGGATCGTTGATTTTTTGCGCCACTGCAATCGCATCCAAATCTTTGTCGAAAGAAATCATTCGCGCCGAAGGATTCAACTCCTTGAGCAAGGCTTGTGTATGACCGCCGCGCCCGAAGGTTCCATCGATTACCAAAATTTTGTTTGCTGCACTTTGATTTTGAATCAGCGGACCGCCAACTAGCGCCGTCACCGCCTCGGCCAGTAACACTGGGCGATGAGTTATGTTCATGGCACCCTGTCATCAAAAATTAAATTGCTTAAGTGCTTCAGGCATGCCTTGCGCAATCGCAGCCTGTTCTTTTGCAGCGTATGTAGCCGCATCCCACAATTCCAAGTGACTTCCCATCCCAAGCAATATCACTTCTTTTTCAATGCCAGCTGCAGCACGCAACTCTGGACTTACCAGTACGCGACCGGCACTATCCAAGTCCATTTCTGCTGCGTTACCTAAAAAAATACGGCGCCACCAATGGGCATCCATCGGAAGTTGCGCAACTCTTGCTCTGAAGGTTTCCCACTCAGGCCTGGGAAAGAGAAGCAAGCAGCCATCGGGGTGTTTTGTGAGCGTGATGCGGCCCTCGCCTTGTACCAACAAGGCGTCACGATGCTTAGCCGGCACAGACATGCGACCTTTTGCATCTAAATTGAGAGCTGACGCACCTTGAAACACCATTTACCCCACTTTTTCACACTTCCTCCCACTTTAGAGGATCGCACTAATAGGGTCAAGTGTTTTTAGGAGTTTTTTAGGAATTTCTCTAGTGTTTACAAACACTTAGCGTCATGTGTTGAGAAAATGGTGATAATAAAATAGCTACTTGAAACAATGGCTTGGAAAATATACTTAAGAATAGATCTTAGCTATTGCACTAGATAATGCCTAAATATACTGTATTTAAAAACAGTAATACGTAAAAAAATATCTCAAAAATTAATCAGAGATGAGTTTTGAGAATTAAAACCTATTTCCGTATTAAATTTTATAAGCAGTGGTGGTCATTACCCTGGACATCGCCTGCATTAATTTTTGAATCGGTTCTGGCAAATTTGCACCGCCAGCATTTTTTGCGGCTTGTCCGTGAGCAATTTCATCAATGCGCATTTGATTCACAATTGCACGAGATCGCTGATCTTCTTTTGGTAGTTTTTCGAGATGACTTTCTAAGTGATTCTCGACTTGTTTTTCAGTTTCAGCAACAAAACCTAAACTCCACTTATCGCCCGCTAAACCTGCTACCAAGCCGATTGCAAAGGATCCCGCATACCAAAGTGGATTGAGATAACTAGTGTGTGACCCAAGCTCTTGAAGACGAGTTTCACACCATGCCAGGTGATCCATTTCTTCTTGCCCTGAGTGATCTAACATCTCCTGAATTTCTGGGTTTCGAGCAACCAATTTTTGCGATTGATAGAGCGCCTGCGCACAAACTTCACCCACATGATTGACTCGCATGAGCCCTGCTGCATGTTTGCACTCAACCCCATCCAAACCGGAATTACCCCCAAAATCAGATCCTGGGGTTGGTCTATGCGCATGAGCACCTCCGACCATCGACCGAAGGGCGGTGTCAAACTCCAGAATGAGGCGATCTATCGGGGACATGCGCTTAGAAAACTAAACCAAAACCTCTGCTTTGCAGCTTTGTTTGGTCTTTAAACCCAGCTCCGCCAAGAGCTCACGGTCCTGTTCTGCCTCAGGATTACCGGTAGTGAGTAGTTGCTCACCATAGAAAATCGAATTAGCTCCAGCCATGAAGCACATGGCCTGAACTGCTCTACCAAGCTCCTGGCGACCAGCAGATAAACGTACACGGGCCTTAGGCATCGTGATCCTTGCAACCGCAATTGTTCTTACAAACTCCAGCGGGTCCAAAGGCTTTTGCTCAGCTAATGGCGTACCAGCTACTGGCACCAAATGATTAATAGGGACTGATTCTGGGTAGGGGCTCAAATTCGCCAAACGGGCCAAAAATGCGGCGCGTTGCTGTCTAGATTCACCCATGCCAACAATACCGCCACAACAAACGGACATGCCAGCGGCGCGGACATTAGAGATCGTATCCAAACGGTCTTGGTAGCCTCGGGTTGAGATCACAGAGCGGTAAAAATCCTCGCTGGTGTCTAAGTTATGGTTATAAAAATCTAGGCCAGCCTCTTGTAGTGCCTGGGCTTGATCTGCCTCCAGCATGCCTAAGGTGGCACAGGTTTCCAGACCCAAGGCTTTTACACCCTTAATCATGGCTGTCACTTTTTCAATATCGCGGTCTTTGGGTTCGCGCCATGCGGCACCCATACAGAAACGGTTAGAACCGGCGGCTTTAGCAGCTTTGGCAGCCTCTAAGACCTCTTCTAAGCCCATTAACTTCTCAGCCTTAACGTCGGTGTCATAACGAGCAGCTTGAGGGCAATAACCACAATCCTCAGGACAACCGCCCGTCTTAATTGACAACAAAGTGGCTAATTCAACATCACCCTCTGGGAAATAGGCTTTATGAGTCTCTTGAGCCTTCAACATCAATTCATTCAAAGGAAGTGCAAATAAGGCTTGAATTTGAGCCACTGACCACTCGCCAGTTGCCTCTCCCCCTGCGCTTACGCCCTGATGCAAATCCGCTTTAGATTTGAATTGGGTTAAGGGTTTTTCAACGGTTTGAGTGTCCTGCATGGGTAAATTCCAGAAAATGAGGGGATTCAAGGCATAAACATAACAGATACAGGCCTGAATTTGGAAAAACTAGTGGTCAAATATCAAACATGAAGGTTATTTCTGATTTAAATCAAGCCCCCCTCGTTAATCGCAGCCTTGCAGCCGTCTGGCATCCATGCACGCAGATGAAACAGCATGAGTCCTTTCCACTGGTTGCCATTACAAAAGGTAAGGGTGCCTGGCTCTATGACGAAAACGGAAAAGCCTTACTCGACTCCATTAGTTCTTGGTGGACCAATTTATTTGGCCACTCCAACCCACGCATCAATCAAGCCATTACCACGCAACTCGAAAAAATTGAGCATGTAATGCTCGCCGGATTTACGCATGCGCCCGTAGTAGAGCTATCTGAAAAACTGTCTGCACTCACCAATCACCATTTAGGCCATGTCTTTTATGCCTCCGATGGTGCGTCTGCAGTAGAAATAGCGCTCAAGATGAGTCACCACTACTGGCAACTCAACGGCAAACCACAAAAGAAGAAATTTGTTTGCTTGGAAAATGGTTATCACGGGGAAACACTTGGTGCATTAGCAGTAACGGATGTTGCTATTTTTCGGGACGCCTATGGATCGTTATTGCAAGATGTCTTTACCATTACATCACCTGATGCACGCAAAGCAAAAGCTGGTGAGAGCGCAGAAGATGTAGCAAGATATGCAGCAAAACAACTCGAAGAATTATTTGTAAAAGAACATGGCAATATTGCTGCCATTATTGTCGAGCCTTTGGTGCAGTGCGCAGGGCAAATGGCCATGCACTCTTCCGAATATCTACGTTTAGTCAGGGATTTATGTGATCGCTACGAAGTACATCTGATTGCAGATGAGATTGCGGTGGGCTGTGGGCGGAGTGGCAAGTTCTTTGCCTGTGAGCATGCTGGTATCTGGCCAGACTTCTTAACCCTGTCCAAAGGAATTAGCGGCGGCTATCTTCCACTGTCACTCTGCCTTACGACAGACCAGATATATCAAGCTTTTTATGGCGATCAAATCCAGCAAGGGTTTTTACATTCTCATTCTTATACCGGTAACCCACTAGCGTGTGCTGCCGCACTGGCTTGTTTAGAGATTTTCGAAACTGACAAAGTATTAGAAAAAAATATTGAGCGCTCAAAGGATTTAGCAAATGCATTTGCGTGGGCAAAAACGGATTCCCGCATTGAGCATTGGCGCCAGCAAGGAATGATCTTGGCATTCGATATTAAAAATGAGTTTCTGAAAAAGCCTAAGATGTTTGCGCGAACGATGTTCTCAAACTGTTTAAGCGAAGGTGTATTGATTAGACCAATCGGCAATACTATCTACATCATGCCACCGTATATTTTGTCTGCAGCAGAAACCATTCAACTAGGTCATGCCGTGCAAGCTGCCCTTGAGAAAACCCTGGCATGACGAGCGCATATCAAGCCTTAAAGTTGGCGCAAGAGCAGATTGCAGATCTTGAGTTGCAATTACTCAAACGCAAACTCAGAGCAACAGAATCTCCATGCGATACCAAAGCTTTAGTTGATGGACGCGAGCTCAAAGCATTTTGTAGCAATGACTATTTAGGACTAGCAAACCATCCTGCGTTAATTCAAGCGCTTACTGAAGGCGCTCAGAAGTATGGGGTAGGCAGTGGCGCCTCCCATCTCATTAGCGGCCACAGCAGGGCTCATGAGCTGCTTGAAAACCAATTGGCCTCTTTTCAAAAGCAACACATTCCGAATGCGCGCGCCCTATTTTTTAGTACCGGCTATCTCGCCAACCTTACCGCCATCACAGGTCTAGCGAGACTTGCGCCACAAAAATCCACCAGCATTTATTCTGCAAAGCTCAATCATGCCTCTTTAATTGATGGCATTCGTTTAGCGGCTGCTCAGACTCAAGCAAATGTCGTGCTGTTTGATCATACGCATCTTGACTCATTAAATGAATTACTGAAAACAGATCAACATCCACTAAAGATTATTGTTACTGATGGCGTCTTTAGTATGGATGGTGACCTCGCTCCAGCTAAGGAATTGTTAAAGCTTGCTGAGCAATACGATGCACTATTGCTTGTGGATGATGCTCATGGTTTCGGAGTATTGGGCAAACAAGGTCATGGCATTTTGGAGCAGGAAAATATCTACTCTGATCGCCTTATTTATATTGGCACTCTTGGAAAAGCTGCAGGCGTCAGCGGCGCCTTTGTTTGTGCACAAGCCACTTTTATTGAGTGGCTCATTCAAAAGGGTCGCCCTTTCATTTACAGCACCGCAACGCCACCTGCGATAGCGCATACACTCTCAAAGAGCTTGAAAATCATTGAAGGGGACGAGGGCAGCAAGCGCCGCACTCAACTCAATAAACTGATTCGCATCTGGCAAGATGAAATGCAATTTTCTCAATGGGAAAAGGTGTCTTCTTGTACCGCCATTCAGCCCGTCATTTTGGGCAGTAATGCCAATGCTCTGCTCGCCGCTAAGTTACTTGATGAAGCAGGTTATTGGATTCCTGCTATTCGCCCTCCTACCGTACCCAATGGCAGTGCAAGATTACGCATTACGTTCTCTGCTAACCATGGCGAAGCAGATGTGCGTCAACTCATTGATACCTTAAAGACCATCGAGCAAACAGTCCTTCAAAAGGGCTCTCATGAGTAAGGCCACAGGCTTCTTTGTCGCCGGTACAGACACCGAGGTTGGAAAAACGCTGGTGAGCGGCGCTCTCATTCTGAAACTACGCGAACAGGGAATGAAAGCGATTGGCTTTAAACCGGTTGTTGCTGGAACTTATCAAGATGCACAAGGCCACACTCTGAATGAAGATTTAGAAACACTGCGCATCGCCTCAAACCTCAGCTCCACTGAATTGAGTTTGTGTCCTTATGTATTGAATCGACCGGCTGCTCCACATTTGGTAGCGGCCCATCAAGGGCTGCAACTTGAAATGAGCCTGATCTTACAGAGCTTTCAAAATGTTCAAGACCGGGCAGATTGCGTTGTGGTTGAGGGCGCCGGCGGCTTACTTATCCCCCTAAATGAGCGGGAAGATTTGGGGACTTTCGCCCAAGAAATTAAATTTCCCATCATCCTGGTGGTGGGCATGAAATTAGGCTGCATTAATCACGCCCTCCTAACTTGTGAGGCAATCAAAGCGCGTAACTTAAATATTGCGGGATGGGTAGCGAATACCCTATCCACAGAAATGCCTCTGCTTGAAGAAAATATTCAGACTCTACAAGCCAGAATAGATACCCCATTTTTGGGCCTCATTCCAGAGCTTCCAAAAGAACTCCAAAAAGCCGATAACAGCCCATATTCAATTGAAGCCTTGGGTTTTGCTGCAAAGCACATTCAATTACCCGACAATTAATTTGCGGTAATTTAGCCCAAAAGGCATATCCAAAGACTTTCGGATAAGATGAAGGGATGCATTTATCCCCAGAAATTATTGACTCCGCGGAAGCCATTCAAGAAATTCGACGCAATATTCATGCGCATCCTGAATTGCGTTTCGAAGAAAATCGCACTGCCGATCTAGTTGCGGAAGCGCTTTCTAGCTGGGGAATTGCCGTCTACCGCGGCATGGGAAAAACAGGTGTCGTAGGTCGTTTAGATGGTGACTTAGGCCCCGGAAAAATGATTGGTTTGCGCGCTGATATGGATGCGCTTCCATTGCAGGAGCACAACAACTTTGCTCATGCATCAACAAACCCCGGAAAAATGCATGCTTGTGGACATGATGGTCACACAGCAATGCTACTTGGAGCGGCGCAATATTTATCAAATCACCGCGACTTCAAAGGCACGGTGATTTTTATTTTCCAGCCAGCAGAAGAAGGTGGCGCTGGTGCGAATGAAATGATTAAGGATGGACTTTTCAAAGAATTTCCATGCGACGCAGTATTTGGCTTGCATAACTGGCCCGGCTTGGCAGAAGGTCACTTTGGAGTGACCTCCGGCCCAATGATGGCCTCAAGCAATACTTTTGAAATTACCATCACAGGCAAAGGCGGTCACGCCGCCCTACCCCACAATAGCGCAGATCCAGTCTTTGCTGGCGCCCAAGTAGTGCTTGCATTACAGAGCATCATTACACGTAATAAGCGTCCTGTAGATGCTGCTGTTTTATCGATTACGCAATTTCATGCGGGTGAAACGAGCAATGTCATTCCGGATAGCGCCTTCATTGGCGGTACGGTACGTACATTTACTTTGGACGTCTTAGATTTAATCGAGCAACGTTTACGAGAAATCGCTCATAGCGTTGCAGGGGCGTTTGATTGCCAAGCAGAAATTACGTTTTCTAGAAATTACCCGCCTCTTATTAATCATGCCAACGAAGTGGAATTTGCAACCGAAGTCATGAGTGAATTGGTTGGCAAGCAGAATGTCAATGCTTCAATCGATCCCACAATGGGCGCGGAAGACTTTGCGTTTATGTTGCTAGAGAAGCCGGGCTGTTACGTATTCTTAGGTAATGGGGACGGCGATCATCGCTCAGTAGGTCATGGCATGGGTCCATGCCACTTACACAATCCCTCTTACGACTTCAATGACTCCTTGATTCCAATCGGCGTGAGCTATTGGGTCAAACTAGCTCAACGCTTCCTAGAAAAAAACTGAGTTCTTTCAAACTTTCTCTTCAGCTATTGAATTAAGAATTGGTAAATTTAGCTGGGCGCTTTTCCATGAACGCAGCCATGCCTTCTTTTTGATCACTCGTTCCAAAGCAAGCATGAAAGAGGCGGCGCTCAAAATGAATACCTTCAGACAAGGTAGTTTCATAAGCAGTGTTGATACTTTCCTTCACCATCATTGCAGTTAACAAAGGCATATCTGCAATTCCTTTGGCAATTGCTTTAACTTCTTTCAGCAAATCTGCTTGTGGGAAGATCCTGGCAACCAAACCGGAGCGCTCAGCTTCAGCGGCATCCATCATGCGGCCCGTCAAAGCTAGATCCATCGCTTTTGCTTTGGATACCGCGCGAGGTAAGCGCTGTGTACCGCCAGCGCCTGGGATAATGCCCAGCTTTACTTCGGGCTGAGCAAACTTAGCATTATCCGCCGCCATGATCGTGTCGCACATCATGGCCAACTCACAGCCACCACCAAGGGCATAGCCAGAGACAGCAGCGATTACAGGCTTACGTACTTTTTTGATCTCTTCCCAGTTACGGGTAATAAAGTCACCGCGATAAACATCTTTTAAACCGTACTTGGCCATTGAAGCAATATCCGCTCCAGCAGCAAATGCCTTTTCACTGCCAGTAACGATCATGCAACCAATATTGTCATCCGCGTCAAATGCCATTAATGCAGCACCAAGCTCTTCCATGAGCTGATCGTTCAAGGCATTTAACACTTCAGGGCGATTCAAAGTAATGGTGGCAACCTTACCATCCACTTCAGTCAAAATAGTTTTGTAGCTCATGAATTTCTTTCGGTGAAAAGTATTAATTAACGTGGCAACAACAACCACATCCTGCCATTTTGTTTCATACGACCTGCCATCTCTCCAGCAGCATCTCCGGATCCCCAATAGTAGTCGGCTCTGACGCCACCCACAATTGCTTTACCCGTATCCTGTGCCATCACCAGCTTTTGCAAAGGCTGACTACTTAATGGTTTGGTGGCTGCTAAAAAGACAGGCGCGCCCAGTGGCAAGGCTTGTAAATCTACTGCAATACTGCGCTCAGCTGTGAGCGGAACACCGAGGGCGCCATTTGGGCCTAAATCAGCAGAGAGATTGCCAGGTAACTCTTTAAAGAAAACAAAACGGGGATTGGCGTTCAGCATTTCATTTACTTGGCCGGGATTTCTTTTAGCCCATTGTGAAATGCCTTGCATCGTCGCTTCACTACGTGTGATTTCTTTGCGATCTAACAACCACTGAGCAAAGGATTTAAAAGGCTGATCATTGGTGCCCGCAAAACCCAGACGCAGGATGCGTCCATCCTCAAGACGAATTTTTCCAGAACCTTGAATTTGCATGAACGCTGCTGCTACTGGATCCTGCACCCAAGCAATTTCAGAGCCCTGCAACACACCAGAACTCATTAGCTCGGCACGGCTTGGGCCTGGGTTGGGCTTAGATTTGCGCCAAGCATTAGGATAGCCGTAGAGCGGCACGTTATAAGCACTCGTACGAGTTTGTGAGCCATTCATTACTGGTTCGTAATAACCCGTGATCAAGCCCGTGTCACTACCGGAGCTATTGCGAATTTCATAAGCTTGAAAATTATTTTCAAAATATTTACGAATAGCCTGCGTATCACGGCTTGATACATTGGCGGCCTGGGCACACACTGAGCGCCAGTTCACATCAGCACTTTTCTTACGCAAAGCATCGCAACTTTTTAACCAAGCAGGCCAAGCCTGAGACAAGTCGTCTTCCTGCCATCCAGGCAAGGCTTGCCAAGAGACAGCACTAAAGCTTGCAATCGAGGAGCTATAGCTTGATGGCGAAGTGCCAGAACCACTAGAGCGATATCCCGCCCCCCGAGTGGGAGGCGTAGAACATCCAACAATCAAGCTAGTTATGAGGATAGCGAATACACTTAACGGAACTAATTTAAATTTAGAAATCATGATTGCCAATTTACTCGATGAATACCCAATGCTACTGTTTGCTTTCGAAGGCGCTGTTGCCTTAGGACTTTTGTTATTTATTGTTCTTTGGACAGGCAAGGGCAAAAAATAACATTCTCACCACCCTACGTTAATGCAGAGTACGTGGCATCACCAGGGCAAACTCTGGGATGGGGGCCTGAAAGAACTGGGCATCCTCAGTGACACAAAAATACTCCCCACGCATTGTTCCGGCCGGAGTGGGCAAGGTTGCCCAGCTGGTGTACTCAAAGTGCTCTCCAGAGCGTAATAGCGGTTGCTGCCCAACAACGCCCAGACCTCTGACCTCCTGGACATCGTTATCCCCGTCTGTAATGAACCAATGGCGGGCAATTACCTGAATACTGGCAGTCCCCGTATTGCGGATAGTTACCGTATAAGCAAAGGCAAATTGGCGGTTATCGGGGTCAGATTGCTCAGGAAGGTACTGGGCTTTGACCGTAATGCTCATTTCGTGGGGATTCATGGACGAATTCTGCTCCATCCTAAGGCCAACTGCAAGCTAGAATCTAGGGATGGAAAGCCAAAAATCATCCTCAAATAGTCAATTTGTTATTGCCCCATCCATTTTGTCGGCTGACTTTGCCTGCCTTGGCAAGGAAGTTCAGGACGTTTTAGTGGCAGGCGCTGACTGGATTCACTTTGATGTGATGGATAACCACTATGTGCCCAACCTCACCATTGGCCCGTTGGTTTGTGAGGCGATTCGTCCTTATGCAAATAACGATGGCAAACCTGCGGTGATCGATGTGCATTTAATGATCGAGCCGGTAGATCGTATCGTCCCTGACTTTGCCAAAGCAGGTGCCAATTTAATTAGCTTTCATCCCGAAGCAAGTCCTCATGTCAACCGCACATTGAACTTGATTCGCGATCAAGGATGCCAAACGGGTCTCGTTTTGAATCCAGCTACACCACTGGATCATCTCGATCACACTCTGGAATTACTTGATCTGGTTTTGCTGATGTCAGTCAACCCAGGCTTTGGTGGCCAGTCATTTATTCCGAGTACCCTTAATAAAATTGCTCAAGTACGCACACGCCTTGATCGCTACCAGACAGAGACTGGTCGACACATTCGTCTTGAGGTAGATGGTGGAATCAAAGTCGATAACATTGCAGAAGTAGCGCGAGCAGGCGCAGATACTTTTGTTGCAGGTTCTGCAATTTACGCACAAGAAAATTATGCAAAAGTAATTCAAGCAATGCGCACTGAATTAGGAAAGTCAGGAAAAGCATAATGCAGCTTGAAGAATTTAACGCCCTAGCAAAGCAGGGTTTCAATCGTATTCCCCTGGTCAAAGAAGTTCTGGCAGATCTAGAGACTCCGCTATCACTCTACGTCAAGCTGACTCAAGCGTTTGGCAAGACCAATACCTACTTATTGGAGTCTGTTTTAGGTGGCGAGCGTTTCGGCCGCTTCTCCTTTATTGGCCTGCCGGCCAGGACCATTGTCAGAACTGTTGGCACCCCTTCAACACCAGTCAACGAAGTAGTGACTGATGGAAAAGTAGTTGAGACAAATACTGATAATCCACTCGATTTTGTGGATGCTTATTTCAAGCGTTTTAAGGTAGCTTTACAAGCTGACATGCCCCGCTTTTGTGGTGGTCTTGCCGGCTACTTTGGTTATGACACCGTTCGCTATATCGAGTCACGTTTAGCCAAACATCAACTTCCAGATGAATTAGGTGTACCCGATATTCAACTGATGTTGACTGAAGAGTTGGCAGTGATTGATAACGTTGCTGGCAAAATTTATTTGATTGTTTATGCAGATCCGAGCATTGCTAATGCTTTTGAAAAAGCACAAGATCGCTTAAAAGAATTACTCGCTTGCCTCAGTAAGCCAGCAAATATGCCGGCATCTTTACCAAGCGCTAAAACTGAACTCATTCGTAAATTCAAAGTAGCAGATTTTGAAAAGGCAGTACTCAAAACTAAAGAATACATTTTGGCTGGCGATTGTATGCAGGTAGTTATCGGTCAGCGCATTAGTAAGCCATTTACGGACTCACCATTAGCTCTCTATAGAGCTTTGCGTTCGCTCAACCCATCGCCATACATGTATTTCTATGACTTTGGCGATATGCAAATTGTTGGTTCATCTCCCGAGATTTTGGTGCGCCAAGAAAAACGGGCTGCCGAGAAGATTGTGACCATCAGACCACTGGCTGGCACCCGCCCTCGCGGAGTCAATCCACAGGAAGACGAACGTTTAGCCAAGGAACTCTTGGCCGACCCCAAAGAAATTGCTGAGCATGTGATGTTGATTGATTTAGCCCGTAATGACGTGGGCCGCATTGCCAAAACAGGCTCAGTCAAAGTCACCGACTCCATGTCTATTGAGAAATACTCCCACGTTCAGCACATCGTGAGTTCAGTAGAGGGCCATCTTTTGGACAATATGAGCAATATGGATGTATTGCGAGCGACCTTCCCAGCGGGCACCTTATCAGGTGCGCCAAAAATTCGGGCAATGGAAATCATTGATGAGATGGAAATTGTGAAGCGTGGTGTTTATGGTGGCGCAGTGGGTTACCTGTCTTTCTCAGGCGATATGGATGTGGCCATTGCCATTCGTACCGGTGTGATCCGTGATGGCATGCTGCACTCTCAAGCAGGGGCTGGCGTCGTTGCCGACTCTGATCCGACTCCTGAATGGAAAGAAACTGAAGCCAAGGCTCGCGCGGTATTGACTGCGGCAGATTTAGTACAAGGAGGACTCGATGCTCCTAATGATTGATAACTACGATTCTTTTACTTACAACCTTGTTCAATACTTTGCAGAACTAGGTGAAGAGGTCAAAGTCTTTCGCAATGATGAAATTGCTGTGGAAGATATTGCCAAACTGAATCCAGCGCGCATTTGCATCTCACCTGGGCCATGCAGCCCTTCTGAGGCAGGTATTTCAGTCGACACCATCAAGCGTTATGCAGGTCAAATTCCAATCCTAGGAGTTTGCCTTGGACATCAAGCTATTGGTGAAGCATTCGGCGGCAAAGTCATTCGCGCCCAAAAAGTCATGCATGGCAAGACTGACAGCATTCATCACACTGGTGTCGGTGTGTTTAAAAATTTGCCCGATCCATTTAAGGTCACTCGTTATCACTCACTAGCCATTGAGAAAAGCTCCTTACCTGCAATGCTTGAGGTAACAGCGACATCATCCGATGGCGAGATCATGGGCGTACGCCATAAAGAGCTAGCGGTTGAGGGCGTGCAATTCCACCCAGAATCTATTCTTTCTGAGCACGGTCACGCCTTACTCAAGAATTTTTTACAAAACAAATAAACAGTCTGCCAACAGCGCCATGTCAATCACTCCGCAAGAAGCCCTCCAACGCTGCATTGAACATCGAGAACTATTTCATGATGAAATGACAGCCATGATGCGACTCATCATGAGCGGTGAAATGGCACCAGAGTTGGTAGCCGGATTGTTGGTTGCCTTGCGCACTAAAAAAGAAACTGTTGGTGAAATCGCTGCTGCCGCACAAGTGATGCGTGAGTTTGCTACCTCAGTAAAGGTGGATGACCGCAAGCACTTGGTGGATGTGGTGGGCACAGGCGGTGATGGCGCTCATACATTTAATATTTCTACTGCAGCGATGTTTGTGGCTGCGGGAGCGGGTGCAAAGATAGCCAAGCACGGCAATCGCAGCGTGAGCAGCAAATCAGGTAGCGCAGATGTATTAGAAGCGCTTGGCGTAAATCTGGCTTTATCCGCTGATCAAGTCGCCACGTGCATCACTACTGTTGGTGCTGGCTTTATGTTTGCGCCGAACCATCATCCGGCGATGAAGAATATAGTTCCCATTCGCAAGCAACTCGGTGTCCGGACTATCTTCAACATCCTTGGCCCTCTTACCAACCCCGCTGACGCTAAACGGATTTTGATGGGTGTATTTCATGCTGACCTAGTCGGCATTCAGGCGCGTGTATTACAAGCTTTGGGCATGGAGCATGCGCTCGTTGTGTACGGGCGAGATGGTCTGGATGAAATTTCCTTAGAGGGCCCAACCTTAGTTGGCGAACTTAAAGATGGCATAGTGCGTGAATATGAAATTCATCCAAAAGATTTTGGATTAAATGCCGCGCCCACCAACAGCTTTAAAGTGGCTAATGCTGAAGAGTCCAAGCAGATTGTCTTGGATGTGCTCGATGGCAAACCCGGGCCTGCAAGCGATATCGTCTGCCTTAATGCCGGCGCCACACTATATGTAGCTGGAGTAGCAAAAGACATTGCTAGCGGTATTACCCTGGCTAGAGCAGCCATCACCTCAGGAGCGGCACGTCAAAAGTTAGATACTTTTGTTGTAGCAACCCAATCTCAATAATTGATTATTCATGAGCGATATCCTCGATAAAATTGTTGCCACTAAAAAGATTGAAGTAGCTACCTGCCTGCAGAAAATATCGCTTGCCAATCAACGTGGGCAAGCTGAAGCCAATAATCGTGATGCCCTTCTAAAGCCAAGAGGCTTTATTCAGGCTATTGAGAACAAGATTTCTGCCGGCAAGGCAGGAGTCATTACTGAAATCAAAAAGGCAAGCCCAAGCAAAGGTATCTTGCGTGAGAATTTCATGCCGGCAGACATTGCCCAGTCCTACGAAAAGCATGGTGCAGCCTGTTTATCAGTACTGACTGATGTGGATTATTTCCAAGGATGCAATGCCTATCTGCAACAAGCTCGTGCCGCCTGCAATATTCCCGTTTTGCGTAAAGACTTCACCATAGATCCGTATCAAGTCTACGAAGCTCGTGCGATTGGCGCCGATGCAATCTTGCTGATCGTGGCTTGCCTAGAATTAAATCAAATGAAAGAGCTTGAAGCCTGTGCACATGAGCTCGGTTTAGATGTGTTGGTCGAAGTTCACAATGCCCCAGAATTAGAGCAAGCGCTAGAACTCAGAACACCTTTACTTGGTATTAACAATCGAAACCTTAAAACCTTTGAGGTGACACTGCAAACCACCCTCTCTCTAATGTCCATGGTTCCGGACAACAAAACCTTAGTAACAGAGTCTGGCATCTTGAGTCACGCTGATGTAGAGCTCATGCGCAACAATCAAATCAACGCGTTCCTGGTTGGGGAGGCATTCATGCGGGCCACAGATCCAGGGACAGCGCTTAGTGAGCTGTTTTTCTAGTCTTTCGCAATAGATCTAAGCAGTATTTGATCAAAGAGATCAGTAGCAACGAACCCAGCACATCACCAATAAACATCACCAAGAAGTGATTTACAGTGCCTGTATTTTCTAAAGCCATCACTGAAAACCACCACTGATGTAAGCCTGCAGAGAGCAAGGCATAAATCAAAATACAAGCAATGAGTTTAGGGAAATTGAGATTACTTAAGTCTGACTCAAGGCGAAGATTGCTAAAAACAAAAAATCTAGCCAAATAAGGCGCAAATCCCGAAATTAATCCAACGCCAATACACAGCGTCAAGTCGTGCGGGAAATCGCCGTAATAGCTAATTAAAAATGAGGCTATAGCAATTCCAATGGCGCCGGGTAAACCAAAAATAAAGGTCAGAAATAAGCGGAGGCCAGCAGGTAGATAAATCCAACTCACCCCTAAGCCAAAAGTAATACTGTTGGTAAACCAGCTATTGCAATAAAAAAGAAGTGTGTACGCCATCGCACTAATGGCGCAGCCAAAAATCCATTCCGAATAACTTGCCAATAATTTAAACATTGCGATTAGTATGGATTAATTATTATTGATGCGCATCAATTGCTAAAATCAGACCAAGGGAATATACTAGTACTAGCCATACAGCTAATAAAAAATAAATATTAATATGTCATCTACTAAACCGTCACCCTACATCAAGTTCCTTAACTTGATTGATGCTCTCGATCGAATCAACCCAGGTAAGAAGCTGGACTGCATCGAAGAGAGTTTGCTCGATAAGATTGTTTCTTGCGCCCATGCCAAGCAAGCAATTTTGGTTGGTGATTTGATTTCCATTTCAGACCTAGGCTCACAAGCTACATTGCATGGTCGCCTTAAAAATCTCAGCGCCTTGGGCTATATCAAAATGGCTGCCAATGCCGATGGTCGCAAAAAAGAAGTATTGCCCACCAAGATTGCTCTAAAGCGCTATGAAGAAATTTCTAAATGCTTAGAGAAGGCAGCAAAAGCCTCTTAATTGTTAGAGCAGCACTGCATAAGCAAAAAAGCCCTGAAAAGGGCTTTTTTTAATGGGGTGGATTCAACTACGAAGTGCAACTTTGAACAACTAGTTAAGGAGGCTAAGGATGTTTTAGTATCCAAAGCTTCTAGACCTGCAAGTCAAAGTAGCCATGACCTATCAACACCTTAGCCAAACTGAACGATATCA
>NZ_JAYGQR010000005.1:0-169426 GCF_035012665.1 Polynucleobacter sp. AP-Nickl1-40-C4
CGTCTAAACAACTGGGTGCAAATAAGGACATAGTCCCTCCTATATAAGAATAAAAAAAGGGGGCTATGTCGCCATAGCCCCAAAGGTTAGTTAAACAAGTTCAGCTTCTGCTGCTTCTGTTTCAAATACATTGTTAAAAGCCTCAGTTACTTTAGCTACTCGCGCTTTTTAGCCTGTGCCAGCGTGTAATACGCTGCCAGCGCAGTATTCACAGCGCCGTCATGACGAACCACAGCGTTGACTTCAAATTCGCCTGTAGGCAAGTAAGTAGCCACAAACACCACTTGCTTGTCCACCCAGTCTGCATTGGCTTTAACTATCTCAGCGTCAAACTTCACCTTACTGATCACAGCTTCGCTTACCTCGGCTTTAACTAGCTCGGCTCGCTTAGTGGCTGACAAAGGCTTAGTGCCACCCATACGAATTTGCTCAACACCACCGTTTTCTTGCATAAAGACGATTAAGTCTTTTGCCCCAACCTCTTGACGCAAGGCTTCACGCAAAGCAATTGAGTAAGCAGATACACGACGACGATCTACGCCAAATACACACTTAACAACACGAGTCATATCGTGTGTTGTGGCGCCAAAGCTATTGGTATAGCCCTTGTCAGCGATAAATGCTTCCATCGCCTCTAACTTAACTTTACGCACTTCTTTATCAGCGTCTTGCTTCATAACTAGATAAAAGCTGTAAGCCTGCTTCAAAATGCTATACAAGCGATTATTAGACTGAGCAAGCTCAACTGTTTCCCAGCTGATGCGGGCTGACTCCAAAGACTTCAATTGCTCAAATGCGCTAGGCTGAGTAGCAGGTGTCGTGTTTGACACGACAACATTGCTAGGCACGCCAAGGGCGGCTAAGTTGATGGATGGGTTTACTGAGTTTGCTACAGTAGAATCAATGATCAAATTTGTCATGACTTGTTACCTTTCTTATTAGCGCTTCCGTATTTGCAATATGCTTTTGGTCGCGTTAAATAAGATGATCAAGCCAATCTGAGGCTTCTTTTTAGGGTTTTGAAGAAAATGGAACTACCTAAATCACCCGCAAAACCACCCATCAAGAAAACGCCCAAACCCAAGGCTGGTCAAGCACAGTTGTTCTTCAAAGGGTTGCCTGAGGATGTGCGCTTTAAGAGCCACAGCATTCCTGAGTCACTAGAAAGAGCTAAAGGAACGCTATACGAAACTTGGTTTAATGCCCTGCAGCTATCACCGCACTATCAATTACTTTGTGAAATTAATGAATTCCCCAGTGATGAAGCAAAACGCACATTTGAATTATTTGGCGACTTACGCAATGTCGTATTTGACACATGGTGGATAGAAGTGGGCTATGGCATCTTTGCAGAAAAAAGCCTTTTAATAAAGTAGCCGTAAACAATCAAACAGATGACTTTGGTGAGGATGTCAAAGTGCTGCATTTGGAAATTCCGCTCAATGTCTCGCCCAAAACATTGCGAGCGCAGTTTGATAATCTATTAGAACTACACCACCCACATTACAAAGACTTTGATCGCTGGCAAGCCAGCACAGCACCTGTGCGCATGGAGTCCCGCAAGCTCACCTCAGTCTCACTCAATATTTGCTTGGATGTTTATCGCTTGTTTCTCGAAAAATCTAAGCAAGGCGAAGCACTACTGTATGAAATAGGGGAAGAGCTGAGAATTAACCCCAAGCTCAATGTAATCCATTCAGATAGAGCTATTGAGGTCAACGAAAAACGCATAAAAATGTCTTCTGCAGTGAGCGAGTATTTAGAAAAAGCCAAGAACTTAACGGCGCACGCTACTGAAGGGCGATTTCCTTGCACAGACAATCATCCGTGGATAGAGCGACAAACCAGATCAGCACGCAAATCCCGCTACGGTGATTGAGTGCTCATATCAGTTCAACAGCCGCTCTTTTCATATCGTCGTTCACATCAATGTATTTCTGCGTTACAGCAATACTCTTATGTCCCGCTAAGCTAGCCAAAATACGCACAGAGATGCCCTTATTTGCCAAGGTCGTAATAAATTGCCTACGACCACTGTGGCTACTAGCACCCGCAATACCCGCTTTCTTATAAAGCCAAAAGAAGTGCTGGCATAAGGTATTGGGTGTCCAGCCCAAACGCTTAGATGTGTGGAATAAGGGAATATCAGGCATAGTGATATGTCGAGTTTTGAGATACACAGCTAATTCTTCTTTTAGCTTTGCTGGCAAGAATACCGTTCTGCCATCATTACCTTTAGTTTGCTGTGCACTTAAACGAATTTCACTTTTAATCGTGCCATCTTCATTTAATACATCCCCCATTTTTAATTGGGCAATTTCTTTAACGCGAAGTCCCGCCCAATATCCCATGAGCAACATTACGCGATTGCGTTCTGCATAAGTTGTGCTGCTGATATAGCGTAAGACTTGTTCTAATTCTGCTGTGGTGAGTGTTTTTGCTTGAGCCATTTTTGTCCTTTAGATAAATAAAACTGTGTATGCAGTTTGTATTCTTTTGCTCCAAAGGACGACCAAAATGTGTGATCAATAATCTTTCCAAGAATCAATGACTTAACATTTAGCTCCGCCAAAGAAAATAGCAATAATCTTTGGTAGGGCTAAATGTATTTATTAAATCTGTGGGATAAAGACGACAAAACATGGGGCACTAGTGTCGTGTTGCACACGACGGCTCAAATCAGCCCTATAGCGTTAAAACGGGGTTCTCAGCAGTAGAGCTATTCGGCGCGCCGAACTAACTGTTTTTAGACGGTTTTTGAGGGGGCTGTAGTGTCATGCTTAACACTACAGCCTTTATTAGCTAATTTTTTCAAAACAACAATGTAATATCCACCCCTCCAGCCAGTTCAAATGTGGCATGGGTTATTGCTTACAACATAGAGGTTTATTACATTCGCTCTGTATACCAAACACCATTAAGCAACTGAAGCATGTAAGGGTTTCCGTTATTTTGATAAACGATCGAACTACCTACAGCATAATTAATCGTCGTTGGGCTTGAAATGCCAGCCTGTATTGCCATATCCGTAAATCGTTGCTGTTTGTAAGAAACGAAAGCACCATTAATAAGCTGATATAACATTGCTTGATCATTGCTACCCGAGAAAAACACAGCAGGATAGCCGCCAATTGTAGAAGTGGAGGTGAAATACAAGTTTTCAAATTGACTATCAATAGTAGTGGAATAAGTGTACTGACCCGCACCCGTCCATAGCAATATTCTTTTTCCAGCAATATCTCCTGTAAATGCTGGGGTGCCATTTGCACCAAGCATATTGTAGATACCAATAAAATCTTTTTTGCCATCACCATTGACATCAATTGCAAGCATGTCGATCAAATCCGAACCTGTGGTGCTGTGACCATTTGAGTCCACCGGATTAACACCGGTATTAGACAATAAATTTAAATTACTATCAAACACCGCGATATTATTTCTGTAACCAGATACCGAGCTTGTGTTGCCAAAGAAGATGTCAATATTGCCATTGCTCTCATGACTAACAGCACATGCCGCAAAGAAATTTCCACCAGTGGCATTGAATAATGCGGTTTGATTGAGCGTAAAGGTATTGTTACGATTGTTTATGTAGATCCCACCAACGCTACCGCCAGGACCGCCGCCTACTAGAACATCAAGGAAACCATCACCATTAATATCATCAACGCATGCACCGTGGCTCATGGTTAATTCGGGCAGGTTGACCCTAGCGAAGGAAGTTCCGTTATTCCACAACACTACGCTGTGCTCAGGATATTCAGTGGCGCCATCATCAAAACCCGGAAAGAACACATCCATTTTTCCATCATTGTTGAAGTCGGCAATAAACACGTGCTGGCTTCCACCATAAGTATTGTTAGCGACCCAATTAGCGGTTTGATCCGTTAACGTACCATCTGTATTTTGAATCAAAATGGAGAATTTTGCTGTTGGCGCATCTACATTCCAACCCCCAATAACAACGTCATCCAATCCATCGCCATTTAAATCACCAACGGCTAGATTCTGAACCTGATTATTGGTTGTACCCTGACTCATAACTTGGGCAAGTGTTGTAACTGCTGGGGCTGAGGAGTTACCGCTGGAGCTCGAGGAAGTGCTGCTTGGGCTGGAGCTAGCCGCAGGAGAGGACCCACCCCCACCACCGCAGGCAACAATACCTGCACCAATGATTAATGCAATGATTGTAAGTAATATGCGCTTGCCCATAGAATTTCTCATAAGTTGGTTGATGTAACTGATTATTGAATTTGATACAAATTTTCATATATTAATAGCAATTTATTAGTTTTGTCTATAGGTAACATAAAGTTGTAGAAAATCATCCAGCCCCCATAGGAAGAGATCATTAGTACATCGTAAAAATTTAACTACTAACTTCGTAGCTTAATTTCGTAGGAAATTAGGAGTGCTGAAACTACAGTAACTACATGTCTACTTACTGTATGAAATGTGGAATTTGAGCAGCGCCTGCTGATGGTTAATTTGCTTGGCAATATTCGCCTACAAACCTCCAGCCATCTGCCAATTGGGCACTCATTTATCCCTTACGATATTTTGATTGCCGTCATTAAAAGCTATATTACTAATGAAGTGCTTACTGTAAAGGCACTGTTTGCTAGCTTGCCCTATAGCGATATGGGGCTTTGACATCACTTTCGCAGGCTAATTGAAACTGGCTGGATTGAGCTACACGCTACCGATATTGATGCGCGGGTTAAACAAGTAAAGCCCACAGAAAAACTTACCAGTCGCTTTGATAACCTTTGTGACTCCATAACACCCTTGCTGGCCTGTCGTGTTAAACACGACACTCCCGCCCCCTCATTTAAGCAAGCTTCTCCGCATTCATCATTGGGGTGATTTTGCTGTAATGCCGCTCAATCATATTCACGCTAGTTCCCATTTGCTTAGCAAGCGTATGAATATCAATACCACTTGCTAACGCAAAAGTAGCGTAGGTATGACGCAAGCTATACAGCGTTCGGTTTAAGCCACCACTATCCTTACGCATACTGCTTCGCACCATTAAGTTTCTAAATATATTTTCCATATTGCTTATCTGCGTGTTGTCAGGCAAACAAAATATGGCTTTGTCTAACTTAGCTTCAATTAGTCCATTTAAGTTTGTGTAGTCCAACTTATGCCAACACATTAGACGCTCAAATACTTTGATTACTTCGTGCTTAGCAATTAGATAGCGTGGACCAGTCTTGCCACTTACCCAAACACGCAAATATTTTTTATTACCAATCCAATGCCATTGCAAGTGCTTCCATCGCAAGCGTAGTGCTTCTGTGCCGTGTCGCACTCCTGTATTAACAAGAAACTCTATATAAGCAATACACAGCGTCCGCATTTGTCTTGTGCGTTCTGTATAGCTACTCTTTACCCAAGTCTCTGTATAACTTATCAACTCAATAATTTCTTCTTTACTAAAAGCTGGGCGAGGCTGACTACGCTTGCCTTTGCTGTCCAACATCGGCACAGCACGATTGTATGCAACATAGCCACGCTCTCTCGCTAAATTCACAACACGAATGTATGCACTTGCGTGATTGCGTTTCGTGCTTGCCATCGGCACTTTATTCATTTCAGTAATTCGCCACGCATCAAAATCTGCAAGCATCTCTGTCGTAATTTTTTCTACTTCGTAGGCGCCAAAAAAAGGAATGAGATATTTGTTGATTGCAAAAATGTAATCTCTATAACAACGACGACCAATGTTGTTATCCAATGCTCTACTCATATTTGCAATTTCATCTAATGCTATCTGCTTAAATGTTTTTGTTGTGATTGCCAAGCCAGCGTCTGTTTTTATTTTTACAGTTTCAATAATTGCAATCGCATTTATCTTTGCTTGCTCTATGTCGTCTGTATTTGTTGTAGTGCTGTGCCACTTGTTGTTCGCTAACTTAAATCGCACTTGCCACTGCACCGACTGCGGACGCTTATACAGCAAGGCTTTGCCGTCCATCAGCCTTACTTGTTTAATAGTATTTGCGTCAAACTGTGTTGTAAATAATTGTTGTAGTGAGGACATACACTTAAGTATGTTTTCAAATGCCAACTTGGACGACGATTAGTTTTTTATCGTCGCAAAAATCCCACGCAATACTCTGCGAACAAAATTATGTGTGTGATTTTTTTATTGAGTGCCGCAGATTTTTCTGCGAATTGAACGGCGCTGTGAAGAGGAGCTTTTGACTAATGTTTACAACTGTCAAACATCGAAAAATATTTTTTTCAATCCTCTGCTCTACCGACTGAGCTACCAGGCCAAGACTTGGAATTATAAATGAAAGTGTTCGTCAGCTTGGGAAAAGTGGAAAACTGTCCTTACTCTCGAAAAAATGCCTTAAATCCTTGATTCGCCGGGATGGCAAACCCTACTGCACGATAGTTGGTGAGATAGAGGATTAGTTAAGCCTCTACGGCTTTATAGTCCTGACCCTCTGTAGCTGTTGCTGTGCTTTAGCAACTTGCTGACGCTGTCGCTCTGCCTTAATGGCTTCCTGATCTCGCTTGACTTGTTGCTTAAGCGTATCTATACGCTGTTGCTGTGGCGTCAGTGGTTTTATAGATTTGATAGTTTCTACTTCTTTAATAAGCATCAATATATTTAGCTGGGTTGCTTTAAGCAAAAGCAGTTTTTTTATAGATGAAAAACCCTGCGTTTTAATAAACCCCATATTCAAGACAACAAAAAACCCGCCTGAGCGGGTTGATTGATTAGGACTAAATGAGCTGCTTTAGAAACCAACTGTGTAAGTAGCCATCACAGTAGTTGAAGCTGTAGCTTGGTACGCTTCTTGACGATAGATACCAGTTACACCTAAGCGCTGATTCTTCTCAACATCATAGTAAGCACCTAGTGTTGCTATTGGTCTTGTTTTAACAGGGTTAGGGTTGAAGTTCACTGGAGCAATTGCGCCAATTGATGCGTTGGTTGCGTTATATGAACCATTGGCAGTATTAGTATCCGTCTCCACACCAGCACTCGCAAACAAGGTGGTTTGTGGAATGCCTTTATATTGAGCGCCAACACCAGCTAATGCTGTTGTTGCGTTTGTATTAAGAGCTGAGTAAGTCAATGGAGCTGTGACCGTTGAAGATGTGCCTTCGGTATAGCCGCCCATATTGTTCTGTGTATAACGAATACCGACATAGGGTGAAACAATAACTTGGTCAGCAATGCCAAAGCCATACTTAGCAGTGATCTGTGCGCCTTGGCTGTTTAACTGGGATGAACCAGAGCCCGCTTCAGAAGCAGTAGAGCCTGTACCAACTACGCCACGATTAATGGTTGTGTTCTTTTGTCCATAAGCTACAGACGCTTTAACTTCTGTACCTGTGCCGTCTTGCTTTTCATTCCAAGCAGCGAACAAACCAAGCAATGGGGTGTTGTTACCCAAATTAACTGTTGAACCACCATTGTTAACGGATAAGTTTTGGTCAGCATAAGCGCCTACACGAACAGATGGCAATGCGCGATAAGCGGCAATCAAGAGTGCGCTAGTGTTATTCAAACCATTGGCAGCAGAAACAGCGGTATTACGACCACCACCAGATACGCACACATTGTTCTCACCAAAAACAGTACAGTCATAAGCAAAGCTATTGGCAAGAACAGCATTTTGTAATGTGTAAGTGCCTTGTAATGCTTGAGCTGTGTTGGCTACAGATGCTTGGGTATTAGCTACGGATGGGCCCGATGAAGTTGGGGCACCGACAGTACTTAGAGCCCAGTAATATGCTACGCTTGAATTAATAGAGAAAGGTGAAGAGCCATGGGTGAAGCCGTTATAGTAGACTGCTCCTCCTTGAATACCAGGAGCAGCAGTCGAGAAAACGGGCCCGCTATAGCCTCCACCATTGGGGTATCCAAGGCTGCCTCCCACCGCGATAGCCAGCGAACTAGCCAAAGTGGGGTTATTCCACCAAGGTGTGGCTTGTAGGGTTGAAGTTATCGAGCTATACGTTGAGGCGGTGGAAGATACGCTAACGGTATACGCTGTACCGCCGACGGTAACGGTAGTTGATTGCGCGCTAGCGTTTATCGAAAAAATACCTCCAGCAACGAATGCTGAAGCAAAGGCAATTTTTTTGATATTAAGTAATTTCATTGTTATTTTTGTCAGGCTGGTTGAACAGTTAGCTTTTAGGCTAATTTATAGCAGCCAAAATTATCCTTAATGAGCCCTTACTGACACAAGGCTTTTTAATATATGAAGTGTTTACATCACTATATATATAGCTTTTTTACAACACCCACCAACCTTACCGACCAAACCCCTTCCTCACAGCGCCACTCGCTAATTCAATTTGCGCATCAAGCTCTCCAGCTTCAACTGCGCTTTTGACCAACTCAAGCGCTTTAACTAGCTCAGCGGGATTACCAACCTCTACGCTATGTTTGCCTTTAGCAAGCTCTAGCGGACGACTACCGTATTTGACGCAGAAACACACCTTGCCAAGCTCGTTTTTGAACCACCACTCTCTCAATCTTTTGTTTACTTCTACGCTTTTACGCAAACCAGTTTCTTTGTCCTTTACTGTGCGGAACTTTTTAACAGCAAAGCTAGTGCCATCAATTTGACTTTTGGCTAACTGAATTTGTTCCCAAAGTTTATTGGACAGCTTATTGCGACGAAATACGACTGCTGGTATATGTGCTGGTTTTTTTGCTGTGCTAAGTTTTAATCCATCTAATGTACTCATATCAATCTCCTTTGTTAGTAAGCTCAATTACTGTAGTTTCGGAGTTGCTACGAGAACAACCTGAATTTGCCGTGCAATACCTAGTCATATGTAAGAAATGGACAGCAAATATTAAGGAATATTTGGTTGTTGATAAATATTTGTATGCGTAATGATGAACAAGCAGCAAATGAATGGTTAAAGCAAAACGGTATTGCAATAAGGCATATGGATAAGATGGACTTATGCTTACAGCAAGCACAGATAGTTGCGACAAACTTACTCAAACATCACGCAGAATGGTTAAACAGCGACGAACGCAATCTACTATCGACATATACAAAAACCGTGCAGATAAGAGCGAGACAGAACAAGGCTTGTAGGGCTATGGCTTACAAGGTGCTCAATTTGGGCAAACGGACGAACAGAAAACTATTTGGGCAATATAAGGCAACAAACGCAAATAAGTCATTGCGATAACAAAGGACAAAAACACGAAGTGGAATATAACGGCTAATGACTTCGTGCTCGTATAGCAATCGCTGTAAAGGTTGCGATACATATGAGCGAGCCGCAGAATTACTGTTTAGCAAATCAATGCGAAAACTGGTTGAGAGTTTTAATACATTCGTCTCTCGTTAAATTCTTTTACAGTTGTATGCGATGGAATCAGAACATTACATATAAACGACGACTATCAATGCTACTTTTATACAAGTCGCATATAGCCGTTGTTTGCTCCAAAATCAGTCAAACAACAAAACAAAAGCAAATCAATAATGAGTTGAAGAAAGTGTGGCGAGCGAAAGCGATAGCTTTAGCGAAGACACAGCAAGCAACGAAGTTCGCTTGCTTCTTACCAATAAAACATCTAATATTTATTACTATCTGATTATTTAATGGGACTTATTATGAAACGAATGAAATGCAAATATATATTTCCCATTTTGCTTGCACTAAGTTTAATGGCTTGCACCAAAACTGAAAAATGGGGTTATGAAATAAATCATCCAGCCGAACCGCGACCTACATCTGGACTAGCATTTACTGCTTATAAAGAAATAAAGAATGCTGAAGTGCAATACAAAAATAACCTTGTGAGCATTAAGGAAACTTATATTGCTACGGCACATTCAGTGATGTGGGGCAGCGGATTGAAAGATGACCCAATTGACGCGAAAACAAAAAATGAAATTATTGGTCCTTGTCAGTATGTAGATGATAAAAATTGGAAGTGCGGAAAATATCAGATGTTCAACGGTGAACTTAAAGATGAAAAAGGTAAGATGTTTAGGGAATAACTACTTGCCTCAAATCAAAGCTACAAGCACTTAAAGTAGAACGGCAAATAGCAACACAACTGAGAAAAAATCAAACAGCGTATAGACGCTATACGCAAGTCTACATATGTATTGCACATTCTGTAGTCTAAATCCCACATCGCCAATAAATAGCAATATGTAAGGAAATATGAAGAAGCTTTGGTTTAGCTTCTTAAACGACATAACCTACTGATTATTGGAAAGAATTTAATTTGACAGCATATACACACGAAACGGTCGCAGAAAGAAACAAAAGAAAATACATTAAACGCTTAGCAAACATTTGGTTAAAGAAGGAAAAAGTTATGACTAAGCAAGCAAAGGTTCTAAACAGCACAGAAATCCGTAAAGTACTTGATTACTGTTCAACAAGAAAACACTCACAACGCAATAGAGCGCTAGTGTTAATTATGTTTAATACGGGAATGCGTGTCAGCGAGGTAGCAAGTTTGAGAATTAAAGATGTTGTAGATTGCGAAGGCAACATTAAGAATGAAATACGCTTATTGGCAGAGAATACAAAGACTAATGAGGCAAGAACGGTATTTGTGAACGAGAAGTTACGAAAAGAGCTACAGCAATACGCAAAGGTATATGCCAACTCAAATCCAAGCAATAAGTTCTTCTATAGTCAAAAGAAGGATAGCGACGGCTTTACAGCAAATACGCTCACACAGCACTTCCACTATCTGTATAAGCGTGTTGGGTTGGATGGAGCAAGCTCACATTCCTCGCGTCGTACCTTCATAACCACGCTTGCAAACAAAGGTATCGGCATAAGAGTGATTATGGGATTAAGCGGACACAAAGCAATTAGTAGCGTGCAATGCTACATCGACTGTAATAGTGAGCTTATGAGAAACGCTGTGGAGAATTTGGCTGTGGTGTGATGGATTTGATGGTTTGCTTGGTTTTGATGGTTAGGCACACAGCCGAAAAACAAGCATATGCAAGGCATATGGCTATTGGGCTTTATGTGTAGGTTTTTCAGCTGTGTAGTCAGCCAAACCATCCTTACTCGCCTTGCTTCTTCAACTTAGCAAGCATTCCTTTTAACTTCTCTACTTGTTGTTGGTTTTGTTTTAACTCTGCTTCAATTTCTTCTGCTGTGCGTTCTTGCTTTACCAATTCTTCTAACGCTAATGCCATTACATCTAACTTCACTTGTGCTTTTGTTTTCCATCCGTGTAATTGCTGTAATCGTCCTTGTGCCAAATTATTCGCACTCTTACTTGTAATCAAGCGTGGCATACCATCACTGTCCAAACTTATATCGCTGTCAAAACTAAAATCAATGTCTCTGTCAAACCATACTGCCAATGTTTTGTCTTCGCTAATAATTTCTTGTAATTTTTCGTATGCTCTTTCAAACAAACCATCTGTTTTATTTTTCATATCGTCCATTACTTGCTTGCGATTGACAATAACCTTGCCAACTTTTGGATTGCGTCCGCTATAGCTATCTAAGCGTCCGTGCCACATTACTGCTTCTTGTAGCATTTGCTCATATTCTTTTACTGCACTTGGCACTTCTATTTTTCGCAACTCTTGTTGCTCTGCCCAACGCTTATCATTTAATTTTGCAAAGTCTTTGCCAACCGCATTTGCAAAATCACGCGGAGAAACTTCCAATCCTTTTTCCAACATACGCATAAGCTCTTTTATGCGTTTCTTGCGTGTTTCGTTATTAAAGCGTGGCATATTTACATATACAAAAAGTAAGCAGATAACCAATATTACATTGTTATGCCAATCTCTCTGCTGCCATTGTTGCCGTCATTTTGCTGTAGTGCCGTTCAATCATATTCACGCTTGTTCCCATTTGCCGTGCAAGCGTATGTATGTCTATTCCACTTGCTAACGCAAAAGTAGCGTAGGTATGACGCAAGCTATACAGCGTTCGGTTTAAGCCACCACTATCCTTACGCATACTTCTTCGCACCATTAAGTTTCTAAATATATTTTCCATATTGCTTATCTGCGTATTGTCAGGCAAACAGAAAATGGCTTTATCTAACTTAGCTTCAATTAGTCCATTTAAGTTTGTGTAGTCCAACTTATGCCAACACATTAGACGCTCAAATACTTTGATTACTTCGTGCTTAGCAATTAGATAGCGTGGACCAGTCTTGCCACTTACCCAAACACGCAAATATTTTTTATTACCAATCCAATGCCATTGCAAGTGCTTCCATCGCAAGCGTAGTGCTTCTGTGCCGTGTCGCACTCCTGTATTAACAAGAAACTCTATATAAGCAATACACAGCGTCCGCATTTGTCTTGTGCGTTCTGTATAGCTACTCTTTACCCAAGTCTCTGTATAACTTATCAACTCAATAATTTCTTCTTTACTAAAAGCTGGGCGAGGCTGACTACGCTTGCCTTTGCTGTCCAACATCGGCACAGCACGATTGTATGCAACATAGCCACGCTCTCTCGCTAAATTCACAACACGAATGTATGCACTTGCGTGATTGCGTTTCGTGCTTGCCATCGGCACTTTATTCATTTCAGTAATTCGCCACGCATCAAAATCTGCAAGCATCTCTGTCGTAATTTTTTCTACTTCGTAGGCGCCAAAAAAAGGAATGAGATATTTGTTGATTGCAAAAATGTAATCTCTATAACAACGACGACCAATGTTGTTATCCAATGCTCTACTCATATTTGCAATTTCATCTAATGCTATCTGCTTAAATGTTTTTGTTGTGATTGCCAAGCCAGCGTCTGTTTTTATTTTTACAGTTTCAATAATTGCAATCGCATTTATCTTTGCTTGCTCTATGTCGTCTGTATTTGTTGTAGTGCTGTGCCACTTGTTGTTCGCTAACTTAAATCGCACTTGCCACTGCACCGACTGCGGACGCTTATACAGCAAGGCTTTGCCGTCCATCAGCCTTACTTGTTTAATAGTATTTGCGTCAAACTGTGTTGTAAATAATTGTTGTAGTGAGGACATACACTTAAGTATGTTTTCAAATGCCAACTTGGACGACGATTAGTTTTTTATCGTCGCAAAAATCCCACGCAATACTCTGCGAACAAAATTATGTGTGTGATTTTTTTATTGAGTGCCGCAGATTTTTCTGCGAATTGAACGGCGCTGTGAAGAGGAGCTTTTGACTAATGTTTACAACTGTCAAACATCGAAAAATATTTTTTTCAATCCTCTGCTCTACCGACTGAGCTACCAGGCCAAGACTTCGAATTATAACGAATTGGCTTGGGGCGCCCTCAAATTTGCTTAGCCCCCTTGATTTCTGGGCTTAGCGGTATTTGCGCTAGTTGGGCGAGGGCCTAGCTTTCGCCCTTATTGCGCGATGTATCTATTCCCAAGGCTTTTAACTTGCGATACAAATGGGTTCGCTCTAGGCCTGTGTACTCTGAAATCTTGGTCATGCTACCGCCCATGATTTGCATTTGATGCTCAAAATACGCCTTCTCAAATAAATCTCTAGCCTCCCTCAAAGGGAGATCAAAGTACGTTTTTGCAATTCCACTAATGTACTCACCCTCGGCAGGTGGGGCAACCAACTCGGTTGTTGCTTGCTTTGGTGCGATAACGGAGCTAGCACTCGACTGAACGGCTCTAACCTGTTCTGGCTCTACATATTTAGGAGAGCTCTCCAGCGCTTTGCTGACTGTCTTTAAAAGCTTTTGTAGGGCAATCGGTTTTTCTAGAAAATTGAGGGCGCCAATTCGAGTAGCTTCAACAGCAGTGTCAATCGTTGCATGTCCCGACATCATCACTACTGGCATCGTGAGCTGGCCAGTATTGGACCATTCTTTTAATAATGTAATGCCATCAGTATCTGGCATCCAAATATCCAACAAGACCAAATCAGGGCGCATTTGTTCGCGAATAGTGCGTGCCTGTATAGCACTTTCTGCAGCATACACAGTATGACCTTCATCTGTGAGAATCTCATTGAGAAGCTCACGAATTCCCATCTCGTCATCAACAACCAAAATACTAGCCATGCTTATGCTGCCTCTTTTGCTAGATTCATAAACAATATTGACACTTTCGCACCAACCACTTCTTCACCCTGCGTACGGTTCCGAATTTCAATTCTGGCCGAGTGATCATCAATGATTTTCTTAACTACTGCCAAACCCAGACCCGTGCCTTTGCTCTTTGTTGTTACGTAAGGCTCAAAGGCTCTTGCCAATATCTTAGCTGGAAATCCAACCCCACTATCACTTATCGTTAATCGCACAGCATTTTGCGCTATGCCATTGTGTTCGCCATAAGGGACTAACTCTGTCTTAACCTCCACCGGATTACCGGGATGGGGACCCTCAAGAGTGGCATCTTGGGCATTTTGTAGCAAGTTATGGATTACCTGTCTTAGTTGTGTGGGATCCCCCATGATCTCTGGGCAATGAGGATCTAACTGAGTGCGCAATGGACTGCCCTCGTATAACCCCAAAATTTCAGAGGTGAGCGTATTGATAGAAACGGGCTTGAGTTGTGGGGTTGGCGTCTTCGCAAAATCCCTAAAATCATTCACCATTTCTTTCATAGCTTGCACCTGACCAATGATGGTTTCAGTGCTGCGATTAATCATTTCTTCTTGCTCTGGGCTCAACTTGCCTGCAAGCTTATGCTGCAATCTTTCTGCAGAAAGCTGAATAGGCGTTAGAGGATTTTTAATTTCGTGAGCAAGACGTCTAGCTACTTCACTCCAAGCGATAGATCTCTGTGCGCTCACCACATCAGTAATGTCATCAAAAACAACCATGCGTAAGTCGCCAGTTAGCTCTGTGCCACGCACGAACAGGGTCACACCTAATTCATTTTCAAATTCATTTGTAGTGTGCAGTTGAATTTGTTTTTGCCACACCGGCGCATTCATCGGCTCAGTCTTTTGTTCCGCGTCTCCCTCGCCCAGGACTGCGAGTTTCATAGTAGAAAAGCCTTCTTTGATGGCCCCTTCAAACTCCAATAGAGCTGGGCTGCTACCAAGGGGCTTTCCATCGAGTAGGGTAAGGTCTTGACCAAAAATACGATCTGCGCCCGCATTGCTAGAAACAACGTTGTAGTTTTTATCAAAAATGCATACGCCTGCCGTGAGGCTTCCCAATACGCGCTCTAAGAATGCTTTGGATTCTTGCAAAGAAGTTCGGGTGTCGGCCAACTGCCTAGTCATGACATTGAATTGCCGTGTAAGCATGCCAAGTTCATCGCCAGTATCGAGCTCTGGCTTGGGAGATAAATCTCCCTGTGCAACTGCCTGGGTGCCTCTCAGAAGCATTAGAAGGGGGCGTGCAAGCTGCCTACCCAACATCAAAGCCAAAGTAATGGCCACAAATACTGCAAAGAAAAGGGTAAGGGTTAAGGTTCCCACAAACATCTTGCGAAGGCCGGTACGCCCCAACGCTTTTTCTTGATATTCACTGTATGCAGACTCCACAGCAAAAATGTTTTTTGCCAACGGGGTAGGTATATAGCGCACTAGTTGTAAAAAATATTTGTCTTCGATCTCTTTGCCAGACTCAAATTTGTTGTGAATCGATTTTTTTCTTATAACGGGAACAATTGCCCTGACTCGATAACCGCGTTGGCCACCTTCTACTTCAATTTGGTCTAAAAAGGTCACTCCTTTCTTGCTAAATGCTTCTGCAACCACATCGGCGCTGGGCGCAGGAAAGTATTTTTTAGGCTTTAGCTCGCTAGTGAAAATCAAATTGCGCTGCATATTGAAGAGACTAACCTCTTGAATGCCAAATTGATTGCGAATTTTCATTACTGATGCAGCTACCTGCTCAGTAGTTGTGCCCGATGGAACTTGGACAATCTGCTCGGCGATGAAATTACCCTCGCCCAAAATTTCTTCTTGGGCCACTCGCAAAGTAACGCGCCCCAACTCTAAGCCCGAGTTCAGGGCTGTCTCCACTTTGACGTCAAACCAAGTCTCAATACTACGCGACACAAACTGTAATGAAACGCCATACAAAATTAAGCCCGGAACAATTCCGACTAAAGCAAAAATCATTGCTAACTTTGCAATCAAGCGCGTGCCAAAGTGCCCGCGATACCATCGCACGGCGATAACAGCCACCAAAATCAAAATAACCAGAGTTAAGCAAACCCCAATCACTACATTCGCGGCATAGAGCCAAATGAAGTAATTATCAAAAAATTCTGTATTGGATGAGGCAATCGCCAATAAAACTAAAAGTAATAAAGCAAAGGCGCCAATCACGCCTATCGTGATTGGAATTATTTTTTTACTCCAAGCCTTGGATGTAAAAAAGCCCGGGTCTAGCATGGCTGCTATCGATCTCATTGCTTAATTAAATTAGGGCCATTAGGAGAAAATAGGAAGCGATACCAATCGCTTGATACATTCCATTCGCGGTTATTGAGTGCGTTTACTTGAAATGGTTTTGGTAGCTTACTGAGATCTAAGCTCATTCGCATGCTGGCCGTATACGATTTACTGGGATCTAGTTGAGTGCCGTCAATGACTCGCCACCCACCAATACTCCCCACCGCCTGCAATGCCTCAGACATAGTTTTGGCAGAAAAGGTAAAGCCCTCTGAAGCAATTCGGTACTGCTGTGTCAATGGCTGATAAGAAAGCCGCGTCTGCCTTTGCACAAGCACAGACTTTTCATCAAACCAATACCAACGCGATCGCATTAAATCAAACTCCGTTTGGAAATAGAGGACGACGCCTTTTTGTACTGCGTCTTCCAGTCCGGGAGATAGCTCGATCTGAAAAGCTGCATTGAGAAGCCAGTCGTTATCCACCTTCTCCAACTCAAAGGATTTGATCTTGATTCCTTCGGCGCTAACGGTGGTTGAAAAAATACCCAACACCATCAAGAACAAAAAGAGGAATTGTTTAATTCTTCGGCTCATGGCCCATTTTTCTTAAACAAAGCATAGTAAAAACCGTCGTTTAGCTCACCAGGCAAAATCTGGCCCGGAGCGGCTAATCGTACCGCATTGGAGTGCTGCTCAGCAAACCAAACAGCCTGCTCCTCGCCCTCCTCTGGAAAGATTGAGCAAGTGACGTACAAAAGGGTGCCCTCCACTTGGAGCATCTTCCACGCCTGATTCAAAATGGCTCGCTGCCTTTCTTGCAAAGCCCTGATATCTGCTTCACGCCTTAAAAATGAAATATCAGGATGTCGCGACACTATTCCAGAAGCTGAGCAGGGTGCATCAAGAAGAATTTTGTCAAAAAGAACGCCATCCCACCAAGCCGCCTTGGAAGCATCGCCGCGTAACACGCGGACTTTGTCAGATTGCAAACGAAGGCGGTCTAGGTTGCCGCCAATTTTTCCAATGCGCTCGCCATCCAACTCCAGAGCCCGCATCGAACAATCTGCAAGCTCCAATAGATGCGCCGTTTTTCCACCGGGAGCTGCGCAGGCGTCCAACACCAACTCTCCGGTCTGGGGATTTAATAAGATCGCGGCCAGTTGTGCGCCCGCATCTTGCACAGACACAGCGCCAGTATAAAAACCTGGCAAGTCCGATACGGGAACCGCTTCAGGCAACAAGAGAGCGGAAGGCAACTGAACACCAACCAATTCATCTATTGGCTTTGATGAAATTCCGGCCTCAGATAATAAGGATTGATATTGCTCACGCGTATATTGCCTTTGGTTTACTCGCAAAATTAATGGCGCACGCTTGGCTTGTTGAAACAAAATGGATTGCCATGCTTTGGAGTAATTGCGCTTGAGGTTTGCTCGCCACCAAGCAGGGACATACATTGGAATTGGATCAGGCGGAAAATGCTTTTCGTCCGCTGGCGGTTGCACTACAAGGCTGACCTTGCGTAATACCGCATTCACCAAACCTTTGGCATACATGGTTTCGTCATATTCGCCACAGGCCTTCACTGCCTGATCCACAATCGTGTGGGCTGGATAGCCCTTGCTCTCGGCTGGATCTTGTAAAAATAAAGCAATCGCGACGCTGAGCAAATGATCCACTTCAGGAGGCGGAGTCTTTGGAATAAATTGCTTAATGAATTCATGAGAACGCACCCATTTACGAAGTGCATCAAAACTCAGGCTCTGCACGATCGGGCGCTCATAGGCCTCTAGCTCATCCAGAACTTCTGTAAGCGATCTTCCGCTGATGACCTCGCTTACCGCTTGTGCGGCAATCGTGATTGCTTCAGAGAGCGGGAGACTACGTGGTGTTTTTTGATCAGTCAAATTAATTTGCTCCGGGATATACCCCGTTTTTAGCCATACTCATTAAACGTACCACCCGCTCCTCAGTTGGTGGGTGGGTTGAAAATAGTTGCGCAAGACCGCCGGCACTCAAGGGATTGAGAATCATCATCTGTGCTGTTTCAGGATGTTGTTCAACCGCTTGAAACGGGATGCCTTGTGCATAGTTATGAATTTTTTCTAATGCCTGCGCTAGCGCCTCAGGATCAGCGCTTATTTCTGCACCACCGCGATCTGCCTCGTATTCTCTTGCGCGAGAAATGCTCATTTGAATCAGGCTTGCTGCGATCGGGGCCAAAATTGCCACCATCAAGCTAGCTATCGGATTGTTTGGTCTACCCTCAGAATCGCGCCCACCAAAGAACATGGCAAAGTTAGCCAATGCTGAAATGGCTCCCGCCATAGTGGCGGCGATAGTCGAAATCAAAATATCACGATGGCGAACGTGGGCAAGCTCATGTGCCATCACGCCGCGCAGTTCGCGATTCGAGAGAATTTTCAGAATGCCTGTTGTTGCGGCAACCGATGCATTGTCTGGATTGCGTCCTGTTGCGAAAGCATTAGGAGCATCTTCATTAATTAAAAATACTTTAGGCATCGGCAAGCCAGCCTTCTCCGACAACTCTTTAACGAGTCCGTAAAACTGGGGGGCAGATCTTTCATCAACCTGCTGTGCATTAGTCATCTTCAACACCATGGTGTCGGAAAACCAATAACTGAAAAAATTCATTCCAATGGCCAGTACTAGGGCCATCAACATGCCCTGTTCACCACCCAACATACCGCCAACCACAATAAAGAGTGCAGTAATTGCTGCCATCAAAACAGCAGTCTTTGCAAAATTAAACATTTCTACTCCTTTGTTTTAAAGCGCAACAATTTTTCACCAACACCAATCGGCTGCAAGCACGTTTTGGCATCTATTTTTTTACCGCCCGGTTTTTGCATCTCTAAGACCTCAAGCACCCCTTCACCACACTGTATATATGCGCCCTTATTACCAAACCCAAGGACCTCGCCTACAGTACCGGTGGCGATGACAGCCTTAGGGTCTGCAAGCCTTGAATCCCAAAACTTCACAGCCAGTCCATTGAGATTGCTGCTTGCCCCCGGGAAGGGATTAAAGGCCCGAATACGTTGGTCGATTTCTTTGGCGCTAAGGGCCCAATCGATCTCAGCCTCACTCTTCAGTATTTTTTCAGCGTAAGTAATGCCGTCTTTTTCTTGGGGTACTCGAGATAAATTTTTGTCTTGCTCTAAAGCATTTAAAACATCTACTATCGATTTTGAGCCAAGCTCTGCTAAGCGATCATGCAAGCTTGCGCTCGTTTCATCACGAGCAATTTCAAGTTCCGCGACTAAAACAGTGTCTCCGGTATCCAAACCAGCATCCATTTGCATAATGCAAACCCCCGTTTTGGGATCGCCAGATTCAATTGCTCGCTGAATTGGCGCTGCACCACGCCAACGGGGCAATAGAGAAGCATGAATATTAAAGCTGCCGTGTCTTCCCGCTCTCTCGCTAATATCCAAGACCTCTTGGGGCAAGATCAAACCATAGGCAACTACCACCATGACATCAAAGTCTATAGAGGATAAACGCTCATTAGCGGCTGCAGCTTGAGCCTGCTTTTGCGGATCAGTGCTGGTAATTCGCAATGTCTCTGGTTGCAGCACAGGAATATTTTTTTGCAAAGCAAACTCTTTAACTGGGCTTGCCTGAAGGTGCATACCTCTGCCGGCACGGCGATCAGGCTGCGTTAAAGCCAAAACAATTTCATGACCAGCATCGTAAATTGCGCGCATCGCTTGCGCAGCAAACTCAGGAGTTCCAGCAAAGACAATTTTCATTGGTGCGCTTAGCGCTGACCTACTAATTCTTTAGCGCGCTTCTTCATTTTTTGTGAAATACGAGTTCTTTTGAGTATGGATAAATACTCCACAAACACCTTGCCTTGCAAATGGTCTAACTCGTGCTGCAAACAAACTGCCAATAAACCATCGGCCTCTATTTCAAATTCTTTACCCTCAACATCTAATGCCTTCACTCGAATCTCGGATGGCCTCTCGACTTCGTCATAAAACTCTGGAACAGATAAACAACCTTCGCGCCAAGATTTTGTTTCAGAGCTTGCCCAAACAATTTCTGGGTTGATAAAAACCATCAATTCATTTTGTTCATCAGACACATCAATCACCACAATGCGCTCATGAATATCGACCTGCGTCGCAGCCAAGCCAACGCCGGGAGCGTCATACATAGTGTCTGCCATATCGGCGACAATTTTTTTAATGCGAGCGTCCACTTGCTCCACTGGTTTAGCAACCTTGTGCAAGCGCGGGTCTGGGTAACAAAGGACGGATAACAAAGCCATATAAGAATTATCCAACAGAGCTATCAGTCTGTCCTGATTGCCGCAATTCCCCCAAAGAACAAAATTGATTTATGCAAACTTCGCCGACACCCAATTCCATTCTCCAAGTCAACTGCCAGAGCCCCCATTACCCAAATCGCCTCCATGATTTATATGATCCCCCAGGGTCTCTTTATATCCATGGGGACATTCACCTTCTGAAGAGACCTATGATTGCGATCGTAGGCTCAAGAAACGCCAGCCCTGAAGGTTTAAAAAATGCATGCCTGTTTGCCCAAGCGCTATCGAAAGCGGGCGCCTTGATCGTTTCTGGCCTAGCAAAAGGGGTTGACAGTGCTGCCCATAGGTCTGCCATTGGGCTTGGGCCCAATCACTGCACTGCGGCAATATTAGGAACCGGCATAGATGTTGTCTACCCCCGGCAAAATATCGAACTATCTCGGGCCATCAGCCAGCAGGGCGTATTGGTGTCTGAGTTCCCTCTGGGGTCAGGGCCTAAGGCATGGCACTTTCCTAGAAGAAATCGCATCATTGCCGCTTTAGCGCTTGGCGTCGTTGTAATAGAGGCGGCTGAAAAGTCGGGCTCCCTTATCACTGCTCGCCTGGCCGCAGACCTTGGAAGAGAGGTTTTTGCCCTTCCTGGGCCCATCCACAGCGCAAATTCTGCCGGCTGCCATCTACTTATTCAGCAAGGTGCAAAACTAGCCTTTAGGCCAGACGATGTTCTTGAAGAGCTTTGTTTTTAATTAAAAACTGTCTTTAAATGACTTAAAGGGGGTTTGAACCCAAAACCGGGGGGTATAGGGCCGTCCAAAAGTGGCCAAAAATAGCGGTTTTTGGACTTTTCCCAATTTATCGGTTAATAATAAAAAAGGGTACGCAATTGGCCAAGTCCGATTTTGGTTTAAATTGGCCATCCGTTTTACCCAAAAAACATCATTTCTAGCTCAAATTTAGGCATAACGCGTGGCAACTAAAGCAACTACCAAAAAAAGCAGCCCAAAGACTACCGCTGGGGACCACCCTAAGGCACTTATCATTGCAGAGAAGCCTTCTGTTGCTAATGACATTGCTAAGGCCTTGGGTGGCTTTACAAAGTATGAAGATTATTTTGAGAGCGATGAATTCCTGATCTCTTCTGCGGTTGGCCATTTATTGGAAATTGCCGCCCCCGAAGAATTTGACGTAAAGCGTGGCAAATGGTCATTCGCCAACTTGCCAGTGGTGCCCCCTTATTTTGATTTACGTCCGATTGCAAAAACTGAGTCTCGACTCAAGGTTTTACAAAAGCTCATTAAGCGCAAAGATGTTACCGCCCTCATTAATGCTTGTGACGCAGGACGTGAGGGGGAATTAATTTTCCGCTTGATTGCGCAACACGCAAAGGCGTCGCAATCTATTCAGCGCTTATGGTTGCAATCGATGACTCCAGCCGCCATTCGCGAAGGTTTTACCAATTTACGCAGCGATGAAGATATGAAGCCCCTTGCTGATGCAGCTCGTTGTCGCTCAGAGGCAGACTGGTTGGTCGGCATCAATGGCACCCGCGCAATGACTGCCTTTAATAGTAAGAGCGGCGGCTTCTTCTTAACGACAGTGGGTCGCGTACAAACCCCAACACTTTCTATTGTGGTCGAGCGGGAAGAGCTCATTCGTAAGTTCATCTCTAAAGATTACTGGGAAGTGAAGGCTGAATTTATCGCTGCTGCTGGCGTATACGAAGGTCGCTGGTTTGACCCGAAATTTAAAAAGGATGTTGCAGAGCCAGATGCGCGCGAGAACCGCTTATGGAGTGAAGCCGCAGCTCAAAGTATTGTGGCTGCATGCCGAGGCAAAAAAGCAAATGTCACTGAAGAAGCTAAGCCCGCTACACAGCTTGCTCCTCAACTATTTGATTTAACCAGCTTGCAACGCGAGGCAAACGCGCGTTTTGGATTCTCTGCAAAAAATACATTGGGTCTTGCACAGGCTTTGTATGAGCGCCACAAAGTATTAACCTATCCACGTACCGACGCAAAAGCGCTTCCCGAAGACTACCTCGATACCGTTAAACAAACCATGGAAAACCTTGCCGAGCATTCGCAAGACTATCGTGCTTTTGCTAAACAAATTTTGAAGGGTGACCCGAAGGATCCTAAGGTCAAGTCTGGTTATGGTTGGGTAAAACCAAACAAACGAATTTTTGATAACTCTAAAATTTCTGATCACTTTGCAATCATTCCAACATTAGAAACACCTAAGACTTTAAGCGAGCCCGAAGCCAAGCTCTACGACTTGGTTGTGCGTCGCTTCTTAGCCGTGTTTTATCCTGCCGCAGAGTTCCGCGTGACCACACGCATTACCGAGGCGTCCGGACACCACTTTAAAACCGAAGGTCGTGTTCTTGTAAACCCTGGTTGGCTAACGGTTTATGGCAAATCCAATCAAGCAGACGATGAGCTCGTCCCGGTTCAAGAGGGTGAGGCAGTGCAAACTGAATCTATTGCAGCCGTGCCATTGAAAACCAAGCCTCCAGCACGCTACACAGAAGCAACCTTGCTCTCCGCAATGGAAAGCGCGGGTAAGTGGGTTGATGATGATGACATGCGCGAAGCGATGGCCGAAAAGGGATTGGGTACGCCAGCAACTCGAGCCGCCATTATCGAAGGTCTGCTCGCTGAAAAATACATGGTGCGAGAAGCTCGTGAGTTGATTCCAACAGCTAAAGCGTTCCAATTGATGACTTTGTTGCGCGGCTTAGATGTCGAAGAGTTAACCCGCCCAGATCTCACCGGCAGTTGGGAGAACAAACTTTCTCTCATCGAGCAGGGCAAGATGAATCGCGATACTTTCATGCAAGAGATCGCACAAATGACTCAGCGTATCGTCAAGCGTGCCAAAGAATATGACAGCGATACCATTCCGGGTGACTATGCCACTATGACCACGCCGTGCCCACACTGTAAGGGTCCGGTAAAAGAAAACTATCGTCGTTTTGCCTGTGAAAAGTGCGGCTTTACGATCAGCAAAACGCCTGGTGGACGCGCATTTGAATATCCAGAAGTTGAAGAGTTGTTGCGTGAAAAAACCATTGGACCGCTGCAAGGCTTCCGCAGCAAAATGGGGCGCCCATTTGCAGCCATTATTAAATTAAGCGAAATTCCGGAGGATGACAAAGATTATCCAAATGCGGGCTTCAAACTTGAGTTTGATTTTGGCAACACGCAAGATGATGAGACTGAAGCCGTCGATTTCACGGGCCGTCTGGCGCTAGGCGTTTGTCCAAAATGTTCAGGCGCAGTATATGAAGATGGCATGCGTTACGTTTGCGAAAACAATACTGGCCCCAATAAATCATGTGATTTCAAAACCGGAAAAGTGGTGTTGCAACAAGAGGTGTCACCAGAACAGGTTCAGAAATTGCTGAAAGAGGGTAAGACGGATCTTTTGACCAACTTTAAGTCAAACCGTACTGGGCGTGGCTTTAAGGCCTATTTAGCGCTAGATTCTGCTGGCAAAATTGGTTTTGAATTTGAGGCCAAAGCACCTAAAGCCGAAGGTGCTGCCCCAGCAAAAAAACGGGCAGGCGCTAGTGCGGCGACTAAGTCTGCAGCGAAACCTAAACGAGCAAGTAAAGCAAAGTCATCCTCTAGCAGTTGAGCTGCAATCAGCTTAGCCGCTAGAGCGGACCACAAAATTCCTCTCGACCCCAAGGCAGTAGCTAAAAATATTCCTGGGCGCTGTGTAAGCGCGCCGATGATTGGCAAACGATCTCCAGCCACACAACGCACACCAACAAAATCTCCAGACTTCATTAATGAAGAAAGATTGCCCTCTTCGTAATCTACTAAGCGCTTAGCTTGCTCACGATTGAAGTCGTCACTGATTTCTCTTGGCGAGAGATCATCCTCACCCTCATCAAAACTAGAACCAACAATCCATTGATAGCTACCATCATCAAGTTGCTTGGCTGGCAAACAATATCCATCTCCAGAGATGCCAACTTGGGGTAGTTTTTTGACCCAAAGGTCGCCTTCTTTTACCGTGAAAATACTCAACTGACCACGCACAGGCCTTAAGGGCAACCGAATGCCGATACTGCTCATGAGAGCTTTGGCCTCGATGGCGCAGGCCGCCACAACTTGACTTGCAGTTGCAATCAATTTGTTTGAGACATCAAATAAATGCCACTGATTGCCAAGCTTTTCTAAACGCGCGATGCGCGTATTCCACATACAAGTTAATCGCTGATGTTCTTGTAATAACTCTTTGCTTGTTTCATGTAAATTTAAGCCGGCGCCGCGCGGCAACCAAACACCGCTTTGCTCAATTCCACAAAGTTTTTTAGCTTCTTGGGCATCCATAGCAATCGCCATATCTTCATCAAGATCCAATGCGCGAAGATGTTCTATTGTTTCGGCGCGATCAAAAACCCTATCTTTTTTGGTCGGCTGAAATATCCCGTGCTGTCGCCAGACATGTTTCCAGCGAGCCTCTGCAAGCAAAAATGCAATACGCGTAAGTCGCAATAAACGAGGGGCGCCTTTGCCAATATGCGGATGTGCAATGGCATAAGCATGGCTTGAACAGGCGGCGGCTGGGGAGGGAGCGGTGTCAATAATACAAACAGCTTTGCCACGCTCAAGCAACTCATTTGCAATGGTTGCCCCACAAATGCCTGCCCCAATCACCACTATTTCATGGTGTTGGGGTTTGGTCATTTAAATAAATCTAAGATTAGTAGGTGCTACTAAAAACTTAAGCGTTTAAGCGTTTTTCAATCTTGGTACGCATCTCTGCTAATTCCTTAGGCAGACGATCGCCAAGATGCTCAAACAACTCTGTATGCAGCTTAAGTTCATTTTTCCAGTCATCTACCTTGGCGGTAATGACCTTTTCAAACTTCTCAAGAGAAAAGTCTAAACCCTTCCAATTTATATCGCCGTGCTCTGGAGAAATACCAAATACGGTTTCAACCCCTTTTGCAGTGCCCTCTGCGCGGCCCAAGATCCACGCCAGAACGCGCATATTTTCACCATAGCCAGGCCAAACAAACTTGCCGTCATCGCCTTTGCGGAACCAGTTCACGCAATAGATCTTGGGCAATACAGCGCCTTCAGCTTCAAGCTTCTTACCGATATTGAGCCAATGCTGGAAGTAGTCACTCATGTTGTAGCCAGCAAAAGCAATCATTGCGAATGGGTCTCGACGAACAACGCCAACCTGACCCGTAATGGCAGCAGTGGTCTCTGAGCCCATTGTTGCGGCCATATAAACGCCCTCTACCCAGTCGCGCGCTTCACTAACGAGAGGCACAGTAGTTGAACGGCGACCGCCGAACAAGAACGCATCAATCGGAACGCCTTCTGGATCATCCCACTTAGAATCAACGGCAGGATTGTTTGTGGCTGCCATTGTGAAGCGAGAGTTTGCATGAGCGGCTTTACGGCCAGCAGCACCATCAGCCGGAGTCCAATCCTTACCTTGCCAGTCAATCAAATGTGCGGGCGGTGTTTCTGTTAATCCTTCCCACCAAACATCACCATCATCAGTTAAACCAACGTTTGTAAAGATTACATCTTCGTTTAATGAATCGATGCAATTTGGATTTGTTTGACGATTTGTTCCCGGAGCGACGCCAAAATAACCAGACTCGGGGTTGATCGCAAATAAACGGGTTTTGCCTGTGACGGGATCTTTGCGTGGTTTGATCCATGCAATGTCGTCACCAATCGTTGTTACCTTCCAACCATCAAATCCTGCTGGCGGAATCATCATTGAGAAATTGGTTTTGCCACATGCAGATGGGAATGCTGCTGCTACGTGATATTTTTTTCCTTCGGGCGAAGTAACGCCCAAAATCAACATATGCTCAGCAAGCCATCCTTGCTCGCGCCCCATGTTAGAAGCAATGCGTAAGGCAAAGCATTTTTTACCCAGCAATGCATTGCCGCCGTAACCTGAACCAAAAGACCAGATTTCGCGGGTTTCTGGATAGTGAACGATATATTTAGTTTTGTTGTTTGGCCAAGCCATGTCCTTTTCGCCCGGGCTCAATGGCTTGCCAACTGTATGGATACAAGGAACAAACTCGCCGTCGGCACCAAGCTGATCAATTACCGCTTTACCCATGCGAGTCATCAACTTCATGTTGATCGCAACATAAGGGCTGTCAGACAACTCAACGCCAATGTGTGCAATTGGTGAGCCAATTGGGCCCATTGAAAATGGCACAACGTACATTGTTCTTCCGCGCATGGAGCCATCGAACAATGGGTGCAATGTTGCACGCATTTCTGCTGGGTTTACCCAGTTGTTAGTTGGGCCTGCATCCTCTTGTTTAGCCGAACAAATGTAGGTGCGGTCCTCAACACGCGCAACGTCATCCGGGTCAGATAAGGCTAAAAATGAATTTTTACGCTTGGCTGGATTGAGGCGCTTGAAAACGCCCGCCTTTACCAACAATTCACATAACTCGTCATACTCTGCCTGCGATCCATCGCACCAACGAATAGCATCAGGCTTGGTAAGAGCAGCCACCTCGCCAACCCACTCAACTAAACGCTTGTTTTTTACGTAAGCTGGCGCATTTACATTAATCTGGCCGCTGGTAGTTGAAGTCATATGTTTCCCTATGAAGGTTGAATTTTTTAATCCGACAATTTTATCATTTTGGGCAAATTTTTACCTCCACCCACACACAGCACAAACCCTTTACTTGCCAATACAGAACTGGCTGAAGATTTTCCCCAAAAGGTCGTCTGGAAGCAGTTTTCCAGTAACTTCACCCAAATGTCTTTGGGCCAAAGAGAGCTCTTCTGCAAATAATTCGAGAGAATTGTTGCCATTTGCAGCGAATTCTTCTGATTTTTCAATATGTTCGGCTGCACGCTCTATGCAGTCCAAATGTCTTCTACGAGCCAAAATAGCACCCTCCTGGGGTCCAGCCCAGCCCACAAGCTCCAAAATCTTCTGTTTTAGCCCCTCAATTCCCTCTCCGGTTTTGGCGGAAATCAGCAAAGATTCTCTGGACGCAGTTTTTGATGATTCTTGGAGCAAATCAGCCTTATTCACAAGCTCAAGCACAGCGCATTTGGGTGGTAATTCCCTCAAAATCTGGGTTTTTAGGTCGTCCTGTTGGGGGGGCGACTGAGCATCAGTCAAAAAAATCACTACGTCTGCCAAACGAATGGCATCCCAGGATCTTTCAATGCCCTTTGCCTCCACAACATCAGTTGTTTCGCGCAGACCAGCTGTATCAATAATGTGCATGGGCACGCCGTCAATGGTGATGCTTTCTTTAACCCGGTCTCGGGTTGTCCCAGCAATAGGAGTAACAATGGCCACCTCTTCACCGGCCAAGCGATTAAGCAAAGAGCTTTTCCCTACATTGGGTGCTCCAGCCAACACTAGCTGAATGCCGTCACGCAAAATTTTTCCCTGCTTAGCGCCAGCACGTAAAGCCTGTAACTTTTCTTTAACGGCGGTTAAGCGCTGGCGTGCCTGAGCGTTTTCTAGAAACTCAATTTCTTCTTCTGGGAAATCTAAAGTTGACTCAACCAAAATTCTGAGTTGAGTAATTTCTTCAATGAGATTGTTAATGTCATCAGAAAAAGCACCCTGCAAAGAACGCGCTGCACCGCGAACAGCTGCCTCGCTTTGCGCGTCTATTAAATCTGCAATAGCCTCAGCCTGGGTTAAATCAATCTTGTTGTTGAGATAGGCGCGCAGGGTAAATTCGCCAGGCTCCGCAATGACAAGCCCCTCGTCTTTGCCCAACTCAAGACAGCGCTTCATCACTAGCTCAAGAAGTTGTGGTCCACCATGACACTGAAGCTCTAAAACATCTTCACCCGTAAAAGAGGCTGGTCCAACAAAATAAATTGCAATGAGCTGATCAATGGCTTGGCCATTCTCATCACAGAGTGTTAATAAGTTTGCTTGTCTTGGGGAAAGATTTTTTTGAAACAGGGCGCTCGTCATCGCGCTTAAATTTTTCCCACTAATGCGAATAACTCCGACGCCCGCCTTGCCGGGCGCGGTTGCAACAGCAATGATGGGCAATTTTCTTGTCATCATTGCTGTTTATTTATTACAAGCGAGTTATGCTGCGCTCAAACTACTTAGCGGGCTTTTTTCCAAAAATCCGATTAATCTGCCATTGTTGAGTAATCGACAGGATATTGTTGGTGACCCAATACAACACCAAACCGGCAGGAAAAAAGAAGAACATGATTGAAAAGACGATCGGCATGTACATCATCACCTTCGCCTGAATTGGGTCTGGAGGCGTTGGGTTCAACTTCGTTTGCACAAACATCGAGACAGCCATGACGACTGGCAGAATGTAGTACGGATCAGGCACTGAGAGGTCGTGAATCCACAAAACCCATGGTGCACCGCGCATCTCAACTGATGACAGCAGCACCCAATACAAAGAAATAAACACGGGGATCTGAATCACAACTGGTAAACATCCACCCACCGGGTTAATCTTTTCCTTGCGATACATCTCCATCATGGCTTGATTGAGTTTTTGTGGTTCGCCCTTGTACTGCTCCTTCATAGCCGCCAAGCGTGGCTGAACTTCCTTCATGCGAGCCATAGACTTGTAACTTGCAGCAGACAAGGGGAAGAAAACCAGTTTGATCAAAATGGTTAATAAAATAATAGACCAGCCCCAGTTACCAGCAATATTGTGAATGTGCTCCAGCAACCAAAAAATAGGTTTGGCCAGAATAGTTAGATAGCCATAGTCTTTAAGCAGCTCCAGTCCAGGTGCTATGGTTTCCAACATGCGCTCTTCTTGTGGACCAACAAATAACTGCGCATTAGCGATTAATGTGGTTCCAGCTGGAATTGCGCCTAATTGTGTCTGCATTCCGACTCGGTACAAATCACTATCGATTTTTCCTGAGTAAATATCTCGCGGCAATTTGTCATCTGGAATCCATGCACTAGCGAAGTAGTGTTGAACCATAGCAACCCAGCCAGGCTGTCCAGCCGATATCTGTGCGGGTGCAGTAAATTTATTTTTCTCTATATCTGTAAATGGGACTTTTTTAAACTTATTCCCATCGGTATAAATTGCTGGCCCAGTAAAAGTGCTTGCAGAAAAAGCACCTCCAAAAGGTCCAATTTTTTGCTCCTGGGAGCCGTCTCGCACAATCTCTGTATACAAACTCAGTGGAGCTCCATTTGCTGCCACCTGTGTAACCCGATGCCCAACATAAACATCGTAACTTTGAGGATTCAGGAGAAATGTTTTTTCTAGTTTCACACCGTTACGCTCGGCGGAAAGAACCAAAAACGGTCTACCAGACTCGTCTTTACCTGAGCGGTCAAGCTTAAATGTGCTGGTATGGTTGGGCAAATCTGCATTACCAACAGCTACCAAACCTGAGCGAGCTACATAGGTGTGGGTAGGTGTATGTTGGAAAATTTCTACTGGTTTTTGATCTGCGGTTAGTTCTTTTAATAATTTCGCACCAACGACGTTTGCGCCCGCAGAACTTATCTCCAATGAAAGAAGTTCGTTAGACAAAACAAATTTTTCAGCGCTCTCGCCCGTTATTGTTTTGGAGTTGGGCGCCTGGGTAATAGGTGTGCCCGCTATTGCCGCTGGGGCATCAACCTTGAGTGGTGTCGCCTTATCGTTAGATGAAGCAACAACAGCTGGAGATCCGCCAAACAAGGATGGCTTGCCCTCATGAACCTGCCAATTGTTGTAGAGCATGAGACCCGACATCGAGAATACTGCCCAAAGAATTGTTTTTTTAAAGTCCATTTATATTCACTTAAGTTGGTGTTTTGTATCTTTTACAGCAGGATCATAACCGCCGTGTGACAAAGGGTTGCAGCGCAAAATACGCCACACCGTAAGACCAAAGCTTTTAATAAATCCGTAGTGACTAAAGCAGTCACATGCATATTGCGAACAGCTGGGAACGTACTTGCAGTGCATGCCTAAATACGGGCTTAAAGCGAGTTGATATATTTTTACCAACTTAATTGCCGCATTATTTAAGGCTCGCACCTAAATCAGCCCCGAAATTTGAGAGCGCAAAATTTCTTTTTCTTTATTTCTGAGTCTGCCTCGAGTTTCGCGACCAATTGGTTTTTTGAGCTTAACCACAACATCTTTGTTTAATGTACTGGCTTGAGCCATCCAAACCAATTCGCGAATCATCCGCTTTAGGCGGTTTCGATCAACCGCTCTTTTGGCTAGCTTCTTTGCTACTGCAACCCCCAAGTCAGGTTTAACGCCCCCTTGAGTGGATGCAAAATACATACCCCAATACAAACTTGTCTTGGGGCGTGTTTTTAGTAATTCAGAAATCCTTGCGCTATTCAATGGCTAAATTACACAGCCAAACGCTTGCGGCCTTTTGCACGACGAGCATTTAAAACTGCGCGTCCGCTTTTGGTTTTCATGCGAATACGGAAACCGTGTGTACGCTTACGACGGGTTACTGAGGGTTGGTAAGTTCTTTTCATGTTCGATCCCTGGAAAACCAAGTATTTTCCTTGTTGCAGAGCAAAAGGTCAATCCATCTTGATGAATATGTAGGTGTTTTTCTCTATTTTTATTTAAATTTCTCTTAAATCTTTAATTTAAATAGAGATTTTTCTATTATTCACAAGTTATCCACAGCTTTTCCACGTTTTTGTTGCTTGTGGATAACTTTGCAGCATCGCTACAATGGATCCTCCAAAAATATGAGCAACTTACACAATCCTCCCGCCTTGAATTCAATTAGCCCACTGGGGTTCTGGGATGATGCTATCGGCATTTTATCCCGCGAACTGTCGCCCCAACAGTTTAAAACATGGATTCAACCCCTTACTTTATTATCTTTTATTGAAAGTGATGACTCACTAACAATTGGAGCCCCCAATCGATTTAAGTTGGACTGGACCAAAAAGACATTTGCCGACCGCTTCCAAGAGCTGGCCTCCCAGTATTTTGGGCGCCCCATTAATGTCGGTTTTACACTCTCTGTCGAGGGTGGCGCAACCAATACTGCACCCCCCGTATCACTGGAAGAGCCCATTGAAAAAAATGTTTCTGCGGAGACACCGGAACCGAACATATTGGTAGAAGAGAGTGCTTTTGAGATTGAAGATCACTCAAAACTCAACCCGAACCTTACTTTTGAAACGTTTGTTACTGGCAAAGCCAATCAACTTGCTAGGGCAGCGTCGATTCAGGTGGCGCATAACCCTGGAACCTCTTACAACCCCATGTTCTTATATGGTGGGGTAGGTCTGGGTAAGACCCATTTAATTCATGCGATTGGCAACCACCTCTTAAAAGAGAAGCCAAACGCCCGTATTCGCTATATCCACGCCGAACAGTATGTTTCAGATGTGGTCCGCGCATACCAACAAAAGGCGTTTGACCGCTTTAAGCGCTACTACCACTCCTTAGACCTCTTACTTATTGATGATATTCAGTTTTTTAGCGGCAAATCCAGGACTCAGGAAGAGTTTTTCTACGCTTTTGAGGCTTTATTAAGCAACAAAGCCCAAGTCATTATTACTAGCGATACCTACCCCAAGGAAATGGCGGGTATTGATGATCGCCTTATTTCCCGCTTTGATTCTGGGCTAACGGTTGCCATTGAGCCGCCAGAACTAGAAATGCGTGTCGCTATTTTGATGAAAAAGGCAATTAGTGAAGGCATACCCATGAGTGAGGACGTTGCATTCTTTGTGGCCAAACACTTACGCTCAAACGTTCGGGAGCTAGAGGGGGCTTTGAGAAAGATTTTGGCGTTTGTTCGATTCCATGGTCGCGAAGTCACGATTGAGGTTGCCAGAACAGCCCTAAAAGACCTGCTTTCTATTCAAAATCGTCAAATTTCTGTCGAAAACATTCAAAAAGCGGTTGCTGATTTCTATAGCATTAAGGTTGCAGACATGTACTCCAAAAGGCGCCCGGCTAATATTGCTCGGCCCCGTCAAATTGCAATGTTTATGGCTAAAGAATTGACACAAAAAAGCTTGCCGGAGATTGGTGAATTATTTGGCGGTAGGGACCACACAACCGTCCTGCACGCTGTTCGCAAGATTGCAGATGAGCGGGCACATGATGGGCAGCTAAACCATGAGATTCACGTTATTGAGCAAACCTTAAAGGCGTAGTTTTTTGCTTGTGGATAAGGTTGTGGACAACCCTAGGGATAAGTTTGGGGATTGGATGTGGATAAATTGTGGAAAGGTTCAGCTTCATGCAAAAATAGGGTGTTGATAAAAAGTTATCCCCTTTTTATGCAGTGCTTATACAAGAGTTTTCCACAGGTTTTTTAGTCTTCAATGTGTTGTTTTATAAGGGGTTTTTGACTTATCCACGGAATTTCGAACCCTTATTACTATTACTACTAAGATATATACAAGGATTTAAAAGCAATGCAACTCGTTAACACTTCTCGCGATAGCCTACTAAAACCACTTCAGGTTGTTAGTGGAATTGTTGAACGCAGACACACGCTGCCAATTTTGGCAAATCTCTTATTTAAAAAAGTTGGAGAAAAAGTTTCATTCATCTCCACTGATATTGAAATTCAAATTACAACAAACGCCAATTTTGGTGTTGGTACAGAAGATGTAACAACAACTGTTGCCGCTAGAAAACTTTTAGATATTTTGCGTGCATTGCCAGAGGGTCCGGTATCTTTAAATCTTAAAGATAATAAGATGGTTGTTCAAAGTGGCAAAAGCCGCTTCTCTTTGCAAACACTTTCTGCAACTGAGTTTCCAGTGATGCAAAGTGTGGGTGAGGTAACCGCTGCTTGGAAGATGTCACAAAAGAGTTTTCGTCAACTCATTAGCCAAGTACATTTTTCAATGGCACAACAAGATATTCGTTATTACTTAAATGGGATGTTGTTGGTAATTGAGGGTAAAGAGGTGGTTGCGGTGGCAACAGATGGCCACCGCCTTGCTTACTCTCAGGTTGAGCTTGCAGAAGCCCCATCAGGCTCTGGTCAAAAACAAGAAATCATTATTCCTCGCAAAACAATTTTGGAGTGTCAACATTTACTCGAGGACTCTGATGAATCCTTAGAAATTAGCTTGACAGCTAATCAAGTGAAGTTTGCGTTTGGTGATATTGAGTTAATTTCGAAATTAGTTGAGGGTAAGTTCCCAGATTTCCAAAGGGTGATTCCGAAGGGGCATAAAAACTCACTCGTAGTTGGTCGTGATGCCCTTCAATCAGCACTCCAGCGTGCTGCTATTTTGACAACAGATAAATTTAAAGGTGTCCGTTTCTCTCTTTCTCCAAACCGCATAACAATCCAATCAACCAATGCTGAGCAAGAAGAGGCTCAAGAGGAGATTGAGACTGAGTATGCTGGTGATGCGGTAGAAATTGGATTTAACGTTAGCTATTTGTTGGATGTTTTATCAAACCTAAAGAGCGAAAAGATTCAAATTAGCTTAGGTGATGCAAATAGCAGTGCCGTAATTACTCTGCCTGGCTCAGAGAGTTTTAAGTATGTTGTGATGCCAATGCGTATTTAACTTAGAAAAAAATGACTGAAGAAAAAAAAGTAGTAGAGCAGTACGGCGCTGCATCGATTCAAATCCTAGAGGGTCTTGAGGCTGTTCGTAAACGTCCTGGTATGTATATCGGAGATACATCCGATGGCACGGGTCTGCACCACCTTGTATTTGAAGTTTTGGATAACTCTATTGACGAAGCTTTGGCTGGCTATTGTTCTGAAATCACAGTTGTTATCCAAACTGATAACTCTATTTCTATTGTCGATAATGGTCGTGGTGTCCCAACAGGGATTAAATACGACGATAAGCATGAGCCGAAACGCAGTGCCGCTGAAATTGTTATGACCGAGCTACATGCAGGCGGTAAGTTCGATCAAAATAGTTACAAAGTTTCTGGCGGTCTACATGGTGTGGGTGTTAGCTGTGTAAATGCGCTATCTAAATGGTTGAAGCTAACCATTCGTCGTGATGGTAAAGCTCATTACATGGAGTTTGCACGCGGCGTTATTCAAAATCGCAATATTGTTGATGAGAATGGCGTTTTAGTTTCCCCAATCACTGTTACTGGCGACACTGAGCTATCGGGAACCGAAGTTCACTTTTTGGCCGACGAGACAATTTTTGGAAATGTTGAGTTTCATTATGAAATTTTAGTTAAGCGTATTCGCGAGCTCTCATTCTTAAACAACGGCGTTCACATTAAACTGATTGATCAACGTACCGGTCAAGAAGAAGACTTTGCTTTCTCTGGTGGTGTAAAAGGGTTTGTTGAGTACATCAATCAAACTAAAAATGTACTGCACCCCAACATTTTTTATGCTGAAGGTAATCGCCCTTCAGACCTAGGCGGTCAAATTACTGCTGAAGTATCTATGCAATGGAATGACAGTTTTAGTGAGCAAGTACTTTGTTTTACTAACAACATTCCGCAGCGGGATGGTGGAACACACTTGACCGGCTTGCGTGCCGCAATGACGCGTGTCATTAATAAATACATTGATGAGCATGAAGTTGCCAAGAAAGCAAAAGTAGAAATTTCTGGTGATGACATGCGCGAGGGCTTGGCCTGTGTTTTGTCGGTGAAGGTTCCAGAACCAAAATTCTCCAGCCAAACAAAAGATAAATTAGTTTCTAGTGAGGTGCGTGGTCCAGTTGAAGAAATTGTTGCCGAAGCATTGAGTGCATATCTCCAAGAACGCCCAGCTGACGCGAAGATTCTGTGCGGTAAGATTGTTGATGCGGCCCGTGCTCGAGAAGCCGCACGCAAAGCGCGCGACATGACTAGACGTAAGGGTGTGTTAGATGGGCTTGGCCTGCCTGGTAAGTTGGCCGACTGCCAAGAAAAAGATCCAACAAAATCTGAACTCTTTATTGTCGAGGGAGACTCCGCGGGGGGCTCTGCCAAACAAGGACGTGATCGTCGCTTTCAAGCAATTCTTCCTTTAAAAGGAAAAATCCTTAACGTTGAAAAAGCACGTTTTGACAAAATGCTTGCCAGCCAAGAGGTGGTTACTTTAATTACCGTTCTGGGCACCGGCATTGGGATTGAAGAATATAAGGCGGATAAATTGCGTTATCACCGCATCATTATCATGACCGATGCGGACGTTGACGGCAGCCACATTCGCACCCTGCTGTTAACCTTCTTTTATAGACAGATGCCTGAGTTGATCGAGCGTGGTCATATCTATATTGCTCAACCACCTCTTTACAAAGTAAAGTTTGGCAAGAATGAGCAGTACATTAAAGACGACAACGAGCTAAATCAGTTGCTGTTAAAAATTGCACTTGAAACAGCATCCCTACAAACACCGTCAGGCGAAATTATTGAGGGTGAGGCGCTCAATGAGTTGGCAAAACACTATCAAGTGATTCAGTCGATTGTTGACCGCTTGTCTCGCACCATTGACGAAGATGCTCTGCGATCAATTGCTTCGGGAACACCATTAAATCTGGATACAGAAAAATCAGCAAATGAATCTGCTGATCGCTTAAGGCAAGCGCTTGCGGATTCTTTGAATCCTTTAGCTTTGCCACCAGAAATTATTGTTCAAAAGGAAGACCGTACTGAGCGCTTCCGTTTATTGTTATCGCGCCGCATTCATGGGAATCTGAAGCTCTCTTCCATTAACTCTGACTTTGTTCATGGTGATGATTACCAAAGCCTTGCAAATGCCGCAGCTGTTTTATCGGGCAAGGTTGTGGCAGGCTCCAAGGTTCGTCGTGGCGATCCAGATAAAAATCAAAAAGAGCAAACTATTGGTAACTTTAGGGCCGCCTTTGCTTGGTTGTTGTCTGAGGCAGAGCGTGTATTGAGTCGTCAACGCTATAAAGGTCTTGGCGAGATGAATCCATCGCAGCTGTGGGAAACCACTATGGATGCAAGCTCTAGAACACTCTTGCAGGTAAAAATTGAAGATGCCATTGCTGCGGACCAAGTCTTTACTACGCTCATGGGGGATGAGGTTGAGCCTCGTCGTGCATTTATTGAAAAAAACGCCCTTATTGCCCGCAACCTAGACGTTTAATTTATGACATCCAAAAAATTAAAACCACCCAAGGTGGACCGATCCTCTATTGTTGTGAAATCTTCGCCTATTCACGGAAAAGGCGTATTTGTTGTCAAACCCATTAAAAAGGGCCAGGCAATTATTGAATACAAAGGCGAGCGCATCAGTTGGAAGCTTGCAGAGAGGCGCCACCCCCATGACCCTAAAGACCCTAATCACACTTTTTACTTTTCATTAGAAGATGGTCGTGTGATTGATGCGAAATATGGCGGGAATGCTGCGCGCTGGATCAACCATTCATGTAAGCCAATCTGCGAAACCCGGGAAGACAGTTTTGATGGTGAGCCCCGCGTATTTATTTATGCAAAGCGCGCCCTTAAGGTTGGTGAGGAGTTATTTTATGACTACTCACTTGATGTTGAGGGCAAGATTACGAAGCAAATGAAAAAAGATTACGAATGTCGTTGTGGTGCAAAAAAATGTCGTGGCACCATGCTTGCAACCAAAGATAATTAAAAATAATTTTCATGTTGTTTGTAACAATCCAAGAATTAGAGGCTGCCATCAACTACTGGCGTAGCCAGTCCCCATCAGAGGGTGATGAGTTGCGGCTCTGCCCTGAAGCCTCGGCCTTAGCCAAACCATATGCGTTAATGATTGTGCAGGGCGCCCAAAGGGTCCCGGTCGATGTATTGGACGAATTGGCTCGTTCAGCAATTCAGCAATTTCAAAAACTGACCTAAAAATTTTTTAGCGCTACCGCTTTAATTGTTTAGGGTAATTGCTATATAAACCCATGCCATCTTCGGGTATCCTCGTATTCTTGCTCCCAAGTAGGGGGTAGAGGGTATGACATTGCAAGAAACAATATTAAAAACAATCGGACTGGGGAAATCCTTTAAGGGATTTTCTGCGGTCACTGATGTGAACCTAGATGTCGCTCGGGGAACCATCCACGCTTTGATTGGGCCTAATGGAGCCGGCAAGACGACTTGCTTCAATTTGCTGACTAAGTTTTTAGAGCCCAGCAGCGGTCAAATCTTATTTAACGGTTTTGATATCACCAAAGAGGCCCCCGCACAAATTGCAAGACGGGGCATTATTCGCTCCTTTCAGATTTCCGCTGTTTTTCCACATTTAACGGTTATTGAAAATGTTCGTGTTGCACTGCAGCGAGGATTGGGTACGGAGTTTCACTTCTGGAAGTCTGGAAACTCTTTAAATGAGCTTAATGAGCGCGCACTAGAGCTTCTACATGAGGTTGGTTTGGAAGGTTTTGCCGACGAGGAAACTCTCAATCTAGCTTATGGCCGTAAAAGGGCGCTTGAAATTGCAACAACTTTAGCTATGGAGCCAGAGTTAATGCTTTTGGATGAACCCACCCAGGGAATGGGCCACGAAGATGTTGAGCGCGTAACAGAGTTGATTGATCGCGTGGCCAAGGGCCGCACTATTCTGATGGTTGAGCACAATATGAAGGTGGTTTCTTCAATTGCAGATCGTATTACCGTTTTACAGCGTGGCTCCGTGCTGGCTGAGGGTTCTTATCATGAGGTTTCAAACAACCCACTGGTTGTTGAGGCTTATATGGGTAGCCATGGGGGAGACAACCTATGAGCACCATGGCGCTAGAGGTTAAAAATTTAGAGTCTTGGTATGGTGAATCTCACATTTTGCATGGCGTGAATTTTGCTGTGCGTGATGGCGAGGTTGTTACTTTACTTGGAAGAAATGGCGCCGGTAGAAGCACCATTCTGAAGACCATCTTAGGATTAACTAGTAAAAGAACTGGTTCTGTAGAGGTCTATGGGGCGGAAACTATCTCCATGCCCACTTATAAGATTGCTCGTTTGGGGGTTGGTTTTTGCCCAGAGGAAAGAGGTATTTTTGCTAGCTTGAGTACAGAGGAAAACCTTTTACTTTTGCCAGAGATTGCGCCCGGCGGCATGGGTTTGGATGAGATTTATGAAATGTTTCCAAATCTCTATGAAAGAAGAAATAGCCCTGGCACCCGCCTATCTGGTGGTGAGCAGCAAATGCTAGCGATGGCGCGAATTCTGAGAACCGGCGCCAAGCTATTGTTATTGGATGAGATTACTGAGGGGTTGGCGCCCGTGATTGTGCAAAAGCTTGGAGAAGTTGTCACCAGTTTGCGCAACAAAGGCTTCACGATTGTGTTGGTTGAGCAAAACTTCCGCTTTGCTGCGCCCTTAGCTGATCGTCATTATGTAGTTGAGCATGGAAACGTGGTTGAGGTGGTGCAACAAAGCGAGCTTGCCGAAAAAGCAACTTTATTAAATGAGTATCTTGGGGTTTAGTGGATTTCTATAGGAGACGGTAATGAAGTTAAAGCAAATAACCGCGTGTCTGGTTGCGGCGACCATGTTTGGTTCAAACCCAGTGTTTGCACAAAGCGGATCAAAAGTAAGTGGCGATGTTGTAAAGATTGGCGTCTTAACTGACCTTTCCGGAGTCTATTCCGACTTGGCGGGCCCGGGCGCAGTGATTGCGGCAAAAATGGCGATTGCTGATTTCTCAAAAGACGGCACCGTTATTGGAAAGAAGATTGAGCTCGTAAGCGCTGACCACCAGAACAAAGCTGACATTGCCGCCAACAAAGCGCGTGAATGGTATGACAAAGACGGCGTTGATGTAATTGTTGAATTAGTTTCCACCAACGTTGCCTTGGCTGTAATGGAGGTTGCCGAGCAAAAGAACAAGATCACTTTGGTTTCCGGCGCTGGATCAGTTGCAATTACTAATGAAAAATGTACTGCCAACAACGTGCATTGGACTTATGACACTTACGCCCTTTCAAATGGCACGGGTAAGGCAGTAGTAAAGCAGGGTAAAAAGAACTGGTACTTCATTACCGCTGACTATGCTTTCGGTGCAGCCCTTGAAAAAGATGCCACTGCTGTTGTGACCGCTAACGGCGGTAAAGTTTTAGGCACCAGCAAACACCCATTCCCCAATAGCGATTTCTCTTCCTATCTTTTAAAAGCGCAGGCTAGTGGCGCAGATGTGGTTGCTTTGGCAAATGCAGGCCAAGATACCATTAACACCGTTAAGCAAGCCTCTGAATTTGGTATCAACAAAAAACAAACCGTTGTTCCTTTATTGATGTTTATCTCCGACGTGCATTCTTTGGGTCTACCCACTGCACAAGGCATGTACCTCACAGAAGGTTTCTATTGGGATAAAGATGACAAGACCCGCGCATTTTCAAAGCGCTTCATCTTGCAGCATAAGCGTATGCCAACAATGGTTCAGGCTGGCGTTTACTCATCTGTTCTTGCTTATTTAAATGCAGTACAAAAAGCAGGTACCGATGACACTCAAGCTGTGATGAAGGCATTAAAGTCTACAAACATCGATGATGGTCTTTTCAAAGGCAAGATTCGTGCCGATGGTAAGTTTGAGCATGACATGTATTTGTTAGAAGTGAAGAAGCCGGCTGACTCTAAGAGCCCATGGGATTACTACTATGTTCGTGCAACCATTCCTGCTGCAGAAGCTACTTTGCCGCTTTCACAATCGAAGTGCAAGTTAGTTAACAAGTAATAAATAGAAATCAAGAATGTTTGAACTTCTCGGAATTACCCCTCAAGGGCTGGTAGCCCAGCTCTTGGTGGGGCTTATTAATGGCTCGTTCTACGCCATATTGAGTTTGGGATTGGCCATTATTTTTGGCCTTCTCAACATCATTAATTTTGCGCATGGTGCTCAGTACACTATGGGCGCTTTTATTGCCTGGATTGGTTTAACCCAGATTAGCCAATGGCTTGGGTTCCCTGACCTAACCATTAATTATTGGTTTGCTCTGATTGTTGTGCCATTGGTTTTGGCGGGATTTGGCTTAATTCTGGAGCGCACGATGTTGCGCCGCCTGTACCACCTTGATCACCTATATGGCTTGTTGCTGACTTTTGGTTTGGCTCTCATTATTGAGGGCATGTTCCGTCATTGGTATGGAATTTCTGGTGAGAGCTACCCGGCCCCGGAGTTATTGCAGGGAGCGATTCCATTAGAGTCGCTTGGCATCATCTTGCCAAAGTATCGCATATGGGTTGTGGTGATTTCTATGACGGTATGTTTCTCAACCTGGTATGTGATTGAGAGAACAAAGTTGGGTGCCTATTTGCGTGCTGGAACCGAAAACCCTAAATTACTACAAGCCTTTGGTATCAATGTCCCGCTGATGATTTCTTTGGCCTACGCCTATGGCGTTGGTCTAGCAGGTTTTGCTGGTGTATTAGCAGCCCCCATTTTCCAGGTGAACCCGTTGATGGGTTCCAACCTCATCATTGTTGTGTTTGCGGTGGTGGTGATTGGTGGTATGGGCTCGATTATGGGTGCCATCCTTACTGGTTTGGGCTTGGGTCTGGTTGAGGGCCTGACTAAGGTCTTTTATCCAGAGGCCTCCGGCGTTGTGATTTTTGTGATCATGGCAATTGTTCTTTTGATTCGCCCTGCTGGACTGTTTGGGCGGGAGAAATAAGCATGAGTCCAAAAACAAAATTGCTTTACGGCATCTTGGTTTTAATTGCCCTGTTATTGCCCTTCCAAGATTTTATTTATCTCGTGTTTGCAATGAAGGTGTTGTGCTTCGCCCTTTTTGCATGCGCATTCAATTTGCTTTTGGGTTTTACCGGGCTTCTATCTTTTGGTCATGCAGCATTTTTTGGAACTGCTGCTTACATTACCGCCTACTTCTGCAAAGAAGCGGGCCTCTCCCCTGAGTTAGGAATTGTGTTGGGCGTTGTTGGCTCTGGTGTTTTGGGATTCTTAATTGGATCGTTGGCCATTCGCAGACAAGGCATTTACTTTGCGATGGTGACTTTGGCTCTTTCGCAAATGGTTTACTTTTTAGCTGTTCAGCTTCCATTTACGGGTGGCGAAGATGGAATACAGGGTGTCCCCCGCGGCATGTTATTTGGCTTGATTGACCTAAAGGACGATGTTGCGATGTATTACTTTGTTTTGGCGGTTTTCTTATTTGGCTTTGCCGTCATCATGCGCGCAGTGCACTCCCCGTTTGGTCAAGTTCTTAAGGCAATTCGTGAGAATGAGCCTCGTGCAATTTCCTTGGGTTATGACGTTGATCGTTTTAAGTTGATGTCTTTTGTGCTTTCCGCCGCATTATCTGGTATGGCTGGATCCATGAAATCTTTGGTGTTCCAGTTAGCAACACTGACCGATGTTCACTGGCACATGTCCGGTGAGGTTGTGTTGATGACTTTGCTTGGTGGTATGGGAACCATTTTGGGTCCGGTAGTTGGCGCCGGAATTGTTGTTGGTTTGCAAAACTATCTTGCTAATATTGGTTCGTGGAGCACGATTGCAACTGGCTTTATTTTTGTTGTTTGTGTTTTGGCTTTCCGCCGCGGCGTTGTTGGTGAAGTTGCTGCGTACTATAAGAACAAGAACTGAGTTTTTGTTTTTCCTTTTATTATTTGGTTTTAGTGCAGCGCATTCGTTGCACCCATAATTAAAAGAGACTCTCATCGAATTTTCAATTTTCATCTGGCCGCTGCTTTTGGCAATGGCTTTCTTTGCTGGTCTGGTTGATGCCGTAGCCGGAGGTGGTGGCTTGATTCAGGTGCCCGCCCTGTTTGCTGCTTACCCCAATGTTCCACCCGCAACTTTGCTAGCGACGAATAAGGTTGCTGCGGTTGGTGGGACTTTTAATGCCGCACGTAAATTTTTGCGCCATGTGTCATTACCTTGGGCAATTGTTTTGCCAGCAATCGTGGCAGGCTTTGTTGGATCCCTTTTGGGTGCAAATGCCGTTAGCAATTTTCCAGCTGAGCCTTTGCGCAAAGCCTTGCCGTTTGTATTGTTGTTTCTGTTGCTGTATACCTGGTTTCAGCCCTCACTTGGTGAGGCACACGCCCCGAAAATTCTTGGGCGCCTTCAACAGATCAAGGGTGTAATTCTTGGTTTAACGATTGGTTTTTATGACGGCTTCTTTGGCCCCGGTACCGGCAGCTTTTTATTGTTTGGTTTTGTGCGCTTTTTTGGCTTTGATTTTCTCCATGCGTCTGCTGCAACAAAATTGGTAAATGTGGCAACCAATCTGGCAGCTATTTTGATGTTGGCTAGTCTCGGTCAAATTAACTGGCCTCTTGGGTTTGCAATGATGATTGCTAATATTGCAGGCAGTCAGTTTGGTAGTCGCTTGGCAATTAAGCATGGCAGCGCCTTTGTGAGAAAGGCCTTTTTGCTTATTGTTAGTGTGCTGATATTGAAGTCAGCCTGGAATGCTTATTTTATCAATTAAATCAAATACTTAGAGATATATCCATTGTTTTTATAAGATTTTTTGATCTTTTGTTTCACGTGAAACAAACAAAATGCTATGATCATCGCCCTATCTGAGGCAAATCATGCGTTATTCCAAAAGTTTCGATGTCATTGTGGTTGGCGGCGGTCACGCTGGGACTGAGGCCGCGCTTGCGTCGGCACGCATGGGCTGCGATACCCTATTAATTACTCATAGCATTGAAAATTTAGGCGCTATGAGTTGCAACCCCTCTATTGGCGGGATTGGCAAGGGACATTTGGTCAAAGAAATTGACGCCATGGGTGGCGCAATGGCTGCCGCGACAGATGAGGCTGGTATTCAGTTCCGCATCCTAAATTCTAGTAAAGGCCCCGCTGTTCGAGCTACTCGCGCTCAGGGTGACCGAGTTCTATATAAAGCGGCTATTCGCCGCCGTCTAGAAAATCAACCTAACCTAAGTCTTTTTCAAGCTGCCGTTGACGATTTATTGGTTAAGGGTGATGAGGTCCAGGGCGTAGTTACCCAAATGGGCTTGGAGTTTATTGCCAAAAAAGTGGTGCTGACGGCTGGTACCTTTTTGGATGGAAAGATCCATGTTGGCTTAAATAATTATGCTGGTGGGCGTGCCGGTGATCCTGCCGCAGTTTCTTTATCGGCTAGATTAAAGGAGTTGAAGCTTCCTCAGGGAAGGCTGAAAACCGGTACTCCACCTCGTATTGATGGTCGAACAATCGACTTCTCAGTCATGCTTGAGCAGCCTGGGGACTTGGATCCTGTACCAGTGTTTTCTTATTTGGGGCGTCCAGAGCAGCATCCTAAGCAGGTTCCTTGCTGGATTTCTCATACAAACGAAAAGACTCACGATATTATTCGAGGCGGTTTAGATCGTTCACCTATGTATACCGGTGTGATTGAGGGAGTTGGCCCCCGTTACTGCCCTTCTATTGAGGACAAGATTCATCGTTTTGCCTCCAGAAACAGTCACCAGATCTTCTTGGAGCCAGAGGGCCTAACAACTAACGAGTTTTACCCCAATGGGATTTCTACCAGCCTACCTTTTGATGTTCAGTGGGACTTAGTCCGCAGCATTCGGGGTATGGAGTCTGCGGTGATTGTTCGCCCTGGTTATGCAATTGAGTACGACTTCTTTGATCCACGCCAATTGCGCCATAGCCTTGAGACAAGGGCTATTGGCGGACTTTACTTCGCTGGTCAAATCAACGGCACCACGGGCTACGAAGAGGCTGCAGCGCAGGGTATGCTGGCGGGAATCAATGCTGGCTTGGCAGCGAAAGGCAAAGAGCCTTGGCTTCCAAAACGCAGCGAGTCCTATATTGGCGTTTTAGTTGACGATCTAATTACCCGTGGAGTTCAGGAGCCGTACCGCATGTTTACAAGCCGAGCAGAATATCGCCTGAGCTTACGCGAAGACAATGCAGATATGCGCCTAACCACAATTGGGCGCGAGCTTGGATTGGTGGACGACTATCGTTGGGAGGTGTTTTGCAGAAAACAGGAAGCTGTTTCACGTGAAACATCTCGCTTGCAAGATATTTGGGTTGGGCCAAAACATGAGGCTGCCCCCCTAGTTTCTCAGTTGCTAGGTCAAGACCTGTCTCATGAATGCAACTTAACGGAGTTATTGAGACGCCCAGGGGTTACTTATGAAGCAATTACTGCTTTGGGTGACGGAATGTGGGCTCCTGAAACTTTAGATGAGGATCTTGGCTTGGCGTCTCAAATTAGCGACCAGGTAGAAATCTCAGTTAAATACCAGGGTTATATTGATCGTCAGGCGACAGAAATCGCTCGTCAAGAACACAATGAATCATTCCCCTTATCGGAATCATTGGATTATTCCCAGGTTATTGGCTTATCTAAAGAGGTTCAGCAAAAGCTGAATTTGCATAAACCCGAAACATTGGGTCAGGCTGGCCGCATTTCAGGGGTAACGCCTGCTGCCCTTTCGCTTTTATTGGTGCACCTTAAAAAGGGCTTGGGCCGCACTCAAGAAACCCATGAGTGAGGGTTTGCTTGCCTTGGGGATTGAGGATCTTGGGTTGGAATTAAGCCCAAGCAATATCGCCGATTTAGAGTTGTTTTTGCAAGAAATGGGACGCTGGAACCAAGTTCATAATCTCACGGCAATCGAGGGTGAGAAAGACTCTATTCGACTGCATCTCATTGATTCTATTGCAGTTTTGCCAGTATTGAAGCGCTTCTTAAAGGGCTCGTCTCCTAAGATTGCTGACCTTGGTTCAGGAGGTGGGTTGCCGGCCATTCCAATTGCTATTGTTCAGCCAGATTGGCACCTTTCATTAATTGAAGCAATTCGGAAAAAGACGGCTTTTTTGCAGCATGTGCGCGGAAAACTGAAACTGAAAAACATTGAGGTGCTCTGTGAAAGAGTGGAAGATGCTGCAATGCAACAACCGGCACAGTTTGATGCAGTGATTTCTAGGGCGTTTACAAATCTCGCACGTTTTTTGGATTTGTCTTTGCCCTTCTTAAAGCCCGATGGCCTGGTATTTGCAATGAAGGCCAAGCGCGCTGACGACGAAATGAAAGATGTTTCCATGGACGATTGGCGCTTAGTTGCCGATGAGCCCCTTCACATCCCTAATTTAGCGGTGGAGCGACGCCTTTTGGTGTTGGCCCCCGTGAGAAAATCCACCCTCACCTCTTAAGTAAACCAAAAGTAGCCATGGCAAAAATTTTCTGTATCGCAAATCAAAAAGGTGGTGTTGGTAAGACCACTACCGCCGTTAATTTGGCGGCGGGTTTAGCAGGGCTACAACAGCGTGTTTTGTTGGTGGACCTTGATCCTCAGGGTAATGCCACGATGGGCTCCGGAGTAGAGAAGGCAGACTTAAACGCAAGCGTATATCAGGTATTAATTGGTATGACAGCAGTTAAAGAATGTGTGCAGCGTTGCGAAAGCTCTGGGTACGACGTGTTGCCGGCGAATCGTGATTTAGCGGGCGCTGAAATTGAATTGGTAGATCTAGATTTGCGCGAAGCACGTTTGAAAGATGCGCTTGCTCATGTGGCGAATGATTACGATTTTATTTTGATTGATTGCCCACCCGCTTTGTCTTTGCTAACGCTCAATGGCTTGTGCGCAGCAAATGGCGTGATTGTTCCAATGCAGTGTGAATATTTTGCATTGGAAGGTTTATCTGATTTAGTGAACACCATCAAACAAGTCCATGCAAACTTGAATCCCGATTTAGTGATCATTGGATTGCTGCGCGTCATGTTTGATTCACGCATGACTTTGCAACAACAGGTTTCTGATCAACTGCTTGAACACTTCGGCGACAAAGTATTTAAGACCATTATTCCGCGCAACGTCCGTCTTGCCGAGGCCCCGTCTTATGGCCTTCCTGGCGTTGCCTTCGATAAATCGTCGCGTGGTGCAAAAGCCTATTTAGAGTTTGGTGCTGAGATGGTTGAGCGCATCAAGCACATGTAATTTTTAGAAAGAAAATAAAGATCATGGTTGCCGTTAAGAAAAAAGGTTTAGGTAGAGGCCTTGAAGCGTTGCTTGGAGAGAAGACGCAGCAAGCAAATTCTTCCACTGAAATCAATCGTTTGCCATTAACTGCTTTGCAGGCAGGCAAATATCAGCCACGTCAAAAAATGGAAGCCGGTGCATTGCAAGAGTTGGCAGAAAGTATTCGCGAGCAAGGTGTTATGCAGCCCCTTTTGGTTCGCCTCGTGGCTCCCGGTAAGTACGAAATTATTGCGGGCGAAAGACGCTTTCGTGCGGCAACCATTGCGGGCTTAAAGGAGGTTCCTGTTTTAGTTTCTGGTGCCGATGATCAGGCTGCGGCAGCAATGGCCCTGGTAGAAAACATGCAGCGAGAGGATTTAAATCCTCTCGAAGAATCGCAGGGTTTAGCCAGATTGATTGAGGAGTTTGGCTTTACACATGAGCAGGCAGCAAAGGCGGTAGGCAAATCCCGAAGTGCCATTACGAACCTATTGCGCCTTGCACAGCTCGCAAAGCCAGTCCAAGCCATGCTGTTGGCTGGGGATATCGATATGGGGCATGCTCGTGCACTTTTACCCCTTCCAGGCTCTAGCCAGGTAGCTTTAGCCCAACGAATTTTCGCCCAGGGCCTTTCCGTTCGTGAAGCAGAGAGAATGACTGCCGCTTTGGTGATTGCTGGAGGGCAGGTTGGCGACAAAAAAGCCAAAAGTAAGCTCGGCACTTCCACGCCTAGTGCCGATCCAGACATGCAGCGTTTAACCCAGGAAATAGCAGATTTGATAGGTTTAAGCGCTCAATTTAAGCTCAAAGGCAAGGGTGGGGAGCTCATTCTCCGCTTTAGCCAATTCGACGAACTCGATTCCTTATTAAAAAAGTTGGGTATTGCTGCTGATTAGCGGCTTACTGGAAATAAATTTTGTGAACAAAAAGCAGCCATTGAGCACCTCTGAATGGGACGAGGTCGAGGAAGATTCCTTTAAAACACTCAGCAAAGAGGAAATGGATGCATTGCGTAAATTAAAACCACGCAGTTTTGCTTCTATCAATTCATGGTGGGTTGTCTTAAGTCAGGTGGCGATCACTATAGCAATTGCGGCTGCTTGCTATGTATTTTCAAGTCCAGCCGACAAAAACGTTTATACTTATTCGGCTTTAGTAGGCGGTTTGATTGGATTTTTGCCTTCCGCGTTGTTTTTGATGCGCATTGAGGCGGCAAAAAAGAGTGTCAAATCCAGCCCCGGCGGCTTTTTGGCGGCAGTAGTTTCTGGTGAATTTATAAAAATCCTAGCAACTATTGCTTTGTTCATAGGCTTTGCCCTAAAGCAGCCTGATTTGAATTGGATCCCGTTGCTTGTTACTTATTTGGCTACGCTTAAGTGTTATTTGTTAGCGTGGTTTTGGAAGTAACAAGACGCAAATAAACAAGGACAAGCAATAGATGTCTAGCGAAGTTAACGCAGCAGCAGAAGCGGCCCATCACGTGGCTAGCGAACCGCTTACACCCACTGCTTATATTGCAGAGCATTTACAAAACCTAAACAATATTGGTGGGGCACAGTCCTCCATTATTGATTTCAGCGTTATCAATTTAGACACAATGTTTTGGACCACCCTCATGGGCCTGGTCGCGGTTTTCCTGCTAGTGATCGCCGCTCGTAGAGCATCCCCAGGAGTTCCAGGCCGTTTTCAATGTTTGGTTGAAATGTTGGTTGAAATGGTTGAGACCCAATCAAAAGGCATTGTGCACGGTGATAGATCCTTTATTGCCCCGCTAGCGCTTTTCGTTTTCTGTTGGATCATTCTTTTAAATACGCTTGATTTGATCCCGGTTGACTGGGTCGTTGGTGTAAATCACTTTATTGGTAACTTTGGCGTTCATGTGCCTCACCATAAGATTGTTCCAACTACAGATTTGAACGCCACTTTAGGCTTATCGTTCTCAGTGCTGCTTTTGGTTTTCTTTTATAGCTTCAAGGTTAAAGGCGTCGGCGGCTTTATGCATGAGCTGATCTCTGCTCCATTTGGTGCCAAGTGGTATCTCATGCCCTTCAATCTTGTTTTGAATATCATCGAATATGTTGCTAAGGGCGTTTCTTTGGGAATGCGACTTTTTGGAAACATGTATGCGGGCGAGCTGATCTTTTTATTGATCGCCTTGTTAGGAAGTATTTGGACCTTTAATTTGGATTTATCGATGTTAGGCTTTGTTGGCAACGTGCTTGCTGGCTCTGCTTGGGCGATCTTCCATATCTTGGTCATTTTGTTACAAGCCTTTATTTTCATGATGTTGACCTTGGTTTACATTGGCCAAGCTCATAGTCACCATTAACCTTTTTATTTTTAACCTCACTTTCAATACTTAGGAGTAAACATGCAAGCATTCTTAGCCAACATTCAAGGACTAACCGCTATCGGTATCGGCCTCATCATCGGCCTCGGCGCTTTAGGAGCCTGTTTAGGCATTGGCCTCATGGGTGGCAAGTTCATTGAGGGCGCAGCCCGTCAACCAGAACTCATCAACGAATTGCAAACCAAGATGTTCCTTTTGGCTGGTTTGATCGATGCTGCGTTCTTGATCGGCGTCGGTGTTGCGATGTTGTTTGCTTTCGCAAACCCACTGCTCGCAGTTATTAAGTAATTGTTTTGGCGTGGATGACCAACAAGTCATCCAACTGTTCTCAACAATACTGAAAGGAATATCGTGAATCTGAACGCGACCCTATTCGCGCAAATGATCGTTTTCTTCGTTTTATGGTGGGTTGTTGCACGTTTTGTGTGGCCACCGCTAGTTAAGGCGTTAGATGAGCGTTCAAGCAAAATTGCCGATGGTTTAGCTGCTGCCGATCGTGGAAAAGAAGCACTCGCATTGGCCAGCAATGAAGCTGAGCAAGAATTATCTAAAGCACGCCAAGAAGGTGTGCAACGTGTTGCCGAAGCCGAAAAACGTGCACAAATGTCAGCCGAAGAAATTCGCGCTAACGCACAAGCTGAAGCTGCTCGAATCATTTCTCAAGCTCAACAAGATGCAGCTCAACAAGTTACTCGCGCACGTGAAGTATTGCGCGCAGAAGTTGCTGTTCTAGCTGTTAAAGGTGCCGAGCAAATTTTGCGTCGTGAGGTTGATGCAAAAGCTCACGGCCAGTTGCTTGATCAACTAAAGGCAGAACTTTGATATGGCTGAATTAGCCACTATTGCACGTCCTTATGCGGAAGCGCTTTTTCAAAGCGCCAAGCCGGCTGAGTTTGCAGGCTGTTTGGGGCAACTAAACGAATTGGCACAGCTTGCAGCTTTGCCAGAAGTTGCTGCTTTATCAAACAATCCAAAAGTATCCGCTGACGATTTGAGCAAGTTGCTTTCTGGCATGGTGAAAACCAAGCTAGACCCTAAGGTTGCTAGCTTTTTGAATCTTGTGAATCAAAACCACCGCTTAGCAGCTGTTCCTGAAATTGCCCATCAATTTGAAGCAATGAAGAACAAAAGCGAAGGCGCTGCAGAAGTAAATATTACTAGCGCATTCCCTTTAGAGGGTTCTGCGTTAAATGATTTGTTGTCAAGTTTGAAGAAGCGCTTTGGGGGTAAAGAATTGCGCCCAACTATCCAAATTGATCCAACATTGATTGGCGGAGTTCGCATTCAAGTTGGCGATGAAGTAATGGATAGTTCAGTTAAGGCCCAGTTAGCTCAAATGCAAGCAAGTCTTGGCGCATAAGTGATCCCTATTAAGAACATACGAAATAAGACCCAGGAGCAAGTAATGCAACTCAACCCTTCCGAGATCAGCGAGCTGATCAAAAGCCGAATTAGCGAATTGGGCGTTGACTCCCAAGTTCGCAACGAAGGCACTGTAATTTCAGTGACCGACGGTATTTGCCGCGTACATGGCTTGTCAGGCGTTATGCAGGGCGAAATGTTGGAATTTCCTAACAACACTATCGGCCTTGCATTAAACCTTGAGCGCGATTCTGTTGGTGCCGTAGTGTTGGGCGAATACACTCACATTAAAGAAGGCGACCCAGTCAAATGTACGGGCCGTATTTTGGAAGTTCCAGTTGGCCCAGAGTTGCTTGGTCGCGTTGTAAATGCACTCGGTCAGCCTATTGATGGCAAAGGCCCAATCAATACGAAGTTAACTGACTTTATCGAAAAAGTTGCTCCTGGCGTTATCGCACGTCAATCTGTTAGCCAGCCAGTTCAAACTGGTTTAAAGGCGATTGATGCGATGGTTCCAATTGGCCGTGGTCAGCGTGAGTTGATCATTGGTGACCGCCAAACTGGTAAGACAGCCGTTGCGGTTGACGCGATCATTAACCAAAAAGGTAAAGGCGTTTATTGCGTTTACGTTGCGATCGGTCAAAAAGCTTCTACTATTGCTAACGTTGTTCGCAAGCTCACAGAATTGGGCGCGATGGAGTACACCGTTGTTGTTGCGGCGAGTGCTTCTGAGTCTGCAGCGATGCAGTATCTCTCTGCATACGCAGGTTGCACAATGGGCGAGTACTTCCGTGATCGCGGCGAAGACGCTTTGATTGTTTACGATGACTTGACCAAGCAAGCCGTTGCTTATCGTCAAATCTCCTTGTTGCTCCGCCGCCCACCAGGCCGCGAAGCTTATCCTGGCGACGTTTTTTACCTCCACTCACGCTTGCTCGAGCGCGCTGCTCGTGTAAATGCTGAGTACGTTGAGAAGTTCACCAACGGCGCAGTAAAAGGCAAGACTGGTTCATTGACAGCATTGCCAATCATCGAAACTCAAGCTGGCGACGTTTCTGCATTCGTTCCAACTAACGTAATTTCGATTACTGACGGTCAGATCTTCTTGGAAACTGACTTGTTCAACGCTGGTGTACGTCCTGCGATTAACGCCGGTATTTCTGTTTCCCGCGTTGGTGGTGCTGCACAAACTAAAGTGATTAAGAAGTTATCTGGCGGTATTCGTACTGACTTGGCGCAATATCGTGAATTGGCAGCGTTTGCTCAGTTCGCATCTGACCTTGACGAAGCAACCCGCAAGCAGCTCGAGCGCGGTCGTCGCGTTACGGAATTGTGTAAGCAAGCTCAGTACAAGCCACTCCAAGTCTGGGAAATGGCCGCTTCACTTTATGCTGTTAATAACGGCTACTTCGATGATCTCGAGGTAAAGAACGTATTGCCATTCGAAAAAGGCTTGCAAGATCATTTGAAATCTAAATTCGCTGACTTAGTTGCGCGTATTGAAGAAACCAAGGATTTGAGTAAAGATGACGAAGCTGCATTGCGCGCTGCTATTGAGGATTACAAGCGTTCTGCCTCTTTCTAAGAGGGCTCGCATAAATCATGGCAAGCACAAAAGAGATACGATCTAAGATCAAGAGCGTGCAAAACACGCGCAAGATCACGAAGGCAATGGAAATGGTCGCCGCATCCAAGATGCGTCGCGCCCAAGAGCGCATGCGTAATGCGCGTCCATACGCTGAAAAAATTCGTGAGATTGTTGCCAATCTATCAAAAGCTAATCCTGAGTTCCGCCCTGCTTACATGGCAACTCGTGAGGTGAAGAAAGTTGGCACGATTTTGGTTACTACAGACAAAGGCCTGTGCGGTGGTTTAAATACCAACGTCTTGCGTTTGATTGCTAACCAAGTGCGCGATTTGCAAGAAAAAAATGTTGAGATTGCGTACACCGCAATTGGTTCAAAAGGTTTGCAATTTTTGAATCGCTCAAAAGCAAAATTGATTTCTCAAACAATTCAAATTGGCGATACACCACATATGGATGTTTTGATTGGCGCAATTGTTGCCCAATTAGAAGCGTTTGAGCGTGGCGAGATTGATGCCGTTTATTTGGCATTTACCCGCTTTGTAAATGCAATGAAACAAGAGCCTGTTTTAGAAAAACTCTTACCTTTGGAGCCAGAAGCTTTGACTCCACAAGAGAAAACAGGCAATTCTTGGGATTACATCTACGAACCTGACGCAGAGTCTATTTTGAATGGCCTGCTTAAGCGTTACGTTGAGGCAATGATTTATCAGGCAGTTGCTGAAAACATGGCTTCTGAGCAGTCTGCACGTATGGTCTCTATGAAGGCCGCTTCAGATAATGCGAAGAACGTCATTGGCGAATTGCAATTGGAATACAACAAAACACGACAGGCTGCTATTACTAAAGAGTTGTCAGAAATTGTTGGCGGAGCGGCTGCGGTTTAAGCGGTCAGCGTTTAGGAATACGAAAGAATTCAGGAATTAAAAGCGGAGAAATGCGATGAGTAACGGAAATATCGTGCAATGTATCGGTCCAGTGGTGGACATTCAGTTCCCACGCGACAAAATGCCAAACATTTATGATGCTTTGACATTAGTTGATAGCGGTGAAAAATCATTTGCTGAAAAAGGTTTGACCTTTGAAGTTCAGCAACAAATTGGTGACGGCGTAGTTCGCGCTATTGCCATGGGCGCAAGCGATGGTTTGCGTCGTGGCATGGAAGTGAAATCTACTGGCGGTCCAATTTCTGTGCCTGTTGGCCCAGCAACACTTGGGCGCATTATGGACGTTTTAGGTCGCCCAATTGATGACGCAGGTCCGATTGCAACTGAAGAGCGTCGTGCTATTCACCAGCCAGCACCGAAGTTTGATGAGCTTTCACCTTCTGTGGACTTGTTAGAAACTGGTATTAAGGTTATTGACTTAGTTTGCCCGTTTGCTAAAGGCGGTAAGGTTGGCTTGTTCGGTGGTGCGGGTGTTGGTAAGACCGTGAACATGATGGAGTTGATTAACAACATCGCTAAGCAACACTCAGGTTTATCAGTGTTCGCCGGTGTTGGTGAGCGTACTCGTGAAGGTAATGACTTCTACCACGAGATGAAAGAATCTAACGTTATCGACAAAGTAGCGATGGTGTTTGGTCAGATGAATGAACCTCCTGGCAACCGTTTGCGCGTTGCGTTAACTGGTTTGACAATGGCCGAAGCGTTCCGTGACGAAGGCCGTGACATTTTGTTCTTCGTTGACAATATTTATCGCTACACATTGGCCGGTACTGAAGTTTCTGCGTTACTCGGTCGTATGCCTTCTGCTGTGGGTTACCAGCCTACATTGGCTGAAGAGATGGGCAAATTGCAAGAGCGTATTACTTCTACCAAGACTGGTTCCGTTACCTCTATTCAGGCCGTTTACGTTCCTGCGGATGACTTGACCGATCCGTCACCAGCTACAACCTTCTTGCACCTTGACTCCACAGTTGTGTTGTCACGTGATATTGCTGCATTGGGTATTTATCCAGCGGTTGATCCATTGGATTCCACTAGCCGTCAGCTCGACCCACAAGTAGTTGGTCAAGAGCACTACGAAGTAGCTCGTGAAGTACAGATGACATTACAGCGTTACAAAGAGTTGCGCGACATTATTGCTATTTTGGGTATGGATGAGTTGTCACCTGAAGATAAGTTATCTGTATCACGTGCTCGTAAGATTCAGCGTTTCTTGTCACAGCCTTTCCACGTTGCTGAAGTGTTTACTGGTTCACCAGGCAAATACGTTCCATTGAAAGAAACTATTCGTGGTTTCAAAATGATCTGCAGCGGCGAATTGGATCACTTGCCTGAGCAAGCGTTCTACATGGTGGGTTCAATTGATGAAGCCATCGAGAAAGCCAAGAAGCTTTAATCTAGGGAAATTATGTCAACCATACGCGTCGATGTAGTGAGTACTGAGCAGTCTATTTTCAGCGGGGAAGCCAAGTTTGTTGCACTTCCTGGCGAAAGTGGGGAGCTCGGCATTTTGCGCGGCCACACTCCTTTGATTACACGTATTCGTCCAGGCTCAGTTCGTATTGAAAAAGCTGATGGTGATGAAGAGTTTGTTTTCGTAGCAGGTGGCTATTTAGAAGTTCAGCCAGATCGCGTTACTGTTTTAGCGGATACCGCTATTCGCGGACATGATCTTGATGAAGCTAAAGCGATTGAAGCTAAGAAACGTGCTGAAGAAGCGATGCAAAACCGTGGCACTGACTTTGATTTGGCTTTGGCCCAATCTGAGTTTGCAATGGCGGCTGCACAGCTGGCTGCAATTGCACGTTTCCGTCGTAAAAAGTAATAGCTGGTCATCTCCTTGCTGTTAAATGATCGGTTTTTAAAGGCCTGCCTGGGCGAAGCGGTTGATCAAACACCGCTTTGGCTCATGCGTCAAGCCGGTCGATATCTTCCCGAGTACAACGCTACTCGCGCCAGAGCTGGAAGTTTTTTAGGGCTCGCAAAAAATCCTGCATACGCTACTGAAGTAACCCTTCAACCTTTAGATCGCTATCCATTGGATGCGGCGATTTTATTCTCCGATATTTTGACTATCCCTGATGCCATGGGATTGGGCTTGAAATTTACCGCTGGCGAAGGCCCAAGCTTTGAACATCCTCTTCGCACTGAAGAGGCGGTTATGAAATTACGCGTTGCTGACATGGATCAGCTCAAATATGTATTTGATGCGGTTTCAGAAATTCGGAAAGCATTGATACAGGATGGCAAGCAGCGTGTTCCATTAATTGGTTTCTCGGGAAGCCCGTGGACATTGGCGTGCTATATGGTTGATGGTTCAAGTGCCGATGATTTTCGTCATGCCAAAACGATGATGTTTAGTCGTCCTGACTTGATGCAGCATATCCTTGATATTAATGCTCAGTCAGTGGCAGCCTATTTGATAGAGCAAGTTAAAGCAGGCGCTCAAGCTTTGATGATTTTTGATACTTGGGGTGGAATGCTGCCAGATGGCTGGTATCAAAAAATGTCTCTGGCCTCAATGCAAAAAGTGATTTCTTTATTGCCACGCGAACATGAAGGCAGAAAAATTCCAGTAATCATGTTTACCAAAGGCGGCGGGATTTGGTTGAACGATATGGCGCAAGTTGGTGCTGATGTTATTGCCATTGATTGGACAATGTCGCTGAGTCGCGCACGCAAACAATTGCTGGCATTGAACAAGCCATTAGCATTGCAAGGTAATTTAGACCCGCTTATTCTGTTCTCAGAGCCAAAACAAATTGCGCAGCAAGCAAACCTCCTGCTTGAGGATTTGGCGAGTGCTCCAGCCCTTAAATCGGGCTTACATCCTCTAGACGGACATGTCTTTAACCTAGGGCATGGGATTTCTCAATTTACCCCTCCTGAAAGTGTTACGGCTCTCGCCGAAGCGGTCATTGAGCGCTCAAGGGCTCTCAGGACAAAGTCGTAATACTGAGTGATTGCTAACTTGCCGCTAGGATTTTTGGCGAAAGTTATGCACAGATAGCGGGAAAATTCGAAATTCAGTGAGATTGCGAATAAAGATGAAAATTCACTTTCGAATATCTTTGTAAGTTACTGATTTATATAAATAATTACTAAAAAGCTTTAAAAGGGTGCAGAATCCGAAAGCTGATAAATTAGCTTATAAATCAGAATCCTCGGATGATATCCACAGACTTATCCACAAGCAAACTAGAGATTTGAAGTAAATCATGCCCCCTCCAATCGTTGTCCAAGTTGTTGTTGATAAGCCCCTTGCCCAGGGCTTTGACTACTTGTGGGACGAAGAGGCATTAGGGTGCGACCCACAAGTGGGGGTAATAGTTGAGGTTCCCTTTGGGCACAGCTCACTGGTGGGATTGGTAATTAAAGTAAGTGCTCACTCGGATTATGAACTAGATAAATTAAAAGGGGTAAGCAAGATTGCGCCCCTTCCCCCCTTGGACCCTGCAATATTGAAGTTAATGAACTTTGCCAGCCAGTATTACATTCATGCGCTAGGCGAGACCATTATTCCCACCATTCCACAGATGTGGAAAAAGCCTGATGATTGGGAAAAGATCCCCAAGAAATTAGCTGCAGATCAAGAAAAGCAAAAGAAAAAAAACAAGCTAGAGGCCGTTGAGGGATTTGTTGATGAGGCCCAGCTGAACGATGGTCAAAAACTCGCCTTAGAAAAATTACGCACTATTCCTTCGGGAGAATTCAAAGCAATACTGTTGCAGGGACAAACTGGTAGTGGAAAGACTGCTGTATTTTTAAATTGGTTGAGTGGTATTTTGGAGGATGCGAGTGCACAAGTATTGCTCTTGGTCCCTGAAATTAATTTAACGCCACAGTTGGAGCGCAGAGTGCGCGCTTATTTTCCAGATAAAAAAATGGTGGTGCTTCATAGCGGTGTCAGTGAGAAAGTAAGAGGCATTGCTTGGTATGAGGCGATGACTGGTCAGGCCCAAATTATTTTGGGAACAAGATTGGCTGCATTAACCCCCCTTCCTAATCTACGCGCCATTGTTGTGGATGAAGAGCATGATCCATCTTATAAACAGCAAGATGGTATTCGTTACTCTGCAAGGGATCTTGCGATATGGCGTGCCCACGACCTTAAGATACCGATCTTATTGGCCTCTGCTACACCATCGCTTGAGACTTGGATGGCTGCCAGGGCTGGTCGTTATGAATATATTCGCCTAGATCAGCGCGCTCAAGGCGCAAGTTTGCCAAAAGTGCATTTGATCAATACGCGCGATCCACAAACGCAATTTAGTCCGGGTGATATAGAGAAGCCAAAATCCAAAAGCCTGATTACTAAAACCCTTGCGAATGCGGTTAGTCAGAATCTAGAAAATAAGCAGCAAAGCTTAATACTGATCAACCGACGAGGTTATGCTCCAGTGCTTAGCTGTGGCGCTTGCTCATGGCTCTCAAGATGCGAGCAATGCAGCTCCTATATGGTGCTGCATAAAGCTGGAGCATTAAGCAGGAAATCAGTTTTAAGTTGCCACCATTGCGGCTTGGTTAAATTGATTCCAAACCATTGCCCTGATTGTGGCAATGCCGACTTGAAGACCTTGGGACAGGGAACTCAAAAGATTGAAGATGCTATTGAGGAGATGTGGCTGGCTGCAAGAGTGCTGCGAGTCGATACAGACTCCAGCAGAAAGAGTAAGGGTGCCGAAGAGCTCTTTCAGGAAATTCACGAAGGCAATGTCGATATTGTGGTTGGGACCCAGATGATTGCCAAGGGGCACGATTACCAAAATATTGGCTTAGTAGCTGTATTGGATGCTGACAGCAGATTGTTTTCTCAAGATTTTAGGGCTGCAGAGCGATTATTTGCACAGCTAGTTCAGGTTGCAGGACGGGCTGGGCGATCCAATAAGGATGGTGAAGCAGGCGGCGCTATTTATATTGAAACCCAGTTCCCAGAATCTGCGGTTTTTCAGTTTTTACTGCGCCATGACGTAGATGGGTTTTTAAGCTTTACGGCCAATGAAAGAAAAGAAGCGGGTTTGCCGCCATTTGCCTATCAGGCTCTCATCCATGCTGAGGCTAAAAGTTTAGATAAAGCAATTCAGTTTTTGAGTGGTTTGAAAGGATATTTAAAGTCTCGGGGCCACATCAATAAAGGCCTCAGAGTCTATGATCCAGTACCTAAGGCGATGATGCGAGTAGCTGGATCGGAGCGCGCTCAACTTCTGGTGGAGTCTGATGATCGAAAAACCCTGCAAGAAATCTTAGAGGCGATGGATCTTTATTTGCGAGAGAACTCTCAGGGGCGCATTAGTAAAGAAGGGCGCATTCGTTGGTTAATTGAGCGCGACCCTATTTCAATCTGATTGATTTCAGATATCAGGCGCCAGGGCCCGCGTTATATATTTCTGGGGTCAGGAGTTGATTGAGTTCTTCGTTAAGAATTTCATCGGAGGCGGGTTTGATTTTGAATAGCCAAACACCGTATGGATTTTCATTGACGATCTCGGGTGATGCATCCACTGCTTCATTGAGGGCAACAATCTCCCCGCTTATGGGTGCATGAATATCGCTAGCCGCCTTTACCGACTCAATAACGGCAATAGCCTCACCTTGCTTTACTTGTTGTCCAAGTTTTGGGGCTTGAAAGAACATCACATCACCTAGCGCTTCTTGCGCATGATTGCTAATGCCAACCCACACTAAACCGTCATTTTCCTGATCGGCCCATTCGTGAGTTTCTGCAAATTTAAATGTATCTTGGCTATTCATTGTTTTATCCTTTAGGTGCATTTTATGCCGACTCCCCTAAACTAGCTTTCCCCAATGATTCACTTAACTATTTGTACGTATGCCAATTAAATTAGGAATTGTTCCTGTTACTCCGTATGAGCAAAATTGCTCGATTTTGGTTTGCCAGGAGACTGGCGATGCTGCTGTCGTTGATCCTGGCGGGGATATTGAAAAGATCCTTGAGGGCGTTAAGCAGATGGGTGGCAAGGTTAAAAAGATATTACTGACGCATGGACATTTAGATCACTGCGCGGCCGCCAAAGACTTGGCTGATCAGCTTGGTGTGCCTATTGAGGGGCCACAAGAAGAGGAGCGTTTTTGGATTGATCAGCTGCCAGAACAAACAGTGCGTTTTGGTTTTGGGCATGCCAAAGTTTTCGAGCCTGATCGTTGGTTAAATAATGGCGATCATGTGCAGGTGGGAAATATTGATCTAGAGGTATTTCATTGCCCTGGTCACACACCTGGTCACGTTGTATTTTTTGACAAAGAAGATCGTCTTGCAATTGTGGGCGATGTTTTATTCGCGGGCTCAATTGGCAGAACTGATTTTCCGCGTGGTAATCATGCAGATTTAATTAATGCGATTAAAACCAAATTGTGGCCCTTGGGAGATGATGTACAGTTTGTTCCTGGTCACGGACCAATGTCGACGTTTGGTCAAGAGCGCAAAACGAACCCCTATGTGGGAGATGGCGCGTAGCTAATTAATGAATCTAGATATTTGAACTACAAGTGAGTAATTAGGTTTTTGCTGAACCGGTACGATGCGTACGGTTGTAGAGGCAACTTGCGCAAATCCAACGTTGTTTGCGATTGCTTGTCGGAATCCATGTGCCACCCTCAAGTCGTTTTTCACGGCTGCAAGAAGAGCAAAATTTCAGGCTCTGGGAGGTTTCTTGGGTAGCTGCTGGAGTCGATGTAGTCATGGGTAATCCGGGTAAGGCAAATCTTATACAGAGATCTATTTTACCCGTTTTGTCCCGCTGGGGCTGGGGTTAGCACAACCCGAACCGAATCAGCCGTTTTGTTGCCGTCAAAATCTAACCAGGCCTTGTTTTCAAAGTCATAGAGCTTGCACTTACGCGCAGTATCAAAATACCAGCTCCAAGAGAACTTTTGCACAAAAATACGATCTGGAAGGATCGTTTCTAGGGTCTGTTGGGCCTCTGGCAGGCGATAAAGCGGTACGCTCATATCCACATGGTGCGCAGTGTGCTCCATGATGTGGTGCATCAATTTGCCCCAAATCCAGTTAAAAGTCAGGTGAACGGTTGTGGATACAAACGGCTGGGCGCGTAACCACTCCGATTTCTTGTCATACCAAGAGACTTTTGGATGGGTATGGTGCACGTAAACCACAAATCCAATCATGCCGTTCCAGAACAAGAATGGCACCGCAAAGCCAGTGATCAAGCCAATCCAAATAGACTGCCCGGTAGCGATGGCTCCAGCAATTAAGCAACCAATCCAAATGATTGCAAATGCGGTAACAAGCAAATTGTCTTTTAAGAAAATGGGACGATCACCAGGTTTGTTTTTTGCATTTGGGAAGTACTCACGTCTCCACCAAATTTCAATGAGGTAATAAAAAACAGGGCCCCAGCCGCTACGGTAAAGGCGCTCTAGAGCCTTACGCAACGGGGGAAGTGCGTCGTATTCTGATTTTGATAGGGGTGCCCATACAAAATCAAAACCCTTTAGATTGGTTTGACCGTGATGTACAACGTTATGACCAACATCCCACAAGCTATATGGTGTGAGAGATGGCAAGAACGCAATACGACCTAACACTTTGTTCAGTTCGCGATTGGGTGTGTAACTTTGATGGCAAGCATCGTGACCCAATATAAAGATGCGACCTGTTACAAAACCGGCAATCAAACCAAAAACAATTTTGAGCAACACGCTCTCTACGAAGATTGTTCCTGCGATACAGCCAAGCCAGAGGAAGGCATCAATTGCTAGGAGCATGATTGCGCGCCCAGTTTCGCCCTGTGCCATCGGGATTAGCCAGCTTCGAATGATTTTTCGATGCGGTAATGGCGCCTCTGGGTGCAAAGGATTAGTTAGGGAAGGCTCTGAAAGGGCGGTATTTAGATGTGTAGACACGATAAGAATCAATAAGTTAGGTGCAAATGATAGCGGTTTTCGCAATTTCACGCATGATGTAGGTCAAAAACCCCTTGATTTTTGGCGCGCCCGGCAGGAATCGAACCTGCGACCCTTGGCTTCGGAGGCCAATACTCTATCCACTGAGCTACGGGCGCTAGTGGAAAAACTGGTTACCCCTCTATTGTAAGTGTCTATAACCCTTCTCTCTAGTTATAATCTCGACAAAACAACCCTGAAACCCGTCAAACGATAAATTCTTATGAGCAACGAGCACGGAAGTCTAATTAAGTCCCCAAAACAACTCATCATCATGGTGTTCGCAAGCTTTTTCGTGCCACTCATCATCATTTTGTTATTAATGGTGTTTGTGAACAATGGCAAGCGCGCAGATTCATCTGCATCTGCCGATCAAATTATTAAGCCAGTGGGGCAACTCAATTTTAAAGATGCTAGCGAGCCTGCGGCTCCTGCTACTAGCGCCAAATAAGTCTTTAGCGCATATTTAAAAGCTGGCCTTGTGCCAGCTTTTTTATTTTCATTTATTCACTCTTTGCATCTAAGGCAACTTGATAGGCTTCTTTTTTTGTGAGGCCTAAAGTTTGCGAAAGAACGGCAGCAATTTCTTTGCTCCCCATATAAGGGCTCAGCGCATTAGCCCACAACAAGAGAGCTGAATGCTCTGGAGTCTCATCGCTATTGGCTGATCGCCCTGCAACCACGATGACAAATTCACCCTTAAGGCTCTCTGCCACCTCTAGCCAGTGAGTAACGTCTTGCGCTTGAAGTGGCACTAGTTGCTCAAATTTTTTGGTTAACTCACGGCAGACTAAAAGCTGACGATCAGCCTCTAAATTTTTTGCAAGCAATGCAAGTGTTTCTTTAATGTGGTGCGGAGACTCGAAAAAGATGCTTGCCTTTTTGCTGCTGGAGATATCGTGCAGCAGAGCATCACGCTCTTTAGTTTTATTGGGCCAAAAACCTAAAAACTGAAAGCGTCCTTCCGAGTGATGCATCACTGAGCCGGCTGCTGAGATGGCGCTTGATACAGCGCTTGCGCCCGGAATGGGAATTACTCTTAGCCCTGCTTTTTGAACCTCATTTACCAGCTTTGCCCCTGGGTCCGAGACTCCCGGGGTTCCGGCATCTGAAATATAAGCCCAGCGCTCATTGTTCAAAAGGTGTTGTATGACTGTTTGAGCGCCGCCAATTTCATTGTGTTCGTGCAACGCTAAACATTTTTTATGAATGCCAAATTGTTGGAGTAATGCCGCACTATGTCTGGTGTCTTCACAAGCAATCCCATCGACTGAATTGAGAACATGCAGGGCGCGTAAAGTAATGTCGCCCAAATTGCCGATAGGTGTCGCAACCATATACAGAGCTCCTACAGGTAAATCCTGCTGCTTTAAGAAATCGAAAGAGCTAAGTTCCATGGGGGCTGCCTGCAAAAAGTTAAACAATTAGTAAGAGGATACGTTGCTTTTGGGATAAGCTGATTGCTACTGAAATTAGGACATCTTTGGCGCATAATATTGTTATGGAAAAAGATATCAACGAACGTTTGCGTCTGCGTGCCTCCCAGCATTTTCTGGACAGCATTGCCGTGAAACAAGAGGCTGAAAAACTGCTCCCCGAATCTGTTGCTAGGGGCGTACTGGCGATGGTCGATTGTTTGCGTGCCGGCGGTAAGATCATGGCCTGTGGCAATGGTGGTTCTGCAGCCGATGCGCAGCACTTTGCAGCAGAGCTCGTTGGTCGTTTTGAAAGGGAGCGCCAAGAGTTGGCTGCAATTGCTTTGACGACCGACACTTCAATTCTTACGGCCATTGGAAATGACTATAGCTACGATGAGATTTTTAGTAAGCAAGTTCGCGGTCTTGGGAAAAAAGGTGACATTCTGTTGGGTATTTCAACCTCAGGGAATTCGAAGAACGTGATTAAAGCCATTGAGGCTGCCAAAAAGCTCGGTATGAAAATTATTGCATTCACCGGCAATGGTGGCGGCAAGATAGCTCAGTTATTAGATAAAGATGATATTCACTTGTGCGCACCATCAACGCGTACAGCGCGCATTCAAGAAACGCATTTGGTTTTGCTGCATGCTTTATGTGATGGCGTAGATCATGTTTTGCTTGATTAAAAATTATTGATAGCTCACATTAGAAAACAGATCCATGAAAATTTTTTCCACGTTTAAATTACTTATTGTTTTACTCATAGTCACGCAGTTAACTGCGTGTGGGGTATTGGCTGTTGGCGGTGTTGCTGCTGGAGCAACAGTGCTCGCAGACCGTCGCACACCAGCCGTACAAGCAATCGATAAAGGAATTGAGTTAGAGGCAGAAAATGCGTTAGCAAAACGCTTTGGCGATAACGCACACATTAACGTGACTTCATTTAATCAAAAAGTATTGCTCACTGGCGAAGTGAAGGATGCTGATATTGAGGGTGAGGCAGGCGCTTATGTCAAGGCGATGAAAAATGCGCGAGCCGTGTTTAATGAATTGGTTATTGGACCCAACAGTAGCTACACATCACGTGCAAACGATTCTTATCTTGAATCTAAGATCAAAACACAAATGGTCTTTACAGATCAGTTGCCGTCAAACTCTATGGTTATAGTCGCAGAAAGTAGCAGCGTTTATCTTATGGGCATCTTGACTCAAAGTGAGGCTGACCTTGCTAAGAAAGTTGCGAGTAATGCAAATGGCGTAAAAGATGTTTACGTTTACTTTGACATCATTTCTGAAGAAGAAAAAGTGCGTCTAGAAAAGCAAGGCAAAGCAGATCAAACTCAACCTAGTAGCCCTCCAAAATTTCAATAATTTTTTCGTAGGTTGGTGATGTTTAAAAAGCGAGCGATTGTAAAAATAGTTTTTTTATTTACAGTGCTCGCTTATTTCTTGCCTACTGCGCAGGCGAATATTCAAGACGAGAATGCATTCGCACTTGCAAAACAAAATGCTTGCTTGGGCTGCCATGCAATCAATAAAAAAATTGTTGGCCCTAGTTTTCAAGCGGTGGCAGAAAAATATAAGAGCGACCCCAATGCTCAAGCATTTTTAAAAAATAAAATTGCTAAAGGAGGGTCTGGTTCTTGGGGCATTGTGCCTATGCCGGCCAACTCAAAATTGAGTGATGCGGATTTATCTACATTAACTAGCTGGATATTGCGTGGCGCACCCAACAAAAACTAAGGCTAGAAGTTAAGGCGCTAGACCGGGTCTTCCTAAGAGCCACCACCAGGCTTGATTAGAGCGTTTGAGGTTTTCTTTTAGGGCGTAGTCCATGCCAGCCCACTGCGCATTGGCAGCCTCTTCCACAATAGTCGCGGGATTTGCTGGGGGCAACTTAAGGCAAGCATCAGCATCGCCATAGGCGTATTCAACGGTCATCCCTGCCTTTTGAGCCAAATGCATCATGGCTTTGTTATTGGCAAGACAATGAACGTAAAGGGTTTCAATGCTGGTATTGCGTGAGTGAACGGCTGAGCGTTGTAACAACGCTGTGCCCAGGCCCTGGGAGCGCCCTTCTGGTAACACAGACACACCAAATTCAGCAGCTCGCGCCTCACCCTTATGCTCAGGCAAATAGGCTAGATGGGCCATACCAACTAGCTTCAGATCTAAATTGAAAACACCAAAAATGACATCCCGATTGAAATCAAGACCTTCTACATAGTGACGAATCACCTCATCAGGAGTCTGGGTGCCAAACCGTAGCCGCCTATCTTCATCATTTAGTTGTAGTAAATGATTCAATATTTCCTGTCTATATCCAGCGTGAAGTTCGCGAACGGGTACAGCCTGCCCAGCCATATATGGGCTTGAAGGTAAGTGACTATTCGCTAATTTATTGTGCATAGCAATATTTTAGCAGGGATAGCTAAAAATTACAGGGTTTTCCCTAAGTTTGTTGCAAATAGGCCAAATCAGCATCAAAAAACAGCGTAATTTTTGGTTTGTTTAGGGCTAAACCTTAAAAAATAAGAAATTTCGAAAAAAAGTTGAAATTTTTTTCGAAATATAACCCATTGTTTTAATTGGATATATTTTTAAACTAAGAAAAAACTTAGCCTTTTTTAAGTAAAAGAGTACGAAAGGTGTTGACGACCCTAAAAATGTGGGATATAGTCTCACCTCTCTGCTGAATGTTTTACGAAATACGAAAAACAAGTCAGCCCTCTTTAAAAATTAGTCAACCGATAATTGTGGGTACTAAGTGAAAGCATCCAGTCCTTCGGGACAGATGTAAATAAATAGTACTCATAGACAGTAAAAAGATTTGGTTTTATTACCAAGTCAATTTCTTGAATGAGTGCGACGATCCGCAAGGATCACAGGAATTGAACTGAAGAGTTTGATCCTGGCTCAGATTGAACGCTGGCGGCATGCCTTACACATGCAAGTCGAACGGCAGCACGGGTGCTTGCACCTGGTGGCGAGTGGCGAACGGGTGAGTAATACATCGGAACGTACCTTATCGTGGGGGATAACGCAGCGAAAGCTGTGCTAATACCGCATACGCCCTGAGGGGGAAAGCGGGGGATCGAAAGACCTCGCGCGATTAGAGCGGCCGATGCCTGATTAGCTTGTTGGTGGGGTAAAAGCCCACCAAGGCGACGATCAGTAGCTGGTCTGAGAGGACGATCAGCCACACTGGGACTGAGACACGGCCCAGACTCCTACGGGAGGCAGCAGTGGGGAATTTTGGACAATGGGGGAAACCCTGATCCAGCAATGCCGCGTGAGTGAAGAAGGCCTTCGGGTTGTAAAGCTCTTTTGTCAGGGAAGAAACACCGGCTCTAACACAGTCCGGGAATGACGGTACCTGAAGAATAAGCACCGGCTAACTACGTGCCAGCAGCCGCGGTAATACGTAGGGTGCAAGCGTTAATCGGAATTACTGGGCGTAAAGCGTGCGCAGGCGGTTATACAAGACAGGCGTGAAATCCCCGGGCTTAACCTGGGAATGGCGCCTGTGACTGTATAGCTAGAGTGTGTCAGAGGGGGGTAGAATTCCACGTGTAGCAGTGAAATGCGTAGATATGTGGAGGAATACCAATGGCGAAGGCAGCCCCCTGGGATAACACTGACGCTCATGCACGAAAGCGTGGGGAGCAAACAGGATTAGATACCCTGGTAGTCCACGCCCTAAACGATGCTGACTAGTTGTTCGGGATTTACATCCTGAGTAACGTAGCTAACGCGTGAAGTCAGCCGCCTGGGGAGTACGGTCGCAAGATTAAAACTCAAAGGAATTGACGGGGACCCGCACAAGCGGTGGATGATGTGGATTAATTCGATGCAACGCGAAAAACCTTACCTACCCTTGACATGTCACTAACGAAGTAGAGATACATTAGGTGCTCGTAAGAGAAAGTGAACACAGGTGCTGCATGGCTGTCGTCAGCTCGTGTCGTGAGATGTTGGGTTAAGTCCCGCAACGAGCGCAACCCTTGTCTTTAGTTGCTACGCAAGAGCACTCTAAAGAGACTGCCGGTGACAAACCGGAGGAAGGTGGGGATGACGTCAAGTCCTCATGGCCCTTATGGGTAGGGCTTCACACGTCATACAATGGTGCATACAGAGGGTTGCCAACCCGCGAGGGGGAGCTAATCTCAGAAAATGCATCGTAGTCCGGATCGTAGTCTGCAACTCGACTACGTGAAGCTGGAATCGCTAGTAATCGCGGATCAGAATGTCGCGGTGAATACGTTCCCGGGTCTTGTACACACCGCCCGTCATACCATGGGAGTGGGTTTTGCCAGAAGCCGTTAGCCTAACCGCAAGGAGGGCGACTGCCACGGCAGGGTTCATGACTGGGGTAAAGTCGTAACAAGGTAGCCGTATCGGAAGGTGCGGCTGGATCACCTCCTTTCTAGAGAAAAGATGCTGAATCCTAGTGCCCACACTTATCGGTTGACAATAAAAGCCACGGGTCTGTAGCTCAGCTGGTTAGAGCACTGTGTTGATAACGCAGGGGTCGTAGGTTCAAGTCCTACCAGACCCACCACCAGCCAGAAACAAGACTTAGTGGGACGTTGGGGGATTAGCTCAGCTGGGAGAGCACCTGCTTTGCAAGCAGGGGGTCGTCGGTTCGATCCCGTCATCCTCCACCATCATCTAAATGTCAAAACTAAGCGAATATTTAATCGTTTAGTTTTGCCATTTATGGCTGTTCTTTAAAAATTTGAGTAAGCAAAGTGTCAAATGTTTCTTTGAGAGGACATTTGACAATGTAATAAGGGTAAAGATTGAATCATCAATCAGTAATACAAACGAGTTTTACCAAGTTCTTAACAAAGTACTTACAGTTTGGATTACGGCAAACATGTCAGAAGTAGAAGTAAACCTGTAACAGGTACTAGCAATGGTGCTCGTTATAGGATCAAGTGAATAAGTGCACATGATGGATGCCTTGGCGATTACAGGCGACGAAAGACGTTATAACCTGCGATAAGCCCCGGGGAGCTGGTAAATAAGCTTTGATCCGGGGATTTCTGAATGGGGAAACCCACCACTTTTGTGGTATCCATACCTGAATACATAGGGTATGAGAAGCGAACCTTGTGAACTGAAACATCTAAGTAGCAAGAGGAAAAGACATCAACCGAGATTCCCAGAGTAGTGGCGAGCGAAATGGGAAGAGCCTTCTAGTGATATCTCAGTAATTAACAGAATGGAATGGAAAGTCCAACAATAAAGGGTGATAGTCCCGTATGTGAAAATTATTGAGTGGTACTAGGCTAGAGACAAGTAGGGCGGGACACGTGAAATCCTGTCTGAATATGGGGGGACCATCCTCCAAGGCTAAATACTCGTAATCGACCGATAGTGAACAAGTACCGTGAGGGAAAGGCGAAAAGAACCCCGGGAGGGGAGTGAAATAGATCCTGAAATTGTGTGCATACAAACAGTAGGAGCCTCGTAAGGGGTGACTGCGTACCTTTTGTATAATGGGTCAGCGACTTACATTCAGTAGCAAGCTTAACCGAATAGGGAAGGCGTAGCGAAAGCGAGTCCGAATAGGGCGCTAGTTGCTGGGTGTAGACCCGAAACCAGTTGATCTATCCATGGCCAGGTTGAAGGTGCGGTAACACGTACTGGAGGACCGAACCCACTAACGTTGAAAAGTTAGGGGATGAGCTGTGGATAGGGGTGAAAGGCTAAACAAAACTGGAAATAGCTGGTTCTCTCCGAAAACTATTTAGGTAGTGCCTCGTGTATCACTGTAGGGGGTAGAGCACTGTCATGGTAGTGGGGTCCATTGCGGATTACTGCGCCATAGCAAACTCCGAATACCTACAAGTGCAAGCACGGGAGACAGACATCGGGTGCTAACGTCCGGTGTCAAGAGGGAAACAACCCAGACCGCCAGCTAAGGTCCCTAATATATGCTAAGTGGGAAACGAAGTGGGAAGGCTAAAACAGTCAGGAGGTTGGCTTAGAAGCAGCCATCCTTTAAAGAAAGCGTAATAGCTCACTGATCGAGTCGTCCTGCGCGGAAGATGTAACGGGGCTAAGCATATAACCGAAGCTGCGGATCACAGCAATGTGATGGTAGGAGAGCGTTCTGTAAGCCTGTGAAGGTGTCTTGTAAAGGATGCTGGAGGTATCAGAAGTGCGAATGCTGACATGAGTAGCGATAAAGGGGGTGAAAAGCCCCCTCGCCGTAAGCCCAAGGTTTCCTGTTCAACGTTCATCGGAACAGGGTGAGTCGGCCCCTAAGGCGAGGCAGAGATGCGTAGCTGATGGGAACAAGGTTAATATTCCTTGACCATTGTTAGATGCGATGGGGGGACGGATCGCGGAAAGTTGTCCGGGTGTTGGAAGTCCCGGTTCTTACGTTGGAGATGGCTATTAGGTAAATCCGGTAGCGTAATTCAAGGGCGTGAGACGAGCGAATTTATTCGCGAAGCAATTGGAAGTGGTTCCAAGAAAAGCCTCTAAGCTTCAGTCTAACAAGACCGTACCGCAAACCGACACAGGTGGGCGAGATGAGTATTCTAAGGCGCTTGAGAGAACTCAGGAGAAGGAACTCGGCAAATTTGTACCGTAACTTCGGGATAAGGTACGCCCTGGTAGTTTGACCCTGTACAAGGGGAGGACGAAAGGGTTGCAATAAAAAGGTGGCTGCGACTGTTTAATAAAAACACAGCACTCTGCAAACACGAAAGTGGACGTATAGGGTGTGACGCCTGCCCGGTGCTGGAAGATTAAATGATGGGGTGCAAGCTCTTGATTGAAGTCCCAGTAAACGGCGGCCGTAACTATAACGGTCCTAAGGTAGCGAAATTCCTTGTCGGGTAAGTTCCGACCTGCACGAATGGCGTAACGATGGCCACACTGTCTCCTCCTGAGACTCAGCGAAGTTGAAATGTTTGTGATGATGCAATCTACCCGTGGCTAGACGGAAAGACCCCATGAACCTTTACTGTAGCTTTGCATTGGACTTTGAATCGGTCTGTGTAGGATAGGTGGGAGGCGTTGATAACAGGATGCTAGTTCTGTTGGAGCCAACCTTGAAATACCACCCTGATTTATTTGAGGTTCTAACCTTGGCCCGTTATCCGGGTCGGGAACAGTGCATGGTAGGCAGTTTGACTGGGGCGGTCTCCTCCCAAAGTGTAACGGAGGAGTACGAAGGTACGCTTGGTACGGTCGGACATCGTACCTAAAGTGCAATGGCAAAAGCGTGCTTAACTGCGAGACCGACAAGTCGAGCAGGTGCGAAAGCAGGTCATAGTGATCCGGTGGTTCTGTATGGAAGGGCCATCGCTCAACGGATAAAAGGTACTCTGGGGATAACAGGCTGATACCGCCCAAGAGTTCATATCGACGGCGGTGTTTGGCACCTCGATGTCGGCTCATCTCATCCTGGGGCTGTAGCCGGTCCCAAGGGTATGGCTGTTCGCCATTTAAAGAGGTACGTGAGCTGGGTTTAAAACGTCGTGAGACAGTTTGGTCCCTATCTGCCATGGGCGTTGGAGATTTGACGGGGGCTGCTCCTAGTACGAGAGGACCGGAGTGGACATTCCGCTGGTGTACCTGTTGTTTCGCCAGAAGCATCGCAGGGTAGCTATGAATGGGAGAGATAACCGCTGAAAGCATCTAAGCGGGAAACTTGCCTGAAGATGAGATCTCCCGTAGGTTTAACCTACATAAAGGGTCGTTGAAGACCACAACGTTGATAGGTCGGGTGTGGAAGTGCAGTAATGCATTAAGCTAACCGATACTAATTGCCCGTTAGGCTTGATCCTATAACCAGCACTATTGTGTTGGATGTTTGCCAGATTTAATCTGCATCCTTATTACATGCTTACTCAAATAGAGTTGTTGATTTAATCAGCAACTCGACCCTCTACGCCCGGTGACCATAGCAAGTTGGAACCACTCCTTCCCATCCCGAACAGGACAGTGAAACGACTTTACGCCGATGATAGTGCGGATTACCCGTGTGAAAGTAGGTAACTGCCGGGCACCAATGCGACGCCCAGACCCTCTTAGGTCTGGGCGTTTTTACTTGTGCAAAGCGTTTAGAGATATTGACAGAAACTCCATTTGGAGTCAGAATATTGGGTTCGCGGAGGGGTGTCCGAGCGGCTAAAGGAGGCAGACTGTAAATCTGTTGGCTATGCCTACGTAGGTTCGAATCCTACCCCCTCCACCAGATGTGCGGGATTAGTTTAATGGTAAAACAGCAGATTTCCAATCTTCGGTCAAGAGTTCGATTCTCTTATCCCGCTCCAGAATTTGTTGCATTAGATTTCGCCCATGTGGCTCAGTGGTAGAGCACTCCCTTGGTAAGGGAGAGGTCGGCAGTTCGATCCTGCCCATGGGCACCATGTTTGATTTTATTAATTGTGTATTTCGTGTTTGGTTTAAGAGTTAACTAAAGGCAGATTAAAAATGGCAAAAGAAAAATTCGAGCGGACAAAACCGCACGTAAACGTAGGCACCATCGGTCACGTTGACCACGGTAAAACTACATTGACAGCAGCAATTGCAACCGTGCTTTCTAAAGCATTCGGTGGCGAAGCTAAAGCATATGATCAGATCGATGCTGCTCCTGAAGAAAAAGCACGTGGTATTACGATTAATACTGCGCACGTTGAGTACGAGACTGCAAACCGTCACTACGCACACGTGGATTGCCCAGGACATGCTGACTACGTGAAGAACATGATTACTGGTGCTGCTCAGATGGACGGCGCTATTTTGGTTTGTTCTGCTGCTGACGGCCCAATGCCACAAACTCGTGAACACATCCTCTTGGCACGCCAAGTGGGTGTTCCTTACATCGTGGTGTTCTTGAACAAATGCGACATGGTTGATGACGCTGAATTGTTAGAACTCGTTGAAATGGAAGTTCGTGAGCTTTTATCTAAGTACAACTTCCCTGGCGATGACACACCAATCATCCAAGGTTCTGCTAAGTTAGCTTTAGAAGGCGACGAAGGCCCATTGGGTAAAGAAGCCATCATGAAATTGGCTGAAGCATTAGATACTTATATCCCAACTCCAGAGCGTGCTGTTGACGGCGCGTTCTTGATGCCAGTAGAAGACGTGTTCTCTATCTCCGGTCGCGGTACTGTTGTGACTGGTCGTATCGAGCGCGGTATCGTTAAAGTAGGCGAAGAGATCGAAATCATCGGTATCAAGCCAACACTCAAGACCACTTGTACTGGTGTTGAAATGTTCCGTAAATTGCTCGACCAAGGTCAAGCAGGCGATAACGTTGGTATCTTGTTACGCGGTACAAAACGTGAAGAAGTTGAGCGCGGCCAAGTATTGGCTAAGCCAGGTTCAATCACCCCACATACTCACTTTACAGCCGAGGTGTACATCTTGGGTAAAGACGAAGGTGGTCGTCATACACCATTCTTTAACAACTATCGTCCACAGTTTTACTTCCGCACAACGGACGTAACTGGTTCAATCGAGTTGCCAAAAGACAAAGAAATGGTCATGCCTGGCGATAACGTCACGATTACCGTAAAACTCATCGCGCCAATCGCGATGGAAGAAGGTTTACGTTTTGCGATCCGTGAAGGTGGCCGCACTGTTGGCGCCGGCGTGGTTGCAAAGATTTTGGCTTAAGTAGTAAGTTTTAATTAGTTTTTATAAAGGGGTGTAGCTCAATTGGCAGAGCGTTGGTCTCCAAAACCAAAGGTTGGGGGTTCGATGCCCTCCGCCCCTGCCACGATTTGAACTGAAAGCAAAATGTCTCATCAAACAGCAAGTCATACTGAAGAAAAAAGCAGCTGGGTCACTGTACTCGCTGCTTTAATCGTCGTTGCAGCGTTAGTTCTGTACTACACGCTCGCTGATCAATCTATTTTGATTCGTCTTGCTGTTTTATTTGGCGGCATTGCAGCTGCAGTTTTGATTGTGGCAATTTCTCCTGATGGGCGTCGTTTCATCGCCTACGCAAAAGATTCTTGGTATGAAGTAAAAAAGGTTGTTTGGCCAACTCGTAAAGAGACTACCCAAATGACTCTAGTCGTATTTGGCTTTGTTCTGATCATGTCCTTGTTTTTGTGGACTGCAGACAAATTGATTGAATGGCTAGTTTTTTCAGTCTTTTTGGGCTGGAAGTGAGTAAAAAATGATTGATTCTGAAGTAGCTACTAATCCACAAGCTATCGGCAATATGCGCTGGTACGTCATTCATGCTTATTCCGGAATGGAAAAGAGCGTGAAAAGAGGCCTTGAAGAGCGTATTGCTCGCTCTGGAATGCCTGAGAAATTTGGCCGTATTTTGGTCCCTTCCGAAGAGGTTGTAGAGATCAAGTCCGGCACCAAGTCAGTTTCCGAGCGTCGTTTCTTCCCAGGATATGTCCTGATTGAGATGGAAATGACCGATGAGAGCTGGCATTTGGTGAAGAACACACCAAAAGTAACCGGTTTCGTAGGCGGCGTTCGTAATCGTCCAAGCCCAATTTCTACGGCTGAAGTAGCCAAAATCATGGATCAAATGCAGGCTGGGGTGGATAAACCTAAGCCTAAGACCCTATTTGAGGTTGGCGAGATCGTGCGAGTTAAAGAAGGCCCATTTGTTGATTTCAACGGAAATATCGAAGAAGTCAATTATGAGAAGTCAAGATTGCGCGTTTCTGTTACAATTTTTGGCCGCGGTACCCCAGTTGAGCTGGAGTTCGGCCAGGTAGAAAAGATGTAAAAACAAGGACTTAGTCCTGGTTTTAGTAGTTAGTAGTTAAGTGGTTAGCAATAACCGAGGAGCGGAGCTAGAAAGCCAAAAACTAGCGAAGCGTTTACTCAACAGCGGTCTTTCCTAATGAGGTTAGGCGCGCTTTAAGGAGCACACATGGCAAAGAAGATTATTGGCTTTATTAAGCTGCAGATCCCTGCAGGTAAAGCAAATCCATCACCACCCGTAGGTCCAGCATTGGGTCAACGCGGCCTTAACATTATGGAATTCTGTAAGGCGTTCAATGCTCAAACTCAGAGCATGGAACCAGGCCTTCCAATTCCAGTCGTGATTACAGCGTTTGCTGATAAGAGCTTCACATTCATCATGAAGACTCCTCCAGCAACCATCATGATTAAGAAGGCTGCGAAGATTGAAAAAGGATCACCACGTCCTCATACCGATAAAGTGGGTTCAATTACTCGTGCTCAAGCGGAAGAAATCGCTAAAGCAAAAATGCCAGATTTGACAGCAGCCGATATGGACGCAGCTGTTAGAACAATCGCTGGTAGCGCCCGTTCCATGGGCATCACTGTGGAAGGTCTCTAATCATGACTAAATTATCTAAACGCGTAAAAGCAATTCAATCTAAAGTTGATCGCAACAAGTTCTATTCATTAGATGACGCATTGAACCTTGTTAAAGAGTGTGCAACTGCTAAGTTTGATGAGTCTATTGACGTTGCTGTTCAGTTGGGTATTGATGCTAAGAAATCTGACCAAGTTGTGCGTGGCGCAGTAGTGCTCCCGGCTGGTACAGGTAAGCATGTTCGTGTAGCTGTTTTTGCTCAAGGCGAGAAGGCTGAACAAGCTAAAGCCGCTGGTGCAGAAATTGTTGGCATGGAAGAGCTTGCTGAACAAATTAAAGGCGGCAAAATTGATTTCGATATTTTGATCGCATCTCCAGACACAATGAAAATTGTTGGTACTTTAGGTCAAGTATTGGGCCCACGTGGTTTGATGCCGAATCCAAAAGTTGGAACAGTGACTCCTGACGTTGCTACTGCAGTTAAAAATGCAAAAGCTGGTCAAGTTCAGTTCCGTGTGGACAAAGCCGGTATCGTGCACGCAAGCATTGGCCGTCGTTCATTCGAGCCAACTGCATTGAAATCCAACTTGCTCGCATTGCTCGAGGCTTTGAATAAAGCGAAGCCACCTGCATCTAAGGGTATTTATTTAAAGAAGGTTGCCGTAAGCAGCACCATGGGTGCAGGCGTACGCGTAGACCAAGCATCGTTACAGGCAGCAGCTTAATTAGCCTGTAGCAAAAAAGAACTTTGGGTCGACTCCCACTCTTTGAGTGAGAGTCGAACATCAAAGACCGTTGGTGAATGAGTTTGCTTTTATAGGGATGAATTCTTAATCGTTACGAAAGTAATAGCCAGCGCAGATGGCGACCCTGAAAAGATTTTCACAAGAACCTTGTGAACAAATGATCAGACGCTGGTGTGTAACCCCAACTGGAAACAGTTGGTTTTTTAGGAGTTAAACCGTGCCTTTGAATGTACAAGACAAAAAAGCGATTGTTGCTGATGTCGGCGCTCAATTGGCTGGAGCCCAAACTGTCGTGCTCGCTGAATACCGTGGTATTCCAGTAGAGCAGTTGACAAAGCTACGTGCTAGCGCACGTGACCAAGGTGTATATCTTCGCGTTTTGAAGAACACATTGGCACGCCGTGCTGCACAAGGCACACAGTTTGAGCCTCTTGCCGATTCGATGGTTGGCCCCTTGATCTACGGCATTTCTGCTGATCCGATTGCTTCGGCAAAAGTATTGCAGAACTTTGCTAAGACTCAAGACAAGCTGGTCATTACTGCTGGCTTATATAACGGCAAGTTGTTGGACGTAGCGGGTGTTAAATCCCTCGCGTCTATTCCAAGCCGCGACGAGTTGTTATCTCAGCTGTTGGGCGTGATGTTGGCCCCAGTTTCTGCGATGGCTCGCGTATTGGGTGCAGTAGCAGCACAAAAGGCAGAAGGAGCACCTGCTCCTGTTGCAGCACCGGTAGCAGAAGTAGCAGCAGCCCCAGCAGAAGTAGTTGCTGAAGCCGCCGCTCCAGAAGCAAGTGCTGAGCCTGCAGCCGCAGCCCCAGAAGCTGGAACAGAAACACCTGAAACCCCTGCCGCTGAATAAGCGACAGATTAACTATTTAAGTATTAGGAGCTAAAAATGGCGATTACTAAAGAAGAAATCATTGATGCAGTAGGTAGCATGTCCGTTATGGATTTGAACGACTTGGTTAAAGCATTCGAAGAGAAGTTTGGCGTATCAGCTGCAGCGATGGCTGTTGCTGGTCCTGCTGGTGCAGCTGGCGGCGCTGCTGCTGAAGAGCAAACAGAATTCACTGTTAACTTGCTCGAAGCTGGCGCAAACAAAGTTTCAGTAATTAAGGCAGTTCGCGAAATTACTGGTCTTGGCTTGAAAGAAGCTAAGGACTTGGTTGACGGTGCACCGAAGCCAATCAAAGAAGCTGTTGATAAGAAGACGGCTGAAGAAGCTAAGAAGAAGCTTGAAGAAGCTGGCGCTAAAGCAGAACTCAAGTAATACATACAATGCTGGCGCCTCTCAAAAAGGGGCGTTAGCCATGTTGGGTTTGACCTCTAGAGGTCAAACCCGATTTCATTTCTGATTGAAATCGGGTTTGCCTTCTGATACGACTGCAGAATGCAAGTTTGGTCGGACACTAGATCTATCGGTTTAGTGTTGTCCGCCAGTGATTGGTAGTGGCCAATCGCCAAATCTTTGTACAGTCGCTGAATTCGGAGATGAAATGAACTATAGCTTCACCGAACGCAAGCGAGTCCGTAAAAGCTTTGCTAAGCGAGTAAATAACCACCAGGTTCCGTACCTGATCGCAACGCAGCTGGAATCCTACGCTAAATTTTTACAGGCTGAAAAGCCAGCAATGTCTCGTCTTACTGAGGGACTTCAAGCTGCCTTTACATCAGCATTCCCAATTGTGTCTAACAACGGCTATGCACGTATGGAATACGTGTCTTACCAGTTATCACAGCCACCATTTGACGTTAAAGAATGTCAACAGCGTGGTTACACATACCACTCTGCCTTGCGCGCAAAAGTTCGCTTGATTATTTATGATCGCGAAGCGCCTACTAAGGTTAAAGAGGTAAAAGAGAGCGAAGTCTACATGGGTGAAATTCCACTCATGACAGAAAATGGCTCTTTTGTGATCAATGGTACTGAGCGCGTGATCGTTTCTCAGTTGCACCGTTCCCCAGGCGTGTTCTTCGAGCACGATAAGGGTAAAACACATAGCTCAGGTAAGTTGCTGTTCTCAGCACGCATCATTCCTTACCGTGGTTCATGGCTCGATTTCGAGTTTGATCCGAAAGACATTCTCTATTTCCGCGTTGACCGTCGTCGTAAGATGCCTGTCACCATTTTGCTCAAAGCAATTGGTTTAAACAACGAACAGATTCTTGCTAACTTCTTTAACTTTGACCATTTCTCATTAGCTGCTAACGGCGGTTCAATGGAATTTGTGCCAGAGCGTTTGCGTGGTCAGTTGGCTAGCTTTGATGTGCTCGACAAGAATGGCGTTGTTGTCATTCAAAAAGACAAGCGTATCAATGCAAAGCATATTCGTGAACTCGAAGCTGCTAAAACTAAAACAATCGCTGTACCAGACGACTATTTAATTGGTCGTGTAGTGGCACGCAATATTGTTGATCCAGATTCTGGTGAAATCTTGGCCTACGCTAATGATGAAATCACTGAAGAGGTATTGGCTACATTGCGCGATGCAGGCATCAAGCAATTAGAAACTATCTACACCAATGATTTGGATTCTGGTGCATACATTTCTCAGACATTGCGTACTGATGAAACAGCGGATCAAATGGCTGCTCGTATCGCCATCTACCGCATGATGCGTCCTGGTGAGCCTCCAACAGAAGATGCTGTAGAAGCCTTGTTCCAGCGCTTGTTCTACAACGAAGATACTTACGATTTGTCACGCGTTGGCCGTATGAAGGTCAACAGCCGTTTGAACCGTCCAGAAATGGAAGGCCCAATGGTTCTGTCAAACGAAGATATTCTCGACACCATTAAGTCCCTCGTAGATTTGCGTAACGGCAAAGGCGAAGTAGACGATATCGATCACTTAGGTAATCGTCGTGTACGTTGCGTTGGCGAATTGGCTGAAAACCAATTCCGTGCTGGTTTGTCACGTGTTGAGCGTGCGGTTAAAGAACGTCTCGGCCAAGCCGAAACAGAAAACCTCATGCCGCATGACTTGATTAACAGTAAGCCAATCTCTTCTGCGATTCGTGAGTTCTTCGGTTCTTCACAGTTGTCCCAGTTTATGGACCAAACCAACCCGCTTTCAGAGATCACGCACAAGCGTCGTATTTCTGCGTTGGGACCTGGTGGTTTGACCCGCGAGCGCGCAGGCTTTGAAGTGCGCGACGTGCATCCAACTCACTATGGACGTGTTTGCCCAATTGAAACTCCCGAAGGACCAAACATTGGTTTGATCAACTCACTCGCGTTATTTGCGCGTTTGAATGAGCATGGTTTCTTAGAAACCCCATACCGTAAAGTTTCCAATAGCAAGGTAAGCGATGAAGTGGTTTACCTCTCTGCGATTGAGGAAGCAAAGTATGTGATTGCTCAGGCAAACGCAACAATCGACAAGAGCGGTAAGTTGGCCGACGAATTAGTTTCTGCTCGTCAAGCTGGTGAAACCATGATGGTTAGCCCAGAGCGCATCGATTTCATCGACGTTGCTCCTAGCCAGATCGTTTCTGCTGCCGCTTCACTCGTTCCATTCTTAGAACACGATGATGCAAACCGTGCGTTGATGGGTGCGAACATGCAGCGTCAAGCAGTTCCTTGCTTGCGTCCGGATAAGCCATTGGTTGGTACAGGTTTAGAGCGTATTGTTGCGGTTGACTCCGGCACAGTTATTTTGGCGTCTCGCGGCGGTATCGTTGATTATGTTGACGCTAACCGTGTTGTGATTCGTGTAAACGATGATGAGACAGCTGCTGGTGAAGTTGGTGTGGATATTTATAACCTCATCAAGTACACCCGTTCAAACCAAAACACCAACATTAACCAACGTCCTATCGTTCAGGCTGGTGATCGCGTAGCGCGTGGTGACGTTGTTGCTGACGGCGCATCTACCGATTTGGGTGAATTGGCTTTGGGTCAAAACATGACTGTGGCATTTATGCCATGGAACGGTTACAACTTCGAAGATTCAATCTTGATTTCTGAGAAAGTTGTTGCTGACGACCGTTACACCTCTATTCATATTGAAGAGTTGTCAGTGGTTGCGCGTGATACCAAGCTTGGTTCAGAAGAAATTACTCGCGATATCTCCAATTTGGCAGAGTCACAACTCTCCCGTTTGGATGAGAGCGGTATTGTGTACATCGGTGCTGAAGTTGAAGCTGGCGACGTATTGGTTGGTAAGGTAACTCCAAAGGGCGAGACTACTCTCACTCCGGAAGAGAAGTTGCTGCGTGCGATCTTCGGTGAAAAAGCATCTGACGTTAAAGATACTTCTTTGCGCGTTCCTTCAGGAATGATCGGTACTGTTATTGATGTTCAAGTCTTCACCCGTGAAGGTATTGAGCGCGATGCACGTGCACAAGCAATTATTCAAGAAGAATTACAACGCTATCGTTTGGACTTGAACGACCAGTTGCGTATTGTTGAGGGCGATGCCTTCATGCGTTTAGAAAAACTGTTGATTGGTAAAGTTGCCAATGGTGGTCCTCAGAAATTAGCTAAAGGCACTAAGATTGACAAGGAATACCTTGCCAGCTTAGATAAATACCATTGGTTTGACGTTCGTCCAGCAGATGATGAGGTTGCCTCACAAGTTGAAGCAATTAAATCTTCTATCGAAGCGAAGCGTAAGCAATTTGATGAGGCTTTTGAAGAGAAGCGCACCAAGCTTACCCAGGGCGATGATTTACAGCCTGGCGTAACAAAGATGGTTAAGGTGTACTTGGCCGTTAAGCGTCGTTTACAGCCTGGTGACAAGATGGCCGGTCGTCACGGTAACAAAGGTGTGGTTTCTAAAATCGCCCCAGCTGAAGATATGCCATTTATGGCTGACGGACGCCCTGTTGACATCGTCTTGAACCCATTGGGTGTTCCTTCCCGTATGAACGTTGGCCAGATCTTGGAAACCCATTTAGGTTGGGCTGCCCAAGGTATTGGTAAGCGTATTGACGAGATGGTTCGTGAGCACGCTAAGCAAACTGAATTACGTAAGTTCTTCAAGCAGCTTTATAACGAAACAGGTCGTGTTGAAGACATCGACAACTTCACTGATGAGCAGATCAATGTTTTGGCTGAGAATCTCCGCCAAGGCTTGCCATTTGCTACTCCAGTGTTTGATGGTGCTACTGAAGCTGAAATCGGACGCATGCTCGAGTTGGCGTATCCAGAAGATGTTGCTAAATCTTTGAAGATGACCCCTTCACGTCAGCAAATGATTTTGTGCGACGGCCGAACTGGCGACCAATTTGAGCGTCCAGTCACTGTTGGCGTAATGCACGTCTTGAAACTCCACCATTTGGTCGATGACAAGATGCATGCACGTTCAACCGGACCTTACTCTTTAGTAACGCAACAGCCATTGGGCGGTAAAGCTCAGTTCGGTGGTCAGCGCTTTGGTGAGATGGAAGTCTGGGCCCTCGAAGCATACGGTGCTTCATATGTCTTGCAGGAAATGCTGACAGTGAAGTCCGATGACGTCGCAGGCCGTACCAAGGTTTATGAAAACATCGTCAAGGGCGAGCACACGATTGATGCTGGCATGCCCGAATCCTTCAACGTGCTGGTAAAAGAAATCCGTTCGTTGGGTATTGACATTGACATGGAGCGCAACTGATATGAAAGCATTGCTCGATTTATTTAAGCAAACGCAGGGCGAAGAGCAGTTTGATGTCATCAAAATTGGTCTCGCATCTCCTGAGAAAATTCGCTCATGGTCTTTTGGTGAAGTACGCAAACCAGAAACCATCAACTACCGGACTTTTAAGCCCGAGCGTGATGGTTTGTTCTGCGCCAAGATTTTTGGACCAACCAAAGACTACGAGTGCTTATGCGGTAAGTACAAGCGTTTAAAGTTCCGTGGCGTAATCTGCGAGAAGTGCGGCGTTGAAGTTACTCTCGCTAAGGTACGTCGTGAGCGCATGGGCCATATTGAGTTGGCAGCCCCTGTAGCGCACATCTGGTTCTTGAAGTCCTTGCCATCCCGCTTGGGTATGGTTCTCGATATGACATTGCGTGATATCGAGCGCGTTCTCTACTTTGAAGCATATGTAGTGGTTGATCCTGGCATGACTCCTGAAGGCGCGATGAAGCGTGGTCAGATCATGTCTGAAGACGAATACATTGCTAAGACTGAAGAGTATGGTGATGGTGCATTTACTGCCATCATGGGCGCGGAAGGTATTCGTGATCTCTTGCGTTCGATTGATATCGATCGTGAAGTAGAGACTATTCGTGCTGACTTAAAAGCCACTGGTAGCGATGCCAAGATCAAGAAATACGCTAAGCGCTTAAAAGTGCTCGAGGCGTTCCAGACTTCAGGCATCAAGCCTGACTGGATGATCATGGAAGTATTGCCAGTATTGCCACCTGAATTGCGCCCATTGGTGCCATTGGATGGCGGTCGCTTTGCTACTTCAGATTTGAACGACCTCTACCGTCGTGTGATCAACCGTAACAACCGTTTAAAGCGTTTGTTAGAGTTGCGCGCACCAGAGATCATCGTTCGTAACGAAAAACGGATGTTGCAAGAAGCGGTTGACTCATTGCTCGACAACGGTCGTCGCGGTAAGGCTATGACTGGCGCTAACAAGCGTCCTCTCAAGTCCTTGGCCGAGATGATTAAAGGTAAGAGCGGTCGTTTCCGTCAAAACTTGTTGGGTAAACGTGTTGACTACTCTGGTCGTTCAGTCATCGTGGTTGGCCCTACATTGAAGTTGCATCAGTGCGGCTTACCAAAATTAATGGCCTTGGAATTATTCAAGCCATTCATTTTCAACAAGCTTGAGACTTTGGGTATTGCAACCACGATTAAGGCTGCAAAGAAAGAAGTTGAAAGCCAGACTCCAATCGTTTGGGACATTCTCGAAGAAGTCATTCGTGAACATCCAATCATGTTGAACCGTGCGCCTACATTGCATCGCCTTGGTATTCAGGCTTTCGAGCCAATGCTGATTGAAGGTAAAGCAATCCAATTGCACCCATTAGTCTGCGCGGCATTTAATGCGGACTTTGACGGTGACCAAATGGCGGTTCACGTTCCTTTGTCGCTCGAAGCGCAAATGGAAGCACGTACATTGATGTTGGCTTCGAACAACGTATTGTTCCCAGCTAACGGCGAGCCATCAATCGTTCCGTCACAGGACGTGGTGTTGGGTCTGTACTACGCTACACGTGACAAGATCAACGGTAAAGGCGAAGGCATGGTTTTCGCTAACATTACTGAAGTAGTACGTGCATACGAAGCAGGTCAAGTTGAATTGGCTTCTCGTGTTGCTGTTCGTATTACTGAGTTTGAGATTGTGGACAAGAAGGCAGAGGGCGATGCCCGTTTTGCTGAAAAGACCAAGATCTATCAAACATCAGTTGGCCGTGCAATCTTGTCTGAGATTTTGCCTAAAGGCATGTCTTTCGAGGAAATTAACAAGCCTTTGAAGAAAAAAGAAATCTCACGCTTGATCAACACTTCATTCCGTAAGTGCGGTTTACGTGAAACTGTGATTTTTGCCGACCGCCTCTTGCAGTCTGGTTTCCGTTTGGCAACCAACGCTGGTATCTCAGTTGCGATCGACGATATGCTGATCCCAACTTCTAAAGAGCGCATCATCACTGAGGCATCTGCCAAGGTTAAGGAGTATGACAAGCAGTTCATGTCAGGTCTCGTAACCAATCAAGAGCGTTATAACAACGTGGTTGATATTTGGGGTGCTGCAGGCGACCAAGTTGGTAAAGCAATGATGGATGAGTTGTCACACGTTGACGTACTCGATCGTAACGGTAAGACTGTGCGTCAAGAATCCTTTAACTCCATCTACATGATGGCGGATTCTGGTGCGCGTGGATCTGCAGCGCAGATTCGTCAGTTGGCTGGTATGCGTGGTTTGATGGCTAAGCCGGATGGCTCCATCATTGAAACCCCAATTACTGCGAACTTCCGTGAAGGTTTGAACGTATTGCAGTACTTCATCTCAACCCACGGCGCTCGTAAAGGTCTGGCAGATACAGCGTTGAAGACAGCGAACTCGGGTTACTTGACACGTCGTTTATGCGACGTCACTCAAGATCTCGTGGTGATCGAAGATGATTGCGGCGCAACTAATGGTGTAACCATGAAGGCGCTGGTTGAAGGCGGCGAAATTATCGAAGCATTGCGTGACCGCATTTTGGGTCGTGTATGTATCGGTGACATCGTTCATCCTGACACACAAGAAGTCATTGTTCCGAACGACACCTTGCTCGACGAAGATCACGTTGATCAAATCGTTGCATTGGGTATCGACGAAGTTAAAGTTCGCACAGTATTGTCTTGCTTAACTCGCTTTGGTTTGTGCGCGAAGTGCTACGGACGCGATCTAGGTCGCGGTGGTTTGGTAAACGTTGGTGAAGCAGTTGGCGTGATCGCTGCTCAGTCCATCGGCGAGCCAGGCACACAGTTGACTATGCGTACTTTCCATATTGGTGGCGCAGCGTCACGTGCATTGGTTGCAAGCAACATCGAAGCTAAGTCTAATGGTGCTTTGAAATTCTCTGCCACGATGCGTGTTGTCAAGAATGCGAAGGGTGAGCAGATCGTGATTTCACGTTCTGGCGAAGCCTTGATCGTTGATGAGAATGGTCGTGAGCGCGAGCGTCATAAAGTGCCTTATGGTGCAACTCTCTTGTTGAAAGAAGATGCAGCTGTTAAGGCTGGCGCAAGCTTGGCGACTTGGGACCCATTAACACGTCCGATTATTTCTGAGTACGCTGGTATCGCCCGCTTCGACAACGTTGAAGAAGGTGTAACCGTTGCTAAGCAGGTAGACGAAGTTACCGGTCTTTCCACCTTGGTGGTAATTGACGGTAAGCGTCGTTCTGCAGCAAGCAAAGGCGTTCGCCCAATGATCAACTTGGTTGATGACAAGGGTAACGAAGTCATGATCGCCGGTACTGATCATCCGGTAAACATTGGCCTCCAAGTAGGCGCTTTGATTACTGTTAAGGATGGTCAGAAAGTCGAAGTTGGTGAAGTATTGGCCCGTATTCCAATCGAATCACAGAAGACTCGCGACATTACCGGTGGTTTGCCACGTGTTGCAGAATTGTTCGAAGCACGTTCACCTAAAGACGCAGCTGTCTTGGCGAAAGTTACTGGAACAGTTTCCTTCGGTAAAGAAACCAAAGGTAAACAGCGTTTGGTGATTACCGATATGGACGGCGAAGCCAATGAATTCTTGATTCCTAAAGAGAAGCAAGTTCTCGTTCATGACGGTCAAGTTGTGAACAAGGGCGAGATGATTGTGGAAGGCCCAGCTGATCCACATGACATCTTGACTCTCAGAGGTATTGAAGAGTTGGCGATCTATATCGTTGATGAAGTTCAAGACGTTTACCGTTTGCAAGGCGTGAAGATTAACGACAAGCACATTGAAGTGATCGTGCGTCAAATGTTGCGTCGTGTGCAGATCACTGATGGCGGCGATACCGCTTACATCACTGGTGAGCAAGTTGAGCGTTCAAAACTGTATGACGCTAACGATTTAGTGATTGCCGCAGGTAAGCGCCCAGCTCAGTTCGAAAACGTGCTGTTGGGTATTACTAAAGCATCCTTGTCGACCGACAGCTTCATTTCAGCGGCTTCTTTCCAAGAAACCACCCGTGTATTGACCGAAGCCGCCATTATGGGCAAGACCGATACACTCCGTGGCCTCAAGGAAAACGTCATTATTGGTCGTCTGATTCCTGCTGGTACCGGCTTGTCTTACCGCCGTGCACGCAAGGTCAGAGAGCAATTCGAGCGTGACCGCGCTCAAATGATTGCCGCCGAAGAGGAAGCAATAGCCAATATGCCTGTAGAAATAGAGGCTGAAGTCGTTGCTCCTGCTGGGGAGGCTGATCCGAGCTAATTTGGTAATTCTGGCCAGAAATGGCCAGTTTTTTCCCCATTTGGTTGACGGAAAAGGCTGGCCAAGCTAGAATGCTGAGTTCTACTGATTCAGAAGAGGGTCTTTTTGACCTAGAAATTCTCTAAGTCATTGATTTTCTTGAAGAAAGCAACAAAGAAGTACTAACCGAGCTATTTTATGCCAACAATTAATCAATTAATACGTAAGCCAAGATCCAGGCTGATCGTTAAAAGCAAGAGCCCTGCACTGGAAAACAGTCCGCAGCGCCGTGGTGTTTGTACACGTGTGTACACCACTACTCCTAAAAAGCCTAACTCTGCGCTTCGTAAAGTAGCCAAAGTTCGCTTAACCAATGGTTTTGAAGTTATTTCATACATTGGCGGTGAAGGCCATAACCTCCAGGAACACTCGGTAGTGTTGATTCGTGGTGGTCGTGTAAAGGATTTGCCAGGTGTTCGTTACCACATCGTTCGTGGCTCACTTGACTTGCAAGGTGTTAAAGACCGTAAGCAGTCACGTTCCAAGTACGGTGCTAAGCGCGCTAAGAAATCTGCTTAATCTTTCAATAGATTTTTGCTGAAGTATTTGTAGTAAGTCTTCGTTTGTCAGACTTAAAAGACAAGTAAGTGGTTGTCCCGTCTAAGAATCTTCTTAGATAGTAGGGCAACCGGAGCGGGTGATCCATGTGGGTCGCCCCTAACTGAACTGAAGGAGTAGTTATGCCACGTCGTCGTGAAGTTCCCAAACGGGAAATTTTGCCGGATCCAAAATTCGGTAATGTAGAAGTAGCTAAATTCATGAACGTCCTCATGTTGGACGGCAAGAAATCGGTTGCAGAGCGTATCGTTTACGGTGCCTTTGATCACATCGAGAAAAAAGCAAACAAAGAACCACTCGAAATTTTCTCAACAGCTATGGGCAACGTTAAGCCAATGGTTGAGGTGAAGAGCCGTCGTGTTGGTGGCGCTAACTACCAGGTTCCTGTTGAAGTTCGCCCATCACGCCGTTCTGCTTTGGCAATGCGCTGGGTGCGCGAAGCCGCTAAAAAGCGCGGTGAGAAATCTATGGCTCAACGTTTGGCCAACGAATTATTAGAAGCTGCAGAAGGTCGCGGCGGAGCAATGAAGAAGCGTGAAGAAGTTCACCGTATGGCAGAAGCTAACAAAGCTTTCTCACATTTCCGCTTCTAATCGCACAGCAAAGAAAAGGTACCAACAGTGGCACGTAAAACCCCCATCGACAGATACCGCAATATTGGTATCTCTGCGCACATTGACGCAGGCAAGACAACAACTACAGAACGCGTTTTGTTCTACACCGGTGTTAATCATAAGATTGGTGAAGTACATGATGGCGCTGCAACCATGGACTGGATGGAGCAAGAGCAAGAGCGTGGTATCACGATTACTTCTGCTGCTACTACAACGTTCTGGAAGGGAATGGCTGGAAATTTCCCAGAGCATCGCATCAATATTATTGATACCCCAGGACACGTAGACTTCACTATTGAAGTTGAGCGTTCAATGCGCGTATTGGATGGTGCTTGCATGGTTTACTGTGCGGTAGGTGGTGTACAGCCACAATCTGAAACTGTTTGGCGTCAAGCTAACAAATATCAGGTTCCACGTTTAGCGTTCGTAAACAAGATGGACCGTACCGGCGCAAACTTCTTCAAGGTCTACGACCAAATGAAGATGCGCCTCAAAGCAAATCCTATCTTGATTCAAATTCCAATTGGCGCTGAAGAAAACTTTAAGGGCGTTGTGGACTTGGTAAAAATGAAGGCCATCTATTGGGATGAGGCTTCACAAGGTACGAAGTTTACTTACGAAGAGATTCCTGCTGAATTGCAAGCATCTGCTGAAGAGTGGCGCGAGAAGTTGCTAGAGGCGGCTGCTGAAAGCTCAGAAGAATTGATGGAAAAGTATCTCGGCGGCGAAGCCTTGACCGAAGAAGAAATCAAAAAAGCATTGCGTCAACGCACTATTGCTAATGAAATCGTTCCAATGTTGTGCGGAACAGCTTTCAAAAACAAAGGCGTTCAGGCGATGTTGGATGCAGTAGTTGAGTTGTTGCCATCCCCATTGGATGTTCCACCAGTTCCTTGCGAATTGGAAGATGGGACTCCTACAACACGTAAAGCTGATGATGCTGAGAAGTTCTCTGCGTTAGCATTTAAGATCATGACTGACCCATTCGTTGGTCAGCTTATCTTCTTCCGCGTTTACTCAGGTGTAATGAAATCTGGTGACACAATCTACAACCCAATTAAGGGTAAGAAAGAGCGTGTTGGTCGTTTGTTGCAGATGCATGCAAACCAACGTGAAGAAATTAAAGAAGTGTACGCAGGCGATATCGCTGCTGCGGTTGGTCTGAAAGACGCAACTACTGGCGAAACATTGTGTGATCCAGACAGCATCGTGATTTTGGAGCGCATGGTCTTCCCAGAGCCAGTGATTTCTCAAGCTGTTGAGCCAAAGACAAAAGCTGACCAAGAAAAAATGGGCCTTGCTTTGAATCGCTTGGCACAAGAAGATCCATCTTTCCGTGTTAAGACTGACGAAGAATCTGGTCAAACGATTATTTCTGGAATGGGCGAGCTCCACTTAGAAATTCTGGTTGACCGTATGAAGCGTGAGTTCAGCGTTGAAGCAACTGTTGGTAAGCCACAAGTTGCGTACCGCGAAACGATTCGCAAGGTTTGCGAAGAGATCGAAGGTAAATTCGTTAAGCAGTCTGGTGGTCGTGGTCAATATGGTCACGTGGTATTGAAGTTAGAGCCACAAGCTCCAGGCAAAGGTTTTGAATTCGTTGACGCAATTAAAGGCGGTGTAGTTCCACGTGAATACATCCCTGCAGTTGAAAAAGGCATCATCGAAACATTGAACTCCGGTATTTTGGCTGGTTATCCAGTTGTAGATATCAAAGCAACATTGTTCTTCGGTTCATACCATGACGTTGACTCCAATGAAAACGCATTTAAGATGGCGGGTTCTATGGCATTCAAAGACGGTATGCGTAAAGCAGCACCAGTATTGCTTGAGCCGATGATGGCTGTTGAAGTAGAAACACCAGAAGATTTCATGGGTAACGTAATGGGTGATCTCTCATCCCGTCGCGGTATTTTGCAAGGTATGGATGACATTCCAGGCGGCGGCAAGATCGTTCGTGCTGAAGTGCCATTGGCAGAGATGTTTGGTTACTCAACTGGCTTGCGCTCGTTGACCCAAGGTCGCGCTACTTACACCATGGAATTTAAGCATTATTCCGAAGCACCGAAGAACGTTGCTGAAGCAGTTATGGCTGCTAAAGCGAAGTAATTTATCCACATTAATTTTGAATATTGACTAGCTAAAGAAGGCAGACAAAAATGGCAAAAGAAAAATTCGAGCGGACAAAACCGCACGTAAACGTAGGCACCATCGGTCACGTTGACCACGGTAAAACTACATTGACAGCAGCAATTGCAACCGTGCTTTCTAAAGCATTCGGTGGCGAAGCTAAAGCATATGATCAGATCGATGCTGCTCCTGAAGAAAAAGCACGTGGTATTACGATTAATACTGCGCACGTTGAGTACGAGACTGCAAACCGTCACTACGCACACGTGGATTGCCCAGGACATGCTGACTACGTGAAGAACATGATTACTGGTGCTGCTCAGATGGACGGCGCTATTTTGGTTTGTTCTGCTGCTGACGGCCCAATGCCACAAACTCGTGAACACATCCTCTTGGCACGCCAAGTGGGTGTTCCTTACATCGTGGTGTTCTTGAACAAATGCGACATGGTTGATGACGCTGAATTGTTAGAACTCGTTGAAATGGAAGTTCGTGAGCTTTTATCTAAGTACAACTTCCCTGGCGATGACACACCAATCATCCAAGGTTCTGCTAAGTTAGCTTTAGAAGGCGACGAAGGCCCATTGGGTAAAGAAGCCATCATGAAATTGGCTGAAGCATTAGATACTTATATCCCAACTCCAGAGCGTGCTGTTGACGGCGCGTTCTTGATGCCAGTAGAAGACGTGTTCTCTATCTCCGGTCGCGGTACTGTTGTGACTGGTCGTATCGAGCGCGGTATCGTTAAAGTAGGCGAAGAGATCGAAATCATCGGTATCAAGCCAACACTCAAGACCACTTGTACTGGTGTTGAAATGTTCCGTAAATTGCTCGACCAAGGTCAAGCAGGCGATAACGTTGGTATCTTGTTACGCGGTACAAAACGTGAAGAAGTTGAGCGCGGCCAAGTATTGGCTAAGCCAGGTTCAATCACCCCACATACTCACTTTACAGCCGAGGTGTACATCTTGGGTAAAGACGAAGGTGGTCGTCATACACCATTCTTTAACAACTATCGTCCACAGTTTTACTTCCGCACAACGGACGTAACTGGTTCAATCGAGTTGCCAAAAGACAAAGAAATGGTCATGCCTGGCGATAACGTCACGATTACCGTAAAACTCATCGCGCCAATCGCGATGGAAGAAGGTTTACGTTTTGCGATCCGTGAAGGTGGCCGTACTGTTGGCGCCGGCGTGGTTGCAAAGATTTTGGCTTAAGTAGTAAGTTTTAATAAAAATATTTAGCGGTTTGCTAACCGGTGACATCAGTGCTGCTGATGTCACCGAGCTCTTTAGATGTATAACGTGGCAGCACCACAACGCTCTTTGGAATTAATATGCAAAACCAAAAAATTCGTATTCGCCTTAAAGCATTTGATTACCGTTTAATCGACCAGTCTGCAGCTGAAATCGTTGATACAGCTAAGCGTACTGGTGCAGTTGTTAAGGGTCCAGTACCTTTGCCAACCCGTATTGAGCGTTTTGATATCTTGCGTTCACCACACGTGAACAAGACATCCCGTGATCAGTTAGAGATCCGCACCCATCTCCGTTTGATGGATATCGTTGATCCTACAGAGAAAACTGTAGATGCTTTGATGAAATTAGATCTCCCAGCAGGTGTGGACGTCGAAATTAAGTTGCAGTAATTTGATGTTTCCGGTCTTTTTGCTTGTCAAGACTGGGTTTTCGGGATAGAATTTAAGGCTTCGCTTAATTATTTGGGCGAAAATCTTAGTTTTATCAGCACTAAAAACGTTGTAAGTTATTGATTTAGAAGTACTTTTACTTGTAAATCACTTAAATTAATTTTGCCGACCAATCGAAGTCGGCGTGGAGCATGAATATGAGCTTAGGCTTAATCGGCCGCAAGGTCGGCATGACCCGTCTATTTACGGACGAAGGGGATTCAATCCCTGTGACCGTAATTGACGTGAGCGACAACAGAATCGCTCAAATCAAGACCCAGGCAACTGATGGCTATGATGCTATCCAGTTAGCACATGGCACACGTAGAGCTACTCGCGTTACTAAGGCAATGGCTGGTCACTTCGCCAAAGCTGGTGTGATGGCAGGTAACGGCCTCAACGAATTCCAATTAGACGCAGCAAAAATCGCAGAAATGACGCCAGGACAAGTAATTCCTGCTGACACTGCATTTACTGCTGGTCAAAAAGTGGACGTACAGGGCGTGTCTATCGGTAAGGGCTACGCAGGTACCATCAAGCGTTATCACTTCGCTTCTGGTCGTGCATCCCACGGTAACTCACGTTCACATAACGTACCAGGCTCAATCGGTATGGCGCAAGATCCAGGTCGTGTTTTCCCTGGTAAGCGTATGACCGGTCACTTGGGTGACGTTACACGTACAGTTCAAAATTTAGTCATCGCACGCATTGATTCAGAACGTAATCTGATCATGGTTAAAGGCGCTATTCCAGGTGCCCCAGGCGGTAAAGTTATTGTTACTCCAGCGGTTAAAACACCGTTGAAGAAGAAATAAGGAGAGCGAATATGGAACTTAAGCTTCTCCAAGACAACGGTACTTTAGGTGCAGGCGTACAAGCTTCACCAGAAGTATTCGAACGTGAATATAACGAAGCATTGGTACACCAAGTTGTAGTGGCTTACCAAGCTAATGCACGTAGCGGTAACCGTGCACAAAAAGACCGTGAGCAAGTTAAGCACACAACCAAGAAACCTTGGCGTCAAAAAGGTACTGGTCGTGCACGTGCTGGTATGAGCTCTTCCCCGCTGTGGCGTGGAGGTGGCCGTATATTCCCGAATTCTCCAGAAGAGAATTTCAGCCAAAAAGTAAACAAGAAAATGTACCGCGCTGGTATGAGATCTATTTTGTCTCAGTTAGCTCGCGAAGGTCGTTTGAATGTTGTTGATCAATTTTCTCTTGACGCTCCAAAGACTAAAGTTTTAGCTGACAAAGTTAAAGCAATGGGCCTGGATTCAGTCTTGATTATTGTTGATCAGGTTAGCGAGAATTTGTACTTGGCATCACGTAACTTGCATAAAGTTGCTGTATGTGAGCCACAGCACGCTGATCCGTTAGCTTTGGTCCAATACAAAAAAGTATTGGTTAGCAAAGCTGCGATCGCAAAAATTGAGGAGTTGCTGAAATGAGCCAAGTCCGTAAAAATGATCACAATCTAATGAGGGTTCTGCTTGGACCGGTTATCTCTGAAAAAGCCACTATGGTTGCAGAGAAAAACGAACAAGTAGTTTTCCAAGTAGCTCGCGACGCAAATAAGCTCGATGTAAAACAAGCAGTTGAATTGCTCTTCAAAGTGCAAGTTGACTCTGTTCAGATCGTGAATCAAAAGGGTAAGCCTAAGCGCTATGGCCGTTTTGAGGGTCGTCGTGACCACACTAAGAAGGCCTACGTAAGCTTGAAGCCAGGTCAAGAAATTAACTTTGAAGCGGAGGCGAATTAATCATGCCTTTGATGAAGACAAAACCGACCTCACCAGGTCGTCGTTCAATGGTCAAGGTGGTAAATCCTGACCTGCACAAGGGCAAACCTTTTGCAGCGTTGGTAGAGCCACAATTCCAAAAAGCGGGTCGTAACAATAATGGTCACATCACTACCCGTCATAAAGGTGGTGGTCATAAGCATCACTATCGTGTTGTTGATTTCAAACGCAATGACAAAGACGGTATTCCAGCAAAAGTTGAACGCTTGGAATACGATCCAAACCGTAGTGCAAATATTGCATTGATCGTGTTTGCTGATGGTGAGCGCCGCTACATTCTGGCAGCTAAAGGAATGACTGTTGGTCAAGCCTTGATGAGTGGTTCAGAGGCTCCAATTAAGTCTGGCAATAACTTGCCAATCCGTAATATTCCTGTTGGTAGCACAATTCACTGTGTAGAAATCATGCCAGGTAAGGGTGCTCAAGTAGCGCGCTCAGCCGGTGGTTCAGCGGTGTTGCTAGCCCGTGAAGGCGTATACGCTCAAGTGCGTTTGCGCTCAGGCGAAGTGCGTCGTGTTCTGATTGAGTGCCGCGCCACTATTGGTGAAGTTGGTAACGAAGAGCACAGCTTGCGTGTTATCGGTAAAGCTGGTGCAAATCGCTGGCGTGGTATTCGCCCAACCGTTCGCGGTGTGGCAATGAACCCAGTAGATCACCCACATGGTGGTGGTGAAGGTAAAACTGGCGAAGGCCGTGTACCAGTATCTCCATGGGGCACTCCAACCAAAGGTTATCGTACACGTCGTAACAAGCGTACAACATCGATGATCGTTCAACGTCGTCAAAAGCGTTAAGCGATTAAGGAAAAATAGATATGACACGTTCAGCTAAAAAAGGCCCATTTTGCGAAGCCAGCTTGGTAAACAAGGTTGAAGTCGCACAAGCCAACAAAGACAAAAAGCCGATCAAAACTTGGTCACGCCGTTCAACAATCCTCCCAGACTTCATTGGTCTGACGATTGCTGTGCATAACGGTCGTCAACACGTTCCGGTTTATGTATCAGAAAACATGGTGGGTCATAAGTTAGGCGAATTTGCCTTGACCCGTACTTTCAAAGGTCACGCTGCTGACAAGAAAGTAACGAAGAAGTAAGGGGATGATGATGGAAGTTAAAGCTATTCACAAGAGCGCCCGCATTTCTGCGCAAAAGACACGTTTGGTCGCAGACCAAATTCGTGGTTTGCCAATTGCACGCGCATTAAACATTTTGAATTTCAGCCCCAAGAAAGCTGCCTTCATTGTGAAAAAAGTTGTTGAGTCTGCAGTGGCCAACGCTGAACACAATAAAGGTGCTGATATTGATGAGCTCAAGGTTTCAACAATTATTGTTGATAAAGGCACTTCCTTGAAGCGCTTCACAGCACGCGCCAAGGGTCGTGGTAATCAAATTGAAAAACAAACATGTCACATTACCGTGACCTTGAGTAACTAAGGAAAGATATGGGACAAAAGATAAACCCAACCGGATTCCGACTCGCGGTAACGAAGAATTGGACATCACGTTGGTATGCAAACAATACTGACTTCGCGAAGATGTTGAAAGAGGACGTAGATGTCCGCATCTATCTCAAGAAGAAGTTGAAGAATGCATCCGTAAGTAAGGTTGTGATTGAGCGTCCTGCAAAGAATGCCCGTATTACTATCTATAGCTCACGTCCAGGCGTTGTAATCGGTAAAAAAGGCGAAGATATTGAAGTGCTCCGCCGCGAATTACAAAAGCGTATGGGTGTTCCAGTCCACGTAAACATTGAAGAAATTCGTAAGCCAGAAGTTGATGCGCAATTAATTGCTGACTCAATTACTCAGCAACTCGAAAAACGTATCATGTTCCGTCGTGCGATGAAGCGTGCAATGCAAAATGCAATGCGCCTTGGCGCACAAGGCATCAAGATCATGTCATCAGGTCGTTTGAATGGTGCTGAGATTGCTCGTCGCGAATGGTATCGCGAAGGTCGCGTTCCACTTCATACATTGAAGGCTGATATTGATTACGCTACATCAGAAGCTGAAACAACATACGGCATCATTGGTGTAAAAGTTTGGGTATACAAAGGCGACACATTGGGTCGTGGTGCAGAAGCTCAAGTAGCTGCTCCATCCGCTGAACCAGCTGCCGAAGAAAAGAAAACTCGTCGTGCCCCAAGCAAGACAGCTGCTCGTAAACCAGCCGCTGGCACAGACAAGCCATTAGTTGCTGCTAAGCCAGCAGTAAAGCGTGTGCGTAAGGTTGAAACACCTGCCGCAGATACGCAGAAGTCAGGAGAGTAAGCATGCTACAACCAAAGCGTCGCAAGTATCGTAAGGAACAAAAAGGTCGTAACACTGGCGTGGCAACACGTGGTAGTTCCGTAGCCTTTGGTGACTTTGGATTGAAGGCCGTTGGCCGTGGTCGTTTGACTGCTCGTCAAATCGAGTCAGCACGTCGTGCAATGACTCGTCACATTAAACGTGGTGGCCGTATTTGGATTCGTATTTTCCCAGATAAGCCAATTTCACAAAAACCTGCTGAAGTACGTATGGGTAACGGTAAAGGTAATCCAGAGTACTACGTAGCTGAAATTCAACCAGGCAAAGTGCTCTACGAGATGGACGGTGTTGACGAGCAATTGGCGCGCGAAGCTTTCAAGCTTGCTGCTGCTAAGTTGCCTTTACAGACCACTTTCGTGATTCGCCACTTAGGTTGATCGGGATAGAGATTATGAAAAATACAGAATTAGCTTCAAAAGATCTGAATGCATTGAATGCAGAGTTAACCGAGTTGCTAAAGACCGGTTTCAAGCTCCGTATGCAAAAAGGCACTCAGCAACTCACAAATACCAGCCAATTGGGTAAAAATAAGCGCGACATCGCTCGTGTGAAGACTTTTATCGCCCAAAAGACTGCACAGAAATAAGGAAAAAGGGATATGACAGAATTATCTAAACCCTTGCGCCGCACCCTCGTGGGACGCGTTGTTAGCGACAAAATGCAAAAAACTGTGACGGTGTTGGTTGAGCGTCAAGTTAAGCATCCAGTGATTGGTAAATACGTTGGCCAATCTAAAAAGTACCACGCTCATGACGAAGCTGGCACATACAAGATGGGTGATACCGTTGAAATTGCTGAATCTAAGCCAATTTCACGCACTAAATCTTGGGTTGTGACCCGTTTGGTTGAGGCTTCAAAGGGTATTTAAAGAAATATTGGGGATTTTGGTGAAGATTCTTCCCAAATCCCTTTTTTACGTAGTAGAATAGAAGGCTTCTCTGGTTTTATTGGAGAAGCAGTGTTTTTCATTAATTCCGGGTTTTAACTCTCGTTAAAGCCCATAGACGGAACCAAGACTGTTTGCCTTTGGCCAATAAGTTGGGGATTAGAAATGATACAAACCGAAAGTAGATTACAGGTTGCCGATAACACAGGCGCCAGTGAAGTGTTGTGCATCAAGGTATTGGGCGGCTCTAAGCGTCGTTACGCCAGTATCGGTGATGTCATCAAAGTCAGCGTTAAGTCTGCTGCTCCACGTGGCCGTGTTAAAAAAGGTGACATTTATAACGCCGTAGTAGTGAGAACTGCTAAGGGTGTTCGCCGTCCAGATGGTTCATTGATTAAGTTCGATGGCAACGCTGCGGTATTGCTCAACGCTAAGTTAGAGCCAATTGGCACACGTATCTTTGGACCAGTGACGCGAGAGTTGCGTACTGAAAAGTTCATGAAGATCGTTTCTCTCGCCCCCGAAGTTATTTAAGAGGCTGATATGAAAAAGATTCGTAAAGGTGATTCCGTAGTTCTGTTGACTGGTCGCGATAAGGGCAAGCAAGGAACTGTTACAGCCGTTCTCGAGAACAAGTTAGTGATCGAAGGCGTAAACATTTATAAAAAGAGCGTTAAGCCAAATCCAGCGGCCGGTGTTACTGGCGGCATGATTGACAAGACGATGCCTGTTCACATTTCTAATGTGGCTGTGGTTGACGGTAACGGCAAGCCATCACGTGTTGGTATCAAACTCGTTGATGGTAAAAAGCAGCGTTTCCTCAAAACCACTGGCGCAACTTTAAGCGCATAAGGGGCACGGAGAAATTATGAGCACACGTTTTCAAGAACACTATCAAGCTAAAGTTGTTGCAGATTTGATCGCCAAATTTGGTTACAAATCTGTAATGGAAGTTCCACGTATCACCAAAGTTACCCTGAACATGGGCTTGGGTGATGCAGTGAACGATAAGAAAATTATCGAAAATGCAGTTGGCGATTTAACTAAAGTTGCGGGCCAAAAGTCAGTTGTAACTAAAGCCAAAAAAGCGATTGCAGGTTTCAAAATTCGTCAAGGCTACCCAATCGGTGCCATGGTGACATTGCGTGGTGCACGCATGTACGAATTCTTGGATCGTTTCGTTACTGTTGCATTGCCACGAGTACGTGACTTCCGCGGTATCTCTGGTAAAGCATTTGACGGCCGTGGTAACTACAACATCGGCGTTAAAGAACAAATCATTTTCCCTGAAATCGAATACGACAAGATTGATGCCCTCCGCGGTCTCAATATCAGTATTACGACGACTGCTAAAACCGACGAAGAAGCAAAAGCTTTGTTGGCAGCATTCAAATTCCCTTTCCGCAATTAAGAGGCTAACGTGGCAAAACTATCCCTAATTGAGCGCGAGAATAAGCGCGCAAAAACTGTAGAGAAGTACGCTGTAAAGCGTGCCGAACTCAAAGCGATCATTGCTGATCAGTCACGCAGCGATGAAGAGCGCTATGAAGCTCGCTTGAAGCTACAGGCACTTCCACGTAACGCAAGCCCGATTCGTCAAAGAAATCGTTGTTCATTAACCGGTCGACCACGTGGCACATTCCGTAAATTCGGTTTGGCTCGTAGCAAGATTCGTGAAATCGCCTTCCGTGGCGAAATCCCCGGTTTAACCAAGGCCAGCTGGTAAGCGGCGAAAGAATTAGGAGAACTCATGAGTATCAGCGATCCAATCGCCGACATGTTGACAAGGATCCGCAATGCGCAAGCAGTGCAGAAACCCGTAGTCTTGATGCCGTCGTCAAAAGTAAAAGTAGCCATCGCAAAAGTTTTGCAAGATGAAGGCTATATCGAAAGTTTTGAAATCAAAGGTGAAGCAGCTAAGCCAGTGCTCCACATCGATCTCAAATACTATGCAGGCCGTCCTGTTATTGAGCGTATTGACCGTGTATCAACACCAAGTCTACGTATCTATAAAGGCCGTCATGACATTCCAGAGGTAATGAATGGCTTGGGCATTGCAATTATTTCAACCCCTCAAGGCGTAATGACAGACCGTAAAGCACGTGCAACAGGCGTGGGCGGCGAAGTTATTTGCTACGTAGCTTAAGGAGCGAAATATGTCCCGCGTAGGTAAATCACCAATTACAGTTCCCAAGGGCGCTGAAATCAGCATCAACGGTGCAAACGTTACTGTTAAAGGCCCATTGGGTACTTTGACACACAATTTGCATCCTTCTGTTGGTTTGAAACAAGAAGATGGCGTATTGACAGTTGTTTTAAATAACGACTCACCAGAAGCTGGTGCACAGTCAGGTACAGCCCGTGCTTTGGTTAACAACATGGTTGTTGGCGTAACTGCTGGCTTTGAGCGCAAGCTCAGCTTGGTAGGTGTTGGTTATCGTGCTGCTGCTCAAGGCGAAACATTGAAATTGCAGTTAGGTTTCTCACACGACATTATTTACAACCTGCCAAAGGGTGTGAAGGCTGAGACTCCAACTCAAACTGAAATCATTATCAAAGGTTCCAACAAGCAGCAAGTTGGCCAGGTCGCAGCTGAAGTTCGCGCATACCGTTCACCAGAGCCATACAAAGGCAAAGGCGTTCGCTACGTGGATGAGGTTGTGCATCTGAAAGAAACTAAGAAGAAGTAAGCGAGATTAAAAAATGAATAAAGACGAATCCAGACAAAGACGCGCTAGGCAGACTCGTATTCGCATTGCCGAAGCTTTGGCAAATCGCTTAACAGTTATCCGTAGCAATACTCATATTTCTGCCCAGGTTTATAGCCCATGCGGAACCAAAGTTGTAGCAGCTGCTTCAACAATGGAAAAAGATTTGCGCCAAGCAATCAAAAACGGCGGCAACGCTGAAGCGGCAAAACAAATCGGCAAGTTAGTTGCTGAGCGTGCTGTTAAGGCAGGCATTGTTGATGTTGCATTTGATCGCTCCGGTCATCGTTACCACGGCCGTATTAAGGCCTTAGCTGAAGCTGCGCGTGAAGCCGGCCTGAAGTTCTAATAGGGTTTAGGAAAAAACATGGCAAAAATGCAAACTAAGATGCAAAACGAAGAGCGTGATGATGGTCTTCGCGAGAAGATGATTGCTGTTAATCGTGTAACTAAAGTGGTAAAGGGTGGTCGTATTCTCGGCTTCGCTGCACTCACTGTAGTTGGCGATGGCGATGGCCGCATCGGCATGGGTAAAGGCAAATCAAAAGAAGTTCCAGTTGCAGTTCAAAAAGCAATGGACGAAGCTCGTCGCAAGATGATCAAGGTAACTTTGCGTAAAGGTACTTTGCAGCACACTGTTACTGGCCAACATGGCGCATCACGCGTTTTGATTTCTCCAGCTAAAGACGGTACTGGAATTATCGCTGGTGGCCCAATGCGCGCAATTTTCGACGTAATGGGCGTAACAAACGTGGTTGCTAAGTCACTTGGCTCTACAAACCCATACAACTTGGTTCGTGCAACCATTGATGGTTTGAGCAAAATGAGTACTCCTGCTGAGATTGCTGCTAAGCGCGGTAAGTCAGTTGAAGAGATTCTCGGCTAAGACCAAAAATTAGGAATCTACAAATGACAACAACTAACTCCAAAGTCAAACTGCAATTAGTACGCAGCTTGATCGGTACACGCGAAAGCCACCGTGCAACTGTACGAGGCTTAGGCCTTCGTCGCATCAATTCAGTTTCTGAATTGGAAGACACTCCAGCTGTTCGCGGCATGATTAATAAAGTTTCTTATCTAGTTAAAGTCGTTGGCTAATAACTAGCAAGTAAATAGGCGAAGAATATGCAACTCAACACAATTAAACCTGCAGAAGGCTCCAAGAAAAACCGTCGTCGCGTTGGACGCGGCATTGGTTCTGGTCTTGGTAAAACTGCTGGCCGTGGTCACAAAGGTCAAAAATCCCGTTCTGGTGGTTTCCACAAGGTTGGATTTGAAGGCGGTCAGATGCCTATGTATCGTCGTTTGCCAAAACGCGGTTTCGTGTCTTTGACACGTCGTCACGTTGGTCAAATTACATTGAACGATTTAGCAAAAATCAATTTGCCAGAAGTGGACTTATTGGTATTGAAGGCACACGGCTTTGCTGGTGAGCAAATCAATGCAGTTAAGGTTATCAAGACTGGCGAACTCAAGATTGCTGTAACCCTCAAGGGTATTACAGCAACTGCCGGCGCAAAAGCAGCTATCGAAGCAGCCGGCGGCAAATTGGTTGAATTAGTTTAATAGGTCTTTTAGTAGATATGGCATTAGCACCTACCAATAACGCAAGCACTGCAGCAACAGGTGGTAAGTTTGGCGAATTACGCCAACGCTTAGTCTTCCTGGTGTTGGCTTTGCTCGTGTTCCGTTTGGGTGCCCATATTCCAGTCCCTGGAATCGATCCAGATCAATTGGCACAGTTGTTCTCTGGCCAAAAAGATGGCATCTTGGGAATGTTCAACTTGTTCTCTGGTGGCGCCTTATCTCGCTTCACTGTCTTTGCTTTGGGAATCATGCCGTACATTTCTGCATCGATCATCATGCAGTTAATGACGATTGTTGTGCCTTCTCTAGAGTCTTTGAAAAAAGAAGGCCAAGCAGGTCAACGCAAGATTACTCAGTACACGCGCTACGGCACTGTATTCTTGGCTACATTCCAAGCATTAGGTATTTCTGTTGCTTTGCAGGCTCAACCAGGTTTAGTTATAAACCCAGGTTTAATGTTTGAATTGAATACAGTAGTTACTTTGGTAACAGGCACAATGTTCTTAATGTGGTTGGGTGAGCAAATTACTGAGCGTGGCTTGGGTAATGGCATCTCCATCATCATTTTTGGCGGTATTGTTTCTGGTTTACCAAATGCATTGGCAAGCTTGTTAGAGTTGGTACGTACTGGCTCAATGAATATTATTTCCGCTCTCTTGATCGTTGTGATCGTAGTAGCGGTAACTTATTTTGTGGTGTTTGTAGAGCGTGGTCAGCGCCGGATCTTGGTGAACTACGCCAAGCGTCAAGTTGGTAATAAGATTTACGGCGGCCAATCTTCTTACTTCCCATTGAAGTTAAACATGGCAGGTGTTATTCCTCCGATTTTTGCTTCATCGATTATTTTGTTCCCCGCAACGATTGCTGGCTGGTTTACATCAGGTGAGCCAACCAATATGTTCAGCAGAATTATTAAAGACTTAGCAGCGACTTTAGCTCCCGGTCAACCTGTGTACACCATTTTGTACGCAGCAGCGATTATTTTCTTCTGTTTCTTCTATACCGCATTGGTATTTAACAGCCGTGAAACTGCTGAGAACTTGAAGAAAAGTGGCGCATTTGTTCCTGGTATTCGTCCGGGCGACCAAACAGCGCGTTATATCGATAAGATCTTGGTGCGCTTAACTTTGGCCGGTGCAATTTATATGGTTTTGGTTTGCTTGTTGCCAGAATTCTTAGTATTGAAGTACAACGTGCCGTTCTATTTCGGCGGTACTTCATTGTTAATTATTGTGGTTGTTGCAATGGATTTCATGGCTCAAGTCCAGTCATTCGTGATGCAGCAGCAGTACGGCTCTTTGATGAAGAAAGCCAACTTTAAGATGGGCGCTTAACTGAATGTCTAAAGACGATGTAATTCAGATGGCGGGAGAAGTTGTAGAGAATTTGCCGAACGCGATGTTTCGCGTGAAGCTGGAAAACGGACATGTGGTTCTAGGGCACATTTCCGGAAAGATGCGGATGCATTACATCCGTATTTTGCCGGGAGACAAGGTGACGGTGGAGATGACTCCTTACGACCTAACGCGCGCCAGAATCATTTTCCGTGCGAAGTAAAGATTAAGAAGTACCAATTTTTTTAGAGGTGAGTTATGAAAGTTTTAGCATCCGTTAAGTGTATTTGCAGAAATTGCAAGATCATTAAGCGCAAACGCGTTGTTCGCGTGATCTGTTCTTCAGACGCACGTCATAAGCAGCGTCAAGGCTGATCTGGTTAATTAAGAGGAAATCTCATGGCACGTATCGCTGGGGTAAACATCCCAAATCATCAACATACTGTTATCGGTTTAACAGCTATTTTTGGCATTGGCACAACTCGTGCTAACAAAATTTGTCAAACCACAGGTGTTGCAATCAATAAAAAAGTTAAAGATCTTACTGACGCTGACTTGGAAAAGTTACGTGATGAAGTAGGTAAGTTCATCACTGAAGGTGACCTTCGTCGTGAAGTAACTATGAGCATCAAGCGTTTGATGGACTTAGGTTGCTACCGTGGCGTACGTCATCGTAAGGGCTTGCCTGTACGTGGTCAACGTACTAAGACAAACGCTCGTACCCGTAAGGGCCCGCGTAAGTCTGGCGTGCAACTGAAGAAATAATCAAGAAAGTTTATTGACATGGCAAAACAACAATCCGCTTCCGCCGCTTCACAGCGCGCTCGTAAGAAGGTTAAAAAGAACGTTGCTGACGGTATTGCACACGTTCACGCTTCTTTTAATAACACCATTATTACGATCACTGATCGTCAAGGAAATGCGCTTTCATGGGCAACTTCTGGCGGCCAGGGTTTCAAGGGCTCACGTAAATCAACACCTTTTGCTGCTCAGGTAGCTGCAGAAGTTGCTGGTAAAGCAGCTGTTGAATGCGGCATCAAGAACTTGGAAGTTCAGATCAAAGGCCCAGGCCCAGGTCGTGAATCAGCAGTTCGTGCATTGAACTCATTAGGTATCAAGATCACTGAGATTCAAGACGTAACTCCAGTTCCACATAATGGTTGCCGTCCTCCTAAGCGTCGTCGTATTTAAGCTTGGAAGTTGGCAGTACAACAGTTTCAGTAGTTTTTTATTAAAGCCCACTGTTCGCCTGTTTTAAAAGGCGAACTCACCGTCGGTCGTAAGACTGCGGCAAAGAAAGGAAAGCATCGTGGCACGTTACTTAGGGCCTAAGGCCAAATTAGCACGTCGGGAAGGTACCGATTTATTTTTAAAGAGCGCACGTCGCGCCCTGTCAGACAAGTGCAAGTTAGATACTAAGCCTGGTCAACATGGCCGTACATCTGGCTCAAGAACATCTGATTACGGCAATCAATTGCGTGAAAAGCAAAAGGTTAAGCGTATGTACGGAATTTTGGAGCGTCAGTTCCGTCGTTACTTCGCAGAAGCTGAGCGTCGTAAGGGCAACACTGGCGAAACATTGCTCCAGTTACTTGAGTCACGTTTAGACAACGTGGTGTATCGCATGGGTTTTGGCTCTACACGCGCTGAAGCACGTCAGTTGGTTTCTCACTGTGCAATTTTGCTTAATGGCAGCCCTGTCAATATTCCATCAATTCAGGTTAAGCCTGGTGATGTAGTTGCGATTCGTGAAAAAGCGAAGAAGCAAGCACGTATTACAGAATCACTCAATTTGGTTGGACAAATGGCAGCCGTTACTTGGGTTTCAGTTGACGCAGCTAAGCTCGAGGGAACATTTAAGCAAGTGCCTGACCGAGAAGATATTAGCGGTGAAATTAATGAAAGTTTGATCGTCGAATTGTATTCACGCTAATTAGGCACTCTCAAGGAAAAAATATGCAAACAAATTTGCTCAAGCCAAAGATTATTTCTGTTGAAGCGCTTACCGCCAACCAAGCTAAGGTTGTTATGGAGCCGTTCGAGCGTGGCTATGGCCACACACTCGGAAATGCATTACGTCGCGTACTCTTGTCCTCGATGGTTGGTTATGCGCCAACTGAAGTAGCTATTGCCGGTGTTGTTCATGAGTACTCCACATTGGATGGAGTTCAAGAGGACGTAGTAAACCTCTTGTTGAACCTCAAAGGTATCGTATTTAAATTGCAGTCACGTGATGAAGTTACTATCAATTTGCGTAAAGAAGGCCCAGGCGTTGTTACAGCAAAAGATATCGACTTGCCACATGATGTAGAAATCATGAACCCTGATCATGTGATCGCTCACTTGTCAGCTGGTGGTAAGTTGGACATGCAGATCAAGGTTGAAAAAGGCCGTGGTTATGTACCTGGTAACGTTCGTCAGTACAGCGACGAAGCTACTAAGATCATTGGTCGTATTGTGTTGGATGCCTCATTCAGCCCTGTAAGTCGTGTTAGCTATGCTGTTGAGTCTGCTCGTGTTGAGCAACGTACCGACCTCGATCGTTTAGTAATGACGATTGAAACTAACGGTGTGTTGTCTCCTGAAGAAGCAATTCGTCAAGCAGCTAGCATCTTGGTTGATCAATTGGTTGTATTCGCGGCTCTTGAGAGCAGCGAAGTTTCTGGTGATTTAGCACCAAGCCGCTCATCAATGGTTGATCCAATGTTGATGCGTCCGGTTGATGATCTCGAGCTCACAGTTCGCTCTGCAAACTGCTTGAAGGCTGAGAACATTTACTACATCGGTGACTTGATTCAACGTACTGAGAATGAATTGTTGAAGACGCCTAATCTGGGTCGCAAATCTTTGAATGAAATCAAAGATGTATTGGCTGCTCGTGGCTTAAGTCTTGGCATGAAACTCGAAAGCTGGCCTCCAGCGAACCTCGAGAAATAATTAGAAAGGAAGCATCATGCGTCACGGAAACGGCTTACGCAAACTAAACAGAACATCATCACATCGCCTAGCGATGCTGCGCAACATGTCCAATTCACTTTTGGAGCACGAAGTCATTAAAACGACTTTGCCAAAAGCAAAAGAATTGCGCATGGTTGTTGAGCCCTTGATTACCTTAGGTAAAAAAGACAACTTAGCAAACCGTCGCTTAGCATTCAATCGCACACGTGATCGCGATATCGTAGCTAAACTCTTCACAGAGCTCGGCCCACGTTACGCAACACGTCCAGGTGGCTACCTTCGTATTTTGAAGTTTGGCTTCCGTCATGGCGACAATGCACCAATGGCTTTGGTTGAGTTGGTAGATCGCCCAGAAGTTGAAGAAACAGCAGTAACTGAAGAGGCTTAAGTCTCGGTGTTACGGTAAAAAGCCAGGCTTCGGTCTGGCTTTTTTCATTTATCAGGTTATAAATACACAATGTCTGAAAACTCTCCAGCCAATTCCAGTAAGCTTTTGGTAGTGCTTACGAGTCTTCCCAATCTGGAGGCTGCCACAGCCTTGGCAAGAGCCTTGGTGGAGAGAAAATTCGCCGCTTGTGTGCAGCTTACAAACGGCATTCAATCGATTTATCGCTGGGAGGGTAAAGTTTGCGAGGAGCATGAAGTATTGCTTTCTGCAAAAACGACTGAATCAAAGTGGTCTGAAATTTCAGCCTTTATTCAAAGCGCGCATCCTTATGACTTACCAGAAATATTGGCCTTTTTTCCAGAGCAATATGAAAAGCAATACGGCAAGTGGGTACAGTCTGAGGTAAATTCGAAGTCATGAGAATGCATTCCTTTGTAGCAAAGATCTTTGCCCTATTTTTATTCCTGTCCGCGCAAGTTTTTGCTGCGCCGGATTTCTTGCCCCCAGAGAAAGCGTTCCGAGTGGAGGCTACTTGGTTGGAAAATTCCAATCAAGTGGAGCTGGAATTTTTGCCTACTAAAGGCTATTACATCTATCAAGAATCTTTAAAGTTTCAAGCGGGCGCGCAGGCCGAGAAGCTAATCAATATAAGGCCTTCATTGCCAACGGGTGTGGTGAAGTTTGATGAGACTTTTCAGAAAAAACTGCAAGTTTATAAAGAATCCTTCCTAGTACTTTTAGATATAAAGCCTGCCGATGGCAAGCCGATCCATGCAGCTGTAACACTGCAAGGTTGCGCGGAGGCAGGCATTTGCTATCCACCTATGACCCTGAAATTTTTACTCGCAGGTCCCGGGGTTAAAGTAGCCCCTATTCCAGATGCTTTAGATGGCATGCCTTTATCTAGCCCCCAGGCTAGTGGCGAATTCAGCTTGGCTGATTTATGGCGTGAGCGTGATGACGTCAATGCTATTGCTCGCTTTTTAGAAAGCACTTCAACTGCTTATTTATTGCTAGCTTTCTTTGTATTGGGGCTTGCGCTCGCTTTTACACCCTGCGTCCTTCCCATGTTGCCTATTTTGTCGAGCGTTATCTTTGGCACTCAAGACGGTAAGGCTGTAACCAAGGGGCGTGCCAGCATCTTAGCGCTGGCCTATGTTTTTGGTATGGCATTGGTATACGCCTTGGCAGGAGTGCTTATGGCAGCCCTTGGTGGGAGCGTACAGCGGGCTTTGCAGAGTCCCTTCGCATTAGCTGCTTTTGCCCTATTACTTTTAGCCCTTTCAGGCAGTTTATTTGGCTTATATGACCTTCGGTTGCCGCAATCATGGCATCACCATGTAGATCGGTTGGCAGGGCGTCAAAAGGGCGGCAATGTGTTTGGCGCTTTTGCTTTGGGGGGTATTTCTACTTTAGTGGCCAGCCCCTGTATTACTGCGCCCCTAGCGGGCGTTTTGGCCTTTATTGCGCAAACCGGCTCTATGAGCCTAGGCGCAGGACTCCTTTTTGTAATGGCCCTAGGAATGGGTTTGCCACTATTTTTTATTGCGATTGAGGCCCGTATTCTGATTCCATCCACGGGTATTTGGATGGTTTATTTGCAGCGTACCTTGGGAGTTCTTCTGGTCGCCACGGCAGTATGGATTGCCTCGCCATTGATCCAGAAAAATGATCTTGCGGGAACCACAAAAACAGTCAATGGCCAGAGTATTCATCAAGTAGGTGATTTATCTTTTGTGGTGATTCATTCGCCTGCGGAGTTGGATGCGCAATTAAGCAAAGCCAAAGAGGAGAAGAAAGCGGTCCTCCTAGATTTTTATGCGGACTGGTGTATTAGCTGTAAGGAGATGGAAGTAAGTACCTTTACAAATCCAGAGGTAAGTAAAGAGCTAAAACAGTTTGTCTTATTGCAAGCGGACGTTACTGCAAACAGCCCGGAGAACCAGGTATTACTGAAGCGCTTCGGTTTATTTGGTCCCCCAGGAATTCTGATCTTTAATCAAAATTCAGAAGAGCTAAAAGACCAACGTGTGATTGGCTACATGCCACCCCAGCGTTTTATTGAACGATTAAAACAAGCAGCAAGCACTAAATAAAAAATCAAATTTGTTTTTTATTTGCCTGCTGCGTTTCTTTTAAGTAGACGCGCTGCTTCGAGTGCAAAGTAAGTCAAAATACCATCAGCACCTGCGCGTTTAAATGCGAGCAGCGATTCCATCATCACAGCATCGTGATCTAGCCAGCCATTTTGTGCGGCAGCCTTGAGCATGGCATATTCACCGCTTACTTGATAGGCATAGGTGGGGTAGTCAAACTCTTCACGGACGCGACGCACGATATCCAAATAAGGCATACCGGGCTTCACCATGACCATATCTGCTCCTTCGCTGATATCAAGAGCAACCTCCCGCAAAGCCTCGTCGCTATTGGCGCAATCCATTTGATATGTTTTTTTATCGGCCTTACCTAGGTTTTTTGCAGAACCAACTGCATCTCTAAAGGGGCCATAAAAGGCAGAGGCATATTTAGCTGAGTAAGCCATGATTCGGGTGTGAATTAAATTCTTTTGCTCGAGCGCTTCACGAATTTTTCCGATGCGCCCATCCATCATGTCTGATGGTGCAACAATATCAACACCAGCTTCTGCTTGTGTGAGCGCTTGCTGAACTAAGATCGCGGTTGTTTCATCATTCAGAATACGACCTTGCTCATCGAGCACGCCATCTTGACCATGGCTTGTATATGGATCAAGTGCTACATCAGTCATGATGCCTAAATTGGGGAAACGTTTTTTGAGTTCGCGAACAGCCGTAGGAATAAGCCCTTTTGGATTAAAGGCCTCCTTGCCATCGGGCGTTTTTAACGCCGCATCAATGACAGGAAAAAGCGCAAGTACCGGAATGCCTAAATCTACACATTCTTGAGCGACCGACATGAGTAAGTCTAATGAAAGGCGGTTAACACCAGGCATAGAGGCAACTGCTTCGGATTTGCCTTGACCTTCAAGTAAAAAGACGGGGTAGATTAAATCATTGGCCGAAACATTGTTCTCTTGCATGAGGCGACGTGACCAATCATCACGACGCATACGGCGAGGACGGTGGTCTGGAAAATTAAGCAATGGGTTAGCTGGTGATTTCATCTTCATGAGTTTCTGCTTCAAATAGCCATTTAATAATTAAATTATCTGCCTCTTCTAGGCCAATCCGTTTGGTGCTTGAAAATAATTGTGCCGTAAGTTGCTTGGAGTCACCTGTTCCATCCGGTAGGGCTGGGTCATACTGCTGCAGTCGCTTAGTGACCGCCTCAAGAGCATGCTTACACTCGCTTTTATTCAATTTGTCGCACTTACTCAGCAAAACATGAATTGGTTTGCCGGTAGGTACAAACCATTGAATCATTTGCTCATCCAGGTCGGTTATTCCGCGTCTAGAGTCCACAATCAGGATCATGCCTACTAACTGCTCCCGCTCTTGTAGATAGTCACTTAGAAGGGCATTCCAGTGGTATTTGGTCTCGTGATTGACTGCTGCATAACCATAGCCTGGTAAGTCAACCAAATAAGCCAGCAGGTCATCTTTTGCAAAAACACCGAAATAGTTGATATGTTGGGTGCGTCCAGGCGTTTTACTGGCAAAAGCTAGCCTTTTTTGGTTGCAAAGGATGTTAAGGGCGCTAGATTTGCCCGCATTTGAGCGGCCGGCGAAGGCCACCTCTCGCAGCGGGGTGGCAGGCAGACAATGGGTGTCATTGACTGTAGTGGCGAATCGGGCTTGAAAGAGTTTAGACATGTCCAGAAGCTATTGTAAAATCACGCAAAATCATGAAATATCTCATGGTGTTGGGTAAAAGGTTGTAAATGCAGGGCCCAAACACTTTTAGGAATTTTTGCCAAGGTAAACATAATGCGTCAAACCTCTCAAATCTCCAAATTAACTAGCTTACGGGCTGGTTTTGCGGTTCTCTCCATTTTCGCTCTGATCGGCGTATCTGGTGCAGCTTTTGCTGCCGATGCTGCTCCTATGGCAGCCGCTCCAGAAGCTAAAGCAGAAGTTCCAGGTAAGCCTAAGGTTGATCCGGCCGCGGGTGAAGCACTGTATTCAAATGGTGATGCAACTCGTGGCGTAACCGCCTGTATCACTTGCCATGGCCCTAAAGGTCAAAGTGCGATTGGTACATGGCCAAAGCTTTCCGCACAGCATGCTGCATACCTCACAAAGCAGTTGAAAAACTTTAAAGAAGGCACTCGCGCAAATCCAATCATGATGGGTATGGCCGCCACTTTGACTCAAGAAGATATGCAAAATATCTCCGCTTTTTTATCTAAGCAGCCAATCTCCCAGGGTGTTGCTCAAGATAAAGAAACAATCGCATTAGGCCAAAGTATTTATCGTGGCGGTATTGCAGCAAAAGGCGTTCCAGCTTGTGCTGCCTGCCACAGCCCAACAGGCGCTGGTATTCCTGCTCAGTACCCGCTCCTAGGTGGTCAATGGGCTGAATACAGTAATGCCCAGTTGCTAGCGTTCCGTGAAGGCGTGCGCACCAACAGTAGTCAAATGACAACGATTGCTTCAAAGCTTTCGGATAAAGAAATGAAAGCGGTGGCCGATTACATCGCAGGTTTGCATTAATAAGCTAAAGCATTAAAACAAAAAACCCCGCTACTTCAGCGGGGTTTTTTATTGTCTAAAACTTTTGCGGATTATTAATTTGGCAAAACTGTTTCTGATGAAAACAAGTCAGTAGTTTTTTCACGGGCACGAATCACGTAAGCATTTTTTCCGTCAACCATAATCTCTGCAGGTTTAGGGCGTGTGTTGTAGTTGGACGCCATTACAAAACCATAAGCGCCAGCAGACAGAATAGCCAGAAGGTCACCCTCTTCTACTGCAAGATGGCGATCTCTTCCCAGCCAGTCGCCAGATTCGCAAACAGGACCAACGATGTCATAGGTCAATGCTTTTGCTACCTTCTTTTGTACGGGCACTATTCCATGATGTGCTTCATATAGGGCGGGGCGCATCAGTTCGGTCATAGCGGCATCAACAATGCAGAAGTTCTTTTCAGCGCCAGGCTTTAAATACTCCACGGTGGTTAGTAACACGCCAGCATTGCCCACCAATGATCTGCCTGGCTCAAGCACAACGTCTAGGTGACCAAAACCACGCTCAGCCACTCGATTCAACAGGGTGTTCGTAAAGTCAGTAATGTCTGGCGGAGTTTCATCGCTATAAGAAATGCCAAGACCACCACCGAGATCAAGATGGTGAATGACAATGCCTTCCTTCTTTAACTGCGCGACAAGATCTAAGACTTTATCCAGCGCGTCTAAATAGGGGGCGGTAGTAGTGATCTGTGAACCAATATGACAATCAATACCCACAACATCAATTTGAGAGAGTTGCGATGCTTCGCGATAGGTTTTTAAAACCTCGTGATAGGCGATACCAAATTTATTGCCCTTAAGTCCAGTAGAAATATAGGGATGGGTTTGTGCATCTACATCAGGATTAACACGCAAAGAAATTGGGGCGCGGCAATTGAGTTCAGTGGCTACGCGATTAATTTTGTGTAGTTCAGCAATCGATTCTACGTTGATGCATTTGACGCCAGCCTTGAGGGCAGTGGCGATCTCGGCGGCAGATTTACCTACGCCGGCAAATACCAAGCTCTTTGGATCTGCGCCAATTGCTAATGCACGAGCTAACTCACCGCCACTCACTAAGTCGAATCCGGCGCCCAGTTTTTTAAAGCAATCAATCACCGCTAAATTGCTATTGGCTTTCATGGCGTAGTGCACGCGAGCACGACGTTTACCACTGCCATCAACACAGGCCTTATCGTAGGCCTGGTAGGCTTCAGTCAATGCTTTTTTGCTATAGATATACAGCGGCGTACCAAATTCTTGTGCTAAATCTGCGAGCGGAATTTCTTCGGCGTACCAATTGCCATCGCGTTCAGTAAACCCAGATAACTTAGGAAGGGGAATTGCTTTGCTTGTCATTACTTGGCCGATGAAGAGTTGCTTGGGCTAGCAGAGGTTTGAGGTGGGTATAGCTTGCCTTTGGGTTCTGGCTCTGAAGGAGCAGGCGGAACTGGCGGCACATTTGGCATATATAGAGGTCCCCTTACCCCACACCCAAAAAGGGATATTAGAAGGCTAAAGCAGAGGGTTCTATTAAGAATCGCTATCATGAATGTCTCTAAAACGAATGATTGAATATAGCATGCAGGACTCCGGTATGAATCCAAATAATCCAGGCGTAGAAACCATTGATGACAAGCAGTTTTATCAGCTAGGAAGCAATTTATTGCAATCTATAGAGGTGGCATTGGAGGCTGCTGATGATGCGTTGGATCTTGACTTGGATATCGAGCGCCAGGGTGGGAATGTGATCAATATTCGTTTTAAGGATAAAAGTGTCATTGTGATCAATACCCAACCACCTTTGCATGAGATTTGGGTTGCTGCCAAATCTGGCGGTTATCACTATCGCTGGGCTGGCACGATGGCACAACCCTTGTGGCTGGATACCAAGACAGGGAAAGAGTTATTGAGCGACTTGACTGAGTTTGCGAGCGCTCAAGCTGGTCAAGCACTCAAAATTGGCTTGATTTAAGCTGCGCCAGTAGCACTTAGAGTTTCAATCACTTGCGCATCCGCTACGCTTTTAATCTGGGCTTTACCAATTTTTTCTAAAACGACGTAACGGATTTGCCCACCCTCAGTTTTTTTATCAACTTGCATGAGCTCCATATAGCGCCCCGCACCAAACTTTGGCGGTGTAATGGGTAAATTCATAGATTGGATGATTTTGGTGAGGCGCTGAACATCAGCGTCGCTAATGTAATTGAGTCGACGCGATAGATCTGCTCCCATCACCATGCCGCATCCAACAGCTTCACCATGTAACCATTCTCCGTAGCCCATACCCGCTTCAATTGCGTGACCAAAGGTATGACCAAAATTGAGAGTTGCACGGATACCGCCCTCTCTTTCATCGGCAGAAACCACTGCCGATTTAATTTCACAGGAACGTAAAACGGCATGCCCCATTGCTTCTGTGTCGCAGGCAAGCAGTGGGGCTGCATTGGATTCAATCCATTCTAAGAATTGGGCATCGGCAATAGCACCATGCTTTACAACTTCAGCAAGACCAGCAGACAGCTCTCTCGGAGGTAGAGTCTTTAAAGTATTTAGATCGGCAATCACAGCGGCCGGCTGATGAAAGGCGCCAATCATATTTTTACCTAGCGGATGATTGATACCAGTCTTGCCCCCAACGGAAGAGTCCACCTGAGCAAGCAAGGTAGTGGGAACTTGGATAAAGCGAATGCCGCGCATAAAGCTAGCGGCAGCAAATCCAGTCATATCGCCTATTACGCCACCACCCAAAGCAACCAACATGGTATGGCGATCAGCGCCAAATTTTAAAAGGTCATCAAAAATCAACTGCAGATTTTTCCAGTCTTTATATGACTCGCCATCAGGTAGAACAATTGTTCTAACAGGCTTCCCAAAAGTGCTGAGCGTTTCAGTCAGGCGCTCGGCATAGAGAGGAGCAACCGTAGTGTTACTTACGATGTAAATAGAAGTTGCTTTTTCGCAGGCCTTAAATAAGCTTGCTTGATCAATCAGATCTTTGCCAATATAAATTGGGTAACTGCGATTCCCAAGATCAACTTCAAGTGTTTTCATCATAGTGCCAATGTATTTAAGCGGAAAGTTCAAGCTGCATGATTAAGGTGTTGACTAGTTGATTAACGCTGGGCTTGCCAGTCTCAATCACATGGTCAGCGATTTGACGATACAAAGGATCGCGAACGGCATACAGGTTTTCTAAAATCTTTTTGGCATCCCCATTTTTTAATAAGGGGCGACCCTCGCCACCTTTGGTGCGATGCCAAAGTTCAATTGGGTTTGCGTGAAGATAAATCACGGTGCCACCTTCACTTAATGCCTGCCGATTTTCTGGTGAGAGAACAGCGCCACCGCCGGTTGCCAAAATAATATCTTGCTCGGCAGTAATTTCACGGATGGCTTGCGCCTCTCTTTTGCGAAATCCTTCCTCACCTTCCATTTCAAAGATGACCGGGATTTTTACGCCACAGCGCTCTTCAATGACATGGTCGGCATCTAGAAAGCGACGACCTAATTTTTTTGCCAAGACTTTACCGACGGTCGACTTCCCAGCGCCCATGAGGCCGATTAGAAAGATATTGTTTGTCGAGGAGTTCACCCTCCGATTTTATTAGGGTTTGTCGAGAACGGTCGGAGTTAAAAAGACAAGTAGCTCGGTTTTATCTTGTAATTTAGATTTATGGCGAAAAAAATGACCAATGAGGGGTATATCGCCTAAGAGTGGGATTTTGACTTCGTCTTCCCGTTCGGTAGTTTGGAAAATGCCGCCAATGATGGCTGTCCCGCCATTTTCAACGGTGACCTCTGAGCTCAGGCTTTTGGTGTCAATGGCATATCCCTGTTCTGTTTTCATGCCTACAGTGTCCTTATTAATGCCCACTAGCATTGATATCTTTCCGTCTGGATGGATTTTTGGCAAAACCTCTAGACGAAGGTTTGCCTTTCTAAATTGCAACTTGCTGCCATTTTGATTCGAGGTTTGATAGGGCAGTTCTGTGCCTTGCTCAATGGTTGCCTTTACTTGGTCGCCAGTCATGATGCGAGGGTTGGAAAGAATCTTTCCCTGACCTTCAGATTCAAGCGCAGATAGTTCTGCCTGCAGAATACGGCTCCCATTTCTCGAGACTAAGGTTGCGGCCATGGTTGCTGGATTAAAACCACTCAAACCAGCGCCACCCAGATCCATGCTGCCAATCAATTTTTGATCTGCTTTATCCCCAACACCATTAGCTTGATATCCCAGCTTGACCCCTAGCTCACGGGCAAAGCGTTCATCAGCCTCAACTATTCGAGCTTCTATGAGGATTTGCCTTGGACTATTAATGTGGTCTCCACCAAAAGGAAGGGCGGCATCTTCACGCCGGAACTTCTGAAAGGCTTGGATTTCTGCGTGAGGCCCAATCCAGTAGATTTCTCCGTTGCGCACCAGTCGTAAGCCGCGGCTCGCCAGAATGGAGTGAAGGGCTGTTTGCCAGGGTGTATTTCTAAGGTCTATAGAGATCTTCCCCTTAATGGATTCGCTTAATAAGAAATTGGTATTACCCAATTTCGCCATAGTTTCTAAAAGTTCAGTTAATTCAATATCGGTAAATTGCAGGCTAATAGGGGTCATGAAATGATTTTGTGAAGGCGTATTACTCATTGCTGTATTGCTGGATAAAAGCATCAATACAGCTAACCAACAGGTGAGCAGTTTGAAGTATTTCTGGGGGTTATTTAGGCTGAGCTTCATTCGCTTTTTGAAGCCCTCAGAACCACAGATTTGCCTTGGGGATGCATTAGGGTCACTAGTGATTTTTCGATAGAACTTAGGCGCCATTCCCCTAAAACCTGCGCCCCCTTCTCAAAGGCAAGTTGGCTTTTCCCTGTATGAAAATAGGCTTGCTGGGCATTGCCTATTTGGGATGTGCCAAGGTAGCGCCAGCGGTGTAGCTCCGACTCATGGGTTGGTGCTTGCGGCCTGTTCGGGGCTCTTGTTTCAGTCTTTCTTTCATTTAAAGAGTGAATACTTACTTCTATTTCATCAATTGCTAGATATAGCTCATCCTGATTTTGGTTAATTTGATCGCGCGTTAATAGTATCTCTTTTTTCAATTCCGAAAGCTGTTGTTGGGATGCCTCCAAAGCATCTTGGGATTGCTTATTCAGTGAGGTGTAGGTCACAAAAAATCCCATAATTGCTGCCAGCAAGACGCCAATCAAGGCGATTGGAAGTGCAATTCCTTGGAGTGAATTGCGGATCTGAATAGGATTTAAGGACTCCGTAAAGGGATTGCTTTTGCCTTCGCTTGGAGCTCTATGGGGTGCGCCTTGTTGGGGAGGGGGCTTGCGTATTCCATGGGGGTCGGGGATGGCTGGATCATCGCCGAGATCACTCAGAATTTCATCAAAAGATTGGCTGGAAATATGGCGCGCAGGCATTCCCATATTCTTCTGTTTTGGGTGCTGAAAATCCATCAGCCTAGATTGAACCCACCGTCAGAAATTAGATCTTGTCTATGGGCCGGACGGGGGTTTTTAGAGCTTTTAAGGAATTTGCCTAAGCGCCCTATAATTTGGACATATGGCCTTACCTCCAAAAGACAAGCCGCCGCTGAATCAGCGCTCCATTCGTCCATCCGATAGACGCCCTCGGAATTCACGAGTTGAGCCTGGCTTGCCAAGAAATTCATTAGGAAGTCCTCTAATAAAGGCTTTACTCATTGTTGCCGCTGTAGGCGCGATAGCCCTATCACTGCTCCTTGGTTATGCTTTTTTAATTGCCAAGCCGAATTTGCCAAAAATTTCCGCTTTAACTGATTACAACCCAAAAACACCTCTGCGGATTTACACCGCCGACAAGGTATTGATTGGTGAGTTTGGTGAAGAGCGTCGCAAAGTCATCCCGCTAAATCAAATTCCGATGGCAATGCGAAACGCCGTTATTGCTACAGAGGACGATCGTTTCTATTCCCATGGCGGGGTTGACTACGTTGGGGTTCTTAGAGCGGGGGTTGCCAATCTCCGCGGACATTTGGCTCAGGGCGCTTCAACCATCACAATGCAGGTGGCAAGAAATTTCTTCTTAAGTAACGAGAAGACATTTAGCCGCAAGATTTACGAAATTCTTTTGGCGTGGGAGATTGAATCTCAACTGACTAAAGACAAGATTTTAGAGATTTATATGAACCAAATTTTCTTGGGTCAAAGAGCTTTTGGTTTCTCAAGCGCAGCGCAAATTTACTTTGGCATTGAATTGAAGGACATCAGCATTGCTCAAGCCGCAATGCTGGCTGGACTGCCTAAGGCGCCTTCGGCTTATAACCCAGTGACTAACTACCGCCGCGCCAAGATTCGTCAAGAGTACATTCTTCAGCGCATGCGCGATCTGGGTTACATCACGCCAGAGGAATACCAAAAAGCGATGATTGAAGAATTGCATATTCGCGGCTTGGGCAATGAGTTCGCGGTTCGCGCTGACTTCCCCGCTGAAATGGTTCGTCAATTACTTTTCACGCAGTATGGCGAGGCAATCTATTCACAAGGGATCGAAGTCTATACGACCATCTTGAAGGCCGATCAAGATGCCGCTTACAAAGCAGTGCGACGTGGAATTTTTGAATACGATTTACGGCATGCTTATCGTGGCCCAGAGGGTTTTATCGATCTTCCTGAAGACTCTGTGAAACGCCAGCGCGCGATTGACGAGGCATTACTTGCTTACCCGCAGTTAGATGATTTGCAGTCTGGTGTCGTGCTCGATGTGAAGCCAAAAGAAATGCAAGTCATGATTTCGACTGGTGACACCATCACTATTAAAGGTGAAGGCATGAAGTTGGCGGCTGCCTCTATTACTGATAGTACTCAGCCCAAAAAACGCTTACGCCCAGGTGCTATAGTTCGTTTGTTATCGGATGGGGGAGTCTGGAAGTTGGCTCAACTCCCGCAAGTTGAAGCTGCTTTTGTCTCCATGAATGCAGAGACCGGTGCAATTTTGTCCTTAGTAGGCGGCTTTGATTTCCGTCGTAATCAGTTCAATCACGTGACGCAAGCATTGCGTCAGCCCGGTTCCTCATTTAAGCCTTTTATCTATGCTGCCGCCATTGAAAAAGGCTTTACCCCAAGCACAATGGTGAACGATGCACCTTTATCCATTGGCGGTATGGAGACTGGTAGTCAGGCTTGGGAGCCAAAAAACTACGATGGTAAATACGACGGCATGATGCGCTTGCGCAATGCCTTGGCAAAATCAAAGAACTTAGTCTCGGTTCGCATTATTCGCGCCATCGGCCCTTCTTATGCGCAAGAATATATTCAGCGTTTTGGCTTTGAGCCAGAAAAGCACCCCCCTTACTTAACAATGGCTTTGGGCGCGGGTTCTGTAACGCCGTTGCAGATGGCCTCTGCTTATAGTGTGTTTGCCAATGGCGGTTATCGTGTAGATCCATTCTTGATTGACAAGATGGTGGACTCTAAAGGCACCGTCATGTTCGAAGCAAAGCCTACGCATGCGGGTGAAGATGCGCCTCGTGTATTGGATGCGCGCACTGCATTTGTGATGGATAGCATGCTGCAAGAAGTCACCAAGACGGGTACTGCAGCCTCTGCGCGTGGTAAGTTGGGGCGAAGCGACATTGCAGGTAAAACAGGCACAACGAATGATTCGCACGATGCCTGGTTTGCTGGCTATAACCCTAAGGTAGTTGCGATTGCATGGATTGGCTTTGATAAGCCTGCGAGTTTGGGGGATCGAGAGACTGGTGGCGGACTTGCTTTGCCAATGTGGATTTCTTATATGGCGACTGCGTTAAAAGATAGCCCTCAGATCTCCCGCGAAGTGCCAAGCGGCGTAACGCAAGTTGATGGTGACTGGTTTATCCCGGACTTCTCTACTAACGGCGGTGTGCGCGAACTGCAATAGTTCGTTTTCAACATGGCACGGCAAGCTCGCACAGTAATACCAGGCCAAGCAATGCATGTGATGGTCCGCGGCAATAATCGTGAAACCATTTTCTTTGCTGATGAAGATCGTCGCACTTATTTAGAGTGGCTGCGTGAAGCTGCTAGGCAGTTTGGTTGTGCTGTGCATGCATTTGCTTTAATGCCTAACCATGTGCATTTGCTCATGACTCCCCAAAGCGAAGATTCGCTTGCTAAAACAATGCAGTCTCTTGGCCGTCGTTATGCCCAGTACTTCAATCAACAGCACCGCCGCTCTGGAACTATTTGGGAGGGGCGCTATCGCTCGTCTTTGATTGACCCGGATTATTTTTTACGCTGCCAGCGTTATATAGAGCTCAATCCGGTGAGATCTGGATATGAATCCACCCCCCAAAGCTCTACATGGACGAGTTTTGCAACCCACATTGGGGGCAATGCGGAGCCTTGGTTGGTAGATCATCAGCATTTTTGGAGGTTGGGTAATACCCCCTTTGAGAGACAGATGAGCTGGTCGAACTTTGTAAAAGAGGGCGCACCTCACTGGGAAGACCGCCAAATCACAGAATCTCTATTGCGATCCAAGGCTTGGGTCAGTGATATTTATGCCAAAAAGCTCTTTAAAGACGCTCCGGAGCTTGCATTAATTCGCCACCGTGGGCGCCCTAGAAAAATTAATTCTTTAAATTCAGTTACTTAGGTAATGAATAGTTTCCCTGTACGTCAAATAGGGTATTGAGTATTCCGACTCTGTCCCCATATATAGAATTCATATTGGTGCGACATCTAAATAAATGGGACAGACTCATTTTATTTCTATTGCATCGGTGTGGGTATTCACCTATATTGGATCCTCCAAAAGTAATTAGGCCTTTGTCGCCCCTCGGAAATACTATGACTACAAAATTAAATACAGATCTTCGCCCTATCGCTCAAGGTTTATATGACCCTAGTAATGAGCATGACGCTTGCGGCGTAGGATTCGTTGCACATATCAAAGGTAAGAAATCTCATGAGATCGTTTCTCAGGGTTTACAGATTCTTGAGAATCTAGATCACCGGGGAGCGGTAGGTGCCGATCCTCTAATGGGTGATGGTGCCGGTATCTTGATTCAGATTCCAGATACTTTGTATCGCGAAGAAATGGCAAAGCAAGGCGTGACCTTGCCACCCTTAGGTGAGTATGGCGTTGGCATGATTTTCTTGCCGAAAGAGCATGCTTCACGTTTAGCTTGCGAACAAGAATTAGAGCGCACTGTTCGTCTAGAAGGTCAGGTAGTCTTAGGTTGGAGAGATGTTCCGGTAGATGTGAAATTACCGATGTCACCAACAGTGCAAATGACCGAGCCATTTATCCGTCAAATTTTTATTGGCCGTGGGCGCGACATCATGACAACCGATGCGCTCGAGCGTAAGTTGTATGTGATTCGTAAAACAGCAAGTCATGCAATTCAAGATTTGCATTTGAAGCACGGTAAAGAATATTTCGTTGCATCAATGTCCGCTAGAACCATTGTTTACAAGGGTTTGCTGTTGGCGAATCAAGTCGGTGCTTATTACCAAGACTTGCAAGACAAGCGCACTGTATCCGCGCTTGCTTTAGTGCATCAACGTTTCTCTACTAATACTTTCCCTGCATGGGAATTAGCGCATCCGTATCGCATGATTGCGCACAATGGTGAGATCAACACTGTTAAAGGTAACGTCAATTGGGTCAATGCACGTGAGGGCGCGATTAGCTCCCCAGTGCTTGGCGATGATTTGCAAAAACTCTGGCCATTGATTTACCCAGGTCAGTCAGACACTGCGTGCTTTGATAACTGCTTGGAGTTGCTGGTGATGTCTGGCTACCCATTAGCTCAAGCCATGATGATGATGATTCCTGAGGCATGGGAACAGCATGCATTGATGGATGACAATCGTCGTGCCTTCTACGAATATCACGCGGCAATGATGGAGCCATGGGATGGACCTGCGGCGATGGCATTTACTGATGGTCGTCAAATTGGCGCAACCTTGGACCGCAATGGTTTGCGTCCAGCACGTTATTACGTAACCGACGATGACTTGGTCATCATGGGCTCTGAAGCAGGTGTGTTGCCGATTCCTGAAAGCAAGATCGTTCAAAAATGGCGTTTGCAGCCAGGCAAGATGTTTATGATCGACATGGAGCAAGGTCGCATCATTGATGACGTTGAACTGAAGAATGCCGTTTCTAAAGCCAAGCCATATAAGAGCTGGATCGATGCGGTTCGTGTGAAGTTAGATGAAGTCGATGCCAGCAAGGCAGACTTAATTGACGAGAAAACGACTATTCGTCCAGCAGCTAAATTATTAGACCGTCAACAGGCATTTGGTTATACGCAAGAAGACATTAAATTCTTGATGGCTCCAATGGCCATGAATGGTGAAGAAGCTATTGGTTCAATGGGTAATGACAGCCCATTGGCTGTTCTTTCCAATAAGGACAAGCCTCTCTATAACTACTTTAAGCAATTATTTGCACAGGTGACTAATCCTCCAATCGACTCTATTCGCGAGAATATGGTGATGTCTTTAGTTTCTTTTATTGGGCCCAAGCCTAATCTATTAGATACCAATAACATTAACCCGCCAATGCGTTTAGAAGTTAGTCAGCCAATTTTGGATTTTGATGACATCACCAAGATTCGCCACATTGGTCACTACACTAACGGCAAGTTCCGCTCTTACGAATTGGATATTTGCTATCCAGCGTCATGGGGCAAAGCTGGCATTGAAGCTCGCTTAGCTTCTTTGTGTGCTGAAGCTGCAGATGCCGTACGTTCTGGCTACAACATTTTGATCGTGAGCGATCGTCAGGTTGACGAGAAGCATGTCGCCATTCCGGCTTTGTTGGCAACTTCTGCTATCCATCAGCATTTGGTGCAAAAAGGTTTGCGTACCAGCGTTGGCTTAGTAGTTGAAACTGGCAGTGCACGTGAGACTCATCACTTTGCACTCTTGGCTGGTTATGGTGCAGAAGCCATTCATCCATACCTCGCTATGGAAACGTTGGCTGAAATGGCTAAAGGATTGTCTGGAGATTTATCTGCTGAAAAAGCAGTGAAGAACTTTGTAAAAGCTGTAGGCAAGGGTCTGCAAAAGGTCATGTCCAAAATGGGCATCTCCACTTACATGTCCTACACCGGTTCACAGATTTTTGAAGCGATTGGTTTAAATCACGACATCATTGATCAGTACTTCAAAGGCACCCCATCAAATGTGGGTGGTATCGGGGTATTTGAGGTGGCTGAAGAAGCTTTACGTATGCATACAGCTGCATTTGGTAACGATCCAGTTTTAACCAATATGCTTGATGCTGGTGGCGAATATGCTTTCCGTATTCGTGGCGAGAATCATATGTGGACCCCAGACACGATTGCTAAGTTGCAACACTCCACACGCATTGGTGCTGAGAAGGGCTATCAGACTTATAAAGAGTACGCCAACATCATCAATGATCAAACCAAGCGTCAAATGACTTTGCGTGGTTTGTTTGAATTCAAGCTCGATCCAGCAAAAGCGATTCCATTGGATGAAGTGGAATCTGCAAAAGAAATCGTTAAACGTTTTGCAACTGGCGCGATGTCTTTGGGCTCGATTTCTACAGAGGCCCATGCCACTTTAGCAATCGCCATGAACCGTATTGGCGGTAAGTCTAATACTGGTGAGGGTGGCGAAGATCCAAATCGTTATGTGAACGAGCTCAAGGGCATTCCAATTAAGAAGGGCGAGACTTTAGCTAGCATCTTGGGTAGCGATGTGGTTGAAGCCAATATTCCATTGTTGGATGGCGACTCATTGCGCTCCAAAATTAAGCAGGTTGCTTCTGGTCGTTTTGGTGTGACTACTGAGTATTTACGCTCTGCAGATCAGATTCAGATAAAAATGGCCCAAGGCGCTAAGCCTGGTGAAGGTGGTCAGTTGCCTGGTGGAAAAGTATCCGATTACATCGGTAAGTTACGTTTCTCTGTGCCGGGTGTTGGTTTGATTTCTCCTCCTCCGCACCATGACATTTATTCGATTGAGGATATTGCTCAATTGATTCATGACTTGAAGAACGTTAATCCAAAGGCTGACGTTTCTGTGAAGTTGGTATCTGAAGTGGGCGTTGGAACTATTGCTGCTGGTGTGGCAAAAGCTAAGGCTGACCACGTTGTGATTGCTGGTCATGATGGCGGTACTGGCGCATCTCCACTGTCTTCAATTAAGCACGCCGGCTCCCCATGGGAACTCGGCTTGGCTGAAACACAGCAAACATTGGTTCTCAATGGCTTGCGCAGCCGTATTCGTGTTCAGGCTGACGGCCAAATGAAAACAGGTCGTGACGTAGTGATCGGCGCTTTGTTAGGCGCAGACGAGTTTGGTTTTGCAACAGCGCCATTGGTGGTTGAGGGTTGCATCATGATGCGTAAGTGTCATTTGAATACCTGCCCAGTTGGTGTTGCAACTCAAGATCCAGAACTGCGTAAGAAATTCTCAGGCAAACCTGAGCATGTGGTGAATTTCTTCTTCTTTATCGCTGAAGAAGCTCGCGAGATCATGGCGCAACTTGGCATTCGTAAGTTTGATGACTTAATTGGTCGCGTTGATTTGTTGGATACCCGTAAAGGTATTGAAAACTGGAAAGTGCATGGCTTGGATTTCAGCAAGATATTTGCTGAACCACAAGTAGCAAGCGAAGTCCCACGTTACCAAGTGTTAACTCAAGATCATGGCCTAGCTAGTGCGCTTGACAATATCTTGATCGAGAAGAGTGAGCCTGCATTAGAGCGTGGCGAGAAGGTTTCCTTCATTGTTCCGGTGAAGAACGTGAACCGTACCGTTGGCGCAATGCTTTCGGGAGAGGTTGCCCAGCGTTATGGTCATGCAGGTTTACCGGATGACACGATTCATATTCAATTGAATGGCACGGCTGGTCAAAGCTTTGCAGCCTTTTTAGCGCGTGGCATCACATTGGATTTAGTGGGTGATGGCAATGACTACGTTGGTAAAGGTTTATCAGGGGGGCGTGTGATTGTTCGTGCTCCTCATGAGTTCCGTGGAGATACCGCTAAGAACATCATCGTTGGCAATACCGTTCTTTACGGCGCAATTGCAGGTGAAGCCTTCTTTAATGGTGTAGCTGGTGAGCGTTTCGCAGTCCGTAACTCTGGTGCTACAACAGTTGTTGAAGGCACTGGTGACCACGGTTGTGAGTACATGACTGGTGGAACGGTGGTTGTATTGGGCGCGACAGGCCGTAACTTTGCTGCAGGTATGAGTGGTGGCATTGCTTACGTTTACGACGAGGATGGATTGTTCGATAAGCGTTGCAATACCAGCATGGCAACGCTAGAAAAAGTGCTGCCTTCTGCTGAGCAAATTGCCAAGATGCCGAAGTCTGAATGGCATGCCCCTATCGATGTCAAAGATGGCGGTGAGCGTTTGACGGACGAGCAAATTTTGAAGGGCTTGATTGAACTTCATTTCCGTCACACTGGCTCTGAGCGAGCTAAGGCAATCTTGGCTGATTGGGAAAATACCCGCAGTCGCTTTGTGAAGGTTCTTCCAACTGAGTACAAGCGTGCTCTAGGTGAATTGTGGGAAAAGGCTCAGAACAAAACTGTTGCGGCATAAGCCACTTAATTAATAAAGACATTAAGAAAAGATACTAAGGATTCGATATGGGTAAGGTCACTGGATTTATGGAGTTTGAGCGCGTCGGCGAGACGTACGAAGCGCCGGTTAAACGCCTCCATCATTACAAAGAGTTTGTGGCGGCATTAACTGATGAAGAGGCGAAGATTCAAGGCGCACGTTGTATGGATTGCGGTATCCCGTTTTGTAATAACGGCTGCCCAGTTAATAACATCATTCCTGACTTCAATGACTTGGTATTTCAGAATGATTGGAAGAATGCATTAGATGTTTTGCAGTCAACCAATAACTTCCCAGAATTTACTGGTCGTATTTGCCCGGCTCCTTGTGAAGCTGCTTGTACTTTAGGGATCAATAGCACTGCAGTCGGTATCAAGTCTATTGAGCACGCCATTATTGATAAAGGTTGGGAAGGTGGTTGGGTTAAGCCGCAACCTTCTAAAACGAAGACTGGTAAAAAAATCGCAGTTGTTGGTGGTGGCCCAGCGGGTATGGCGGCTGCACAGCAATTGGCGCGCGTTGGTCACGACGTAACTGTATTTGAAAAGAATGATCGTGTTGGGGGCTTACTGCGTTACGGTATTCCTGATTTCAAGATGGAAAAGTGGTTGATTGATCGTCGTGTTGAGCAGATGCAAGCTGAAGGCGTTAAATTTGAGACCGGTGTTTTCGTTGGTAAAGAGGCGATTGGTGCCGAAGTAAAAAATTACTCCAATAAGACAGTTTCTCCTGAGCAGTTGATGAAAGACTTTGATGCGGTAGTAATCACCGGTGGTGCAGAGCAGCCACGTGATTTACCGGTTCCAGGTCGTGAGTTGGCTGGCGTGCACTATGCGTTGGAATTCTTGATTCCGCAAAACAAAGAAAATGCTGGCGATTTCAAAAATGAAATTCGTGCAACTGATAAGCATGTAGTTGTTATTGGCGGTGGTGACACAGGTTCAGATTGCGTTGGAACATCGAATCGTCACGGCGCAACCAAGATTACTCAGTTTGAATTGCTCCCACAACCTCCAGAAGTTGAGAACACCCCTTTAGTTTGGCCATATTGGCCAACAAAATTACGCACATCCTCTTCGCATGAAGAGGGTTGTGATCGTGACTGGTCTGTTGGAACCAAGCGTTTTGAGGGCAAAAACGGCAAAGTTGAGAAGCTGATTGGTGTTCGTCTGGAGTGGAAAGACGGCAAGATGGCAGAAGTAGCAAACTCAGAATTCGAAATTAAGGCAGATTTAGTACTCTTGGCTATGGGTTTTGTATCTCCAGTTCAGCAGGTATTGAATGCGTTTGGCGTTGAGAAAGATGCCCGCGGCAATGCAAAAGCAACTGTAGATGGTCAAAATGCCTACCAAACGAACGTTCCTAAGGTATTTGCTGCTGGCGATATGCGTCGTGGACAGTCTTTGGTGGTTTGGGCAATTCGTGAGGGTCGTCAATGCGCCCAAGCAGTAGACCAGTATTTAATGGGGTCATCTGTTTTGCCCCGATAATATCGGGGATATGAACAGTGACCAGCCAAATTCTTTGGATGTAAGCAAGCAAGCTGCAGGTGAAGTTGTCGTCTCTATTAAAGACGTCAACTTTTCCTATGCTCCAGGTGAACGTCAGATTTTGTCTGGACTCAATATGGAGTTTAGACGCGGCCAGGTAGTCGCTGTAATGGGTGGCTCCGGCTGTGGCAAGACCACCATCCTTCGTTTGATCGGCGGGCAATTTAATGCTCAATCAGGTCAAGTTCTATTTGAAGGTCAAGACATTGGCAAGATGAATGGTGCTGAGTTGATGGCTGCCCGTCGTCGCATGGGAATGCTTTTTCAGTTCGGAGCATTGTTCACCGACCTGAGTGTTTTTGAAAACGTAGCCTTTCCTCTTCGCGAACATACGGATCTCAGTGAAGAGCTATTGCACTCCTTAGTGCTCATGAAATTGAACGCAGTTGGTTTGCGCGGCGCAAGAGACTTAATGCCTTCACAAATTTCTGGTGGTATGGCAAGGCGTGTTGCCCTCGCTAGAGCAATTGCTTTAGATCCACCCCTTATCATGTATGACGAGCCATTTGCTGGTCTGGATCCTATCTCTCTTGGCATTACAGCGCGCTTAATTCGTGATCTGAATAATGCCTTGGGAGCCACGAGTTTATTGGTGACGCACGATGTTGAAGAGACTTTTGCCATTGCTGATTACGTATATTTCATTGCGAATGGTCGCATTGGCGCAGAAGGCACCCCCGATGAGTTGAGTCGCTCAACCGATCCTTTTGTCAGACAATTTTTGGACGCAGCTCCTGATGGCCCTGTGCCTTTCCACTATCCAGGCATAAGCTTGGAAGAGGATTTTGGAGTGAGTGCCTCATGACCACTTTTCTGAACCTGTTTGGTGATCTTGGCTTCTTTGTACGTCGCAACTTAAGTAGTCTGGGTTTGGCTGCTCGTATGTTTGCGGCAGTGATCGCACGCTCTGGATTATTACTCAAAAGACCTCGTTTAGTGATTGATCAAATTTTATTTGTTGGTAATCATTCTTTTGTGATCATTGCAGTCTCAGGGTTATTTGTTGGATTCGTTTTAGGTTTGCAGGGTTACTACACCTTAAATCGTTATGGTTCGGAGCAAGCGCTTGGGCTATTGGTTGCCCTCTCTTTAACTCGTGAGTTGGGTCCTGTCATTACCGCTTTATTGTTTGCCGGTAGGGCTGGCACTTCCTTAACTGCGGAGATTGGCCTCATGAAGGCTGGTGAACAATTAACTGCCATGGAAATGATGGCAGTCGATCCCTTGGGCCGCGTGATTGCGCCACGGCTTTGGGCCGGCATTATTTCTATGCCAATCTTGGCAACGATTTTTACGACGGTCGGCGTTCTGGGGGGCTACCTAGTTGGCGTGCCTTTGATTGGGGTCGACTCAGGCGCCTTCTGGTCGCAGATGCAAGGCGGAGTTGATCTGTTTTCGGATATTGGCAATGGCTTAATTAAAAGCATGGTGTTTGGTGTAGCTGTCACCTTTATTGCCCTATATCAGGGCTATGAATCTAAGCCCACACCTGAAGGTGTTTCGCAAGCCACTACTCGTACGGTGGTTATCTCTTCTTTATCGGTTTTAGCATTAGATTTCTTGCTAACCGCGATGATGTTCTCAAATTAGAAAGAATAAACTGGGGCTCTTATGAGAAAAAGTGCAATTGATGTCTGGGTGGGAATTTTTGTTGGCATTGGTTTGCTGGCTGCTCTATTTCTTGCACTGAAGGTTGGCAATATGAATGCAGTGTCATTTGCGCCAACATACAAAATTTCTGCACGCTTTGACAATATCGGCGGCCTCAAGCCTCGTGCACCAGTGAAAAGTGCCGGTGTGGTGGTTGGCAGAATTGCCAATATTTCCTTCGATGACAAAACTTATCAAGCAACGGTGGTGATGACTATTGAAGACTCCTATAAGTTTCCGAAGGACTCTTCCGCCAAGATTTTGACATCCGGTTTATTGGGCGAGCAATACATTGGTCTTGAGGCGGGCGGGTCAGATGATATGTTGACCAATGGCGAAAAGATTGCGCAGACACAATCAGCTATTGTTTTAGAAAATTTGATTAGCCAGTTCCTTTACAACAAAGCAGCAGATAGCGGCCAAGAAAAGGGCGCAGCAAAATGATGTTGCTCTTTATGCGCAAAGCCAAGATGGCAATCTTGCTTGGTTTGATGGCCTCTTTAATTGGCTGCGCATCCATTCCTGCTGGCGTAGAGCGCTCTCCCCAGGATCCTTGGGAGCCATTCAATCGCTCAGTTTTTGAATTTAATGAAGGCTTGGATGCTTATCTACTCAAGCCGGTAGTTGCAGGCTATCGCTTTGTGCTACCCGAATTCGTGCGTGATGGAGTTTATAACTTCTTTAGTAATTACAACGACATCTACACCGCCCTATTTAACTTGTTACAGGGTAAGCCAGACTATGCCTTTAATGACTTCATGCGAGTAGTGGTAAATACAACTATGGGATTAGGCGGACTCTTGGATTTGGCTACTCCTGGAGGTCTTGAGAAGCACAAAGAAGATTGGGGTCAAACCTTAGGTGTTTGGGGCGTGCCCTCAGGCCCTTATGTAGTTCTTCCGTTCTTTGGCCCAAGTAATGTGCGCGATACTTTTGGCACGGTAGCCGACTTAGAGTCAGACTATCTATTTAAGTATGTGAAGGATGTGGGCCTGCGAAATAGCATTACTGGCTTACGTGTAGTGAACGCACGTAATACCTATTACGAGGCCGGTGATTTGTTGGATGGCGCTGCAATTGATAAGTACAGCTTCTTACGAGATGCTTATATACAAAGACGTGCCTATCAGATTAACGAGGGCAAAGACGACGAGGAGCCTAGGATGCCTCCTTACGAGAACGGATATCAGTAAGTCTGAGTAGCACAATCAAATCGCATTGATGTATAGATAACGAAATAGAACCTATGAAAATTCAAAAAATACTTACTCAATATTTAGTGACAAGCTTGCTTTTAGTTTCTGGTGCGCTTTTTGCACAAGCTCCTGATCAAACAACTCCCCCGGATGTCTTAATTAAGATGGTCGTTACTGACGTAATGACAACGGTCAAGTCTGATCCCGACATTCAAAAGGGCAATATCCCCAAGATCGTAGATTTAGTTGAGAAGAAAATTGTTCCGTATACCGACATGCGTCGCACTACAGAAATGGCGATGGGTCCTAACTGGAAAAAGGCAACGCCTGAGCAACAGGCTCAACTGACTTCCGAGTTTAAGAATCTGCTGATTCGCACTTACTCAGGCGCTTTGAGCCAGCTACGTGACCAAACTGTGCAATTCAAGGCTTTGCGTGCCGCGCCTGACGATAAAGAGGTGGTTGTTAAAACTGTAGTGCTTGGTCGTGGTGATCCAGTGCCTTTAGATTACCGCCTTGAGAAAACTGCCGGTGGTTGGAAGGTCTATGACATGAATATTATGGGCGTTTGGTTGGTTGAGGCTTACCGCAATCAGTTTTCTAACCAAATCAGTCAAAACGGCATTGAAGGCTTGGTGAAGTTTTTGCAAGATCGCAATAAGCAATTAGCCACAGCTAAACCAGCCAATTAATTGATAAGCATAGACATCATGCCCTTTCTTTTGCCAAAAAAAGTGACGCAAGAAAATGCATTGCAGTTGCAAAAAGAAGGCCTATTAAATAGTCCAAACTTACGCTCGATTGATTGCTCCGAATTGAAAGATTTTGATTCCACCGTACTCACCGTTTTATTGGCATGGCAAAAAAAGCTTATGGCTGATGGACAATCCATTTCAGTAGAGCATGCACCAGCAAAGCTCAAGGTTTTGGCAGGTGTTTATGGTGTTTCTACATTGCTGGGCTTGTAATGACGATGCATCCTGCAATTTCTATCCAAAATATATCCAAGCAATACGGAGCACTTCAGGCTTTAGATAATGTTTCATTGAGCATTGAGCCAGGGGAATTTTTCGGTTTATTGGGGCCCAATGGTGCCGGCAAAACTACCTTGATTTCTATATTGGCTGGCCTGGTGAGGCCGAGCCAAGGTCATGCAGCCATTATGGGTGCTGATGTTCAGAAGGGGTTTCGTGAGGCACGCCGGATGCTGGGTGTGGTTCCTCAAGAGCTGGTCTTTGATCCCTTCTTTACTGTGCGTGAGACCTTACGTTTTCAATCCGGGTATTTCGGGATTAAAAATAACGATGCGTGGATTGATGAGATTATGGCTAATCTTGATCTCACCTCCAAAGCGGATAGCAATATGCGCTCCTTGTCTGGCGGAATGAAGCGTCGAGTGCTTGTCGCACAGGCTTTAGTTCATAGGCCGCCTGTCATTATTTTGGATGAACCGACTGCTGGCGTGGATGTTGAGTTACGTCAATCCTTATGGCAATTTATTAGTCGGTTGAATCAAGATGGTCATACGATTGTTCTGACTACTCATTACCTGGAAGAGGCGGAAGCTTTGTGTCAGCGTATTGCCATGCTGAAACAAGGCAAGATTGTGGCTCTAGATACCACTGCCAATTTATTAAGTCGTTACGGATCTGTCAAAAAAGATGGTGAAGGTAAAACGGACTTAGAAGAAGTCTTCGTGAACATCATGTCGGGGAGTGCGCAATGAAACATGGCCTCAATCGACCTGCTCTAGAGTACGGCAGTGGTTTTCCTACCCTTTTGTTTAAAGAGGTAAAGCGCTTTTATAAAGTAGCTTTCCAGACGGTGGCAGCACCGGTACTTACAGCTGTGCTCTACCTGATGATCTTTGGCCATGTTCTTGAGGGCAGAGAGGTCTACGGACGTTTAAGTTACACAGCCTTTTTAATTCCTGGTCTTGTGATGATGAGTGTTTTGCAAAATGCTTTTGCAAATACTTCATCTTCTTTGATTCAATCTAAGGTCACTGGTAACTTAGTGTTTGTTTTGTTGGCTCCCCTAAGCCATTTTGAGTTTTACTCTGCTTATATTTTGGCTGCAGTATTTCGGGGAATTGTTGTGGGACTGGGCGTTCTATTAATTACCATCTGGTTCGCAACACCCACTTTGGAATACCCATTATGGATTTTGACGTTTGCTTTCTTGGGTGCGGCAATTTTGGGAAGTCTTGGCTTGATAGCGGGTATCTGGGCTGATAAATATGACCAGTTAGCCGCTTTTCAGAACTTCATCATCATGCCCGCAACGATGCTGTCAGGTGTCTTTTACTCCATTCATTCCTTACCGCCAGCGTGGCAAGCAGTGTCACATTTCAATCCGTTCTTTTACATGATTGATGGTTTCCGTTACGGCTTTTTTGGGGTTTCAGATAACTCCCCTTGGAGCAGCTTAGTAATTGTGTTCTGTTTTTTTGTGGTGGTGTCGGTCATTGCTTTACGCCTATTACAAAAGGGCTATAAGCTTCGTTATTAATTGTTGAAAACTCGAGTTTGATTAGGAAAAGAAATGCTACCCACCCCAGAACAGATTGAAGGCTATATCAAGCAAGGGCTAGCCTGCACCCATATTCAGGTTGAAGGTGATGGCCAGCACTTTTTTGCAACCATCGTGAGCCCTCAGTTTGAAGGTAAGCGTTTGGTGCAACGCCACCAATTGGTATACGGTGCAATGGGTGATCGCATGAAGGCGGAAGTCCATGCCTTATCAATCAAAGCATTTACACCTGAAGAATTTGCACAAAATTCAGCAGTATAAAAATTACATCATTACGCATTACAAATTAATAAATCAGTTTTTACTGGAATCGTTTCATGGATAAATTACGAATGGTTGGCGGCACTCCTCTCAATGGAGAGGTAGTCATTGCTGGCGCTAAAAATGCTGCATTGCCCATTCTGTGCGCTTGTCTATTGACTGATCAACCAGTTGTATTGCGCAATGTTCCTGATTTGCAAGATGTGCGTACTATGCTCAAGCTTTTGCAAGAGATTGGTGTAATGGTTGATTTCCCAAGTGCTGGTGATCGTAGTCACATGGTGTTGAATGCAGCGGTTATTAAAAGTTCAGAAGCGACTTATGAGATGGTGAAAACTATGCGCGCCTCCATCTTGGTACTTGGCCCACTTTTGGCCAGAATGCATAGCGCAAAGGTTTCATTGCCGGGTGGTTGCGCAATTGGCGCACGTCCAGTAGATCAGCACATCAAAGGCTTGAAGGCGATGGGCGCGAGTATCAAGATTAAGAGTGGCTACATTCAGGCTGAAACCAAGCCACAGTCAGATCGCCTAAAGGGCGCCTCCATCTTGACTGACATGATTACCGTAACCGGTACTGAGAATTTGTTAATGGCTGCCACTTTGGCATCGGGTACAACCATCTTAGAAAATGCTGCACGCGAGCCTGAGGTTGGTGACTTGGCTGAATTGTTGGTCAAGATGGGTGCGAAGATTTCAGGCATTGGTAGTGATCGGCTAGTGATTGAGGGAGCAGAAAAACTTCATGGTGCTGAGCATTCGGTTATTCCGGATCGTATTGAAGCGGGCACATTCTTATGTGCGGTTGCTGCCACTGGTGGGGAAATTACAGTCAAGCACTGCCGCCCAGACACTTTGGATGCTGTGATTGTTAAGTTAAAAGAGGTCGGCCTGGAAATGGAGATTGGCTCTGACTGGATTAAGGCTTCCATGCAGGGTCGTCCTAAAGCAGTCAACTTCCGTACTTCTGAATACCCCGCTTTCCCGACAGATATGCAAGCGCAACTGATGACGGTCAATGCAATTGCATCGGGCAACTCAACGATTACAGAAACGATTTTTGAAAATCGCTTTATGCATGTTCAAGAGCTCAATCGTTTGGGTGCGGACATTGCTATTGAAGGTAATACTGCTATTGCGCAGGGAGTAGAAAAGCTCTCCGGTGCGATTGTGATGGCTACGGATTTGCGGGCCTCAGCTAGTTTGGTGATTGCTGGATTAGCTGCCCAAGGCGAAACCCAGGTAGACCGGATTTACCACTTAGATCGTGGCTATGACCGCATGGAGCAGAAGTTAACCCTCTTAGGTGCCAATATTGAGCGCGTGAAGTAAGGCTGATGGATAATTAGTCCATGAAATTGACTTTAGCCCTCTCCAAAGGGCGCATCTTCGAAGAAACTGCAGAGATCTTGTCCAAGGTTGGCATAGTGCCGCTGGAGGATCCTGAGAAGTCACGCAAACTCATTATTGAGACATCTAATCCAGATGTTCGTCTCATTATTGTTCGTGCCTCAGATGTGCCTACTTATGTGCAATTTGGTGGTGCTGATTTTGGAGTTGCTGGTTTGGATGTATTGATGGAAAAAGGGAGTGATGGTTTGTACGTTCCTTACGACTTAGATATTGCCAAGTGCCGCATGTCTGTCGCGGTCCGCGAAGGTTTTGATTACGCTGCTGCTGTAAAGCAAGGTTCCCGCTTAAAAGTGGCCACGAAGTACGTCAATTGCGCGCGCGAACACTTTGCCAATAAAGGTGTGCACATTGATACGATTCAACTGTATGGCTCAATGGAGCTCGCACCTTTGGTGGGCTTGGCAGATGCGATTGTGGATCTAGTCTCTACTGGCAATACGCTCAAAGCGAATGGCTTAGTTGAAGTTGAGCCGATTGCCGATATTAGCGCGCGCCTAGTCGTCAATCAAGCTTCATACAAGCGCAAGCGAGCTCAGCTACAACCTATTTTTGAGCTACTGAAGTAATAGCAGCTAGAAGAGAAGTCTTCCCTCATGCCTTCAAACATTAACGTAAAACGCCTCAATAGCAAGGATGCAGGCTTCAGAGAAATTCTGTTGTCGAGCTTGTCCTTGCCGTCTGCTGATGATGAGGCGATAGATGCTGCAGTAGTGAAGATTTTGGCAACTGTTAAAGACAAGGGTGATGAAGCGGTTCTAGGCTTTACAAAACAGTTTGATCGCTTGAGTGTGGCCAGCGTTTCTGATTTAGAGATTCCTCGCAAAGATTTGGAGCTGGCTTATAACTCTTTATCGGCAGAGCAAAAAATTGCTCTCGATATTGCTGCGCAAAGAGTGCGCGCTTATCACGAGAAGCAAAAGATTGAAGCAGGTTGCCACTCTTGGGAGTACGAAGAGAAAGATGGAACACGTCTCGGTCAAAAAGTAACTCCATTAGATCGTGTTGGTATTTATGTGCCAGGCGGTAAGGCAGCTTATCCATCATCCGTGCTGATGAACGCTATTCCCGCAAAGGTGGCGGGTGTTGCCGAAGTGATTATGGTGGTGCCTACTCCTGATGGTGCGCGCAATCCTTTAGTTTTGGCGGCAGCTTATCTTGCTGGTGTAGATCGTGTCTTTACGATCGGTGGTGCTCAGGCAGTTGGCGCTTTAGCCTATGGAACTAAAACTATTCCGTCGGTTGATAAGATTGTTGGACCTGGCAATGCCTATGTGGCTGCAGCCAAGCGCAGAGTCTTTGGTACTGTTGGCATCGATATGATCGCTGGCCCATCAGAAATCTTGGTTCTTTGTGATGGATCTACTCCTCCGGATTGGGTTGCAATGGATCTGTTTTCTCAGGCTGAGCATGATGAGCAGGCTCAATCGATCCTGCTCTGTCCAGATGCTCAATATATTGAGCAAGTGCAAGCAAGCATCAACAAGCTCCTCCCAGAAATGCCAAGAGCAAAAGTGATTGAAGCTTCACTCACAAATCGCGCTTTGTTAATTCAGGTAAAAGATATGTCTGAGGCCTGTGAGATTGCTAATGCAATTGCTGCTGAGCACTTAGAGATTTGCGCTGCTGATCCACGTCAGTGGGCTGACCAAATTCGTCATGCGGGCGCCATCTTTATGGGTAACTACACCAGCGAATCCTTAGGCGATTACTGCGCCGGACCTAATCACGTTTTACCGACTGCACGCACGGCACGCTTTTCTTCACCATTGGGTGTGTATGACTTTATCAAGCGTTCGAGCATGATTGAAGTTAGTGAAGCTGGAGCTCAGACCTTAGGTGCTGTTGCTAGTACGCTAGCTCACGGTGAGGGCTTACAAGCCCATGCACGTGCAGCTGAAATGCGCCTGAATAAGTAAGCGCGCAATAAGCCTGCGCTTACTTCTTAAAAAATCTAACTCAGAATTTCTTTTAAAGCAGCGACAAGTTCATTGCTTTGTTCGTCTGTGCCAATCGTAATGCGCAAGAACTCTTCGATGCGTGGTGATTTGAAGTGACGCACGATGATGCCGCGATCCCGTAATGCTTGATATAGCTTGGCACCAGCATGTTTCGGATGGCGACTGAAAATAAAGTTTGCAGTCGAAGGCAGGGTTGCAAATCCCAATGCATCGAGTTGCTCAATTAACTTTGTACGAGTTTGAATCACTTTGGCTGAAGTTGCTTCCAGATGCGCTTGGTCCTCAATGGCTGCAACCGCACCAGCTTGAGCAAGGCGTCCCAAGGGGTAGGAGTTAAAACTATTTTTGACTCGTTCTAAGCCCTCAATTAATGCTGGATGACCAACCGCAAAGCCGACGCGCAGACCAGCTAGAGCACGTGATTTTGAAAGCGTGTGTACTACTAACAAATTTTCTGGACAGTTGGCGCCACGCAATAGCGGAATACAAGATTCAGTCCCGTAATCTACATAGGCTTCATCAATAACAACTACTGAATCTTTGTTGCGCAAGACTAGCGCTTCAATTTCTGAGCGAGGAATTGATCTACCCGTTGGGGCATTGGGGTTTGGGAAAATAATTCCGCCGTTAGGAGTTTGGTAATCAGCAGTTTTTATCTCAAAATTTTCGTTCAGGGGAACTATTTGGGCATTAATTCCAAAGAGCTTGCAGTAGACGGGATAGAAGCTATAGGTTATATCTGGAAAGTGTACTGGCTTATTTTGCTTGAGTAAACCAGCAAAGACGTGCGCCAACACTTCATCAGAGCCATTGCCTACAAAAACTTGATTTGCGTCTAAGCCATGTAATTTAGCGATAGCTTGTTTTAGGGCTGCGCCTTCCGGATCGGGATAGAGGCGTAAATCGGCAGTATTTTGATCTTCAATAGCAGCAAGCGCTTTGGGCGATGGGCCATAGGGGCTCTCATTGGTATTGAGTTTTACCAGCCGCTGCATTTGCGGTTGCTCCCCTGGAACATAAGGGGTTAGGGTTTGAACAACAGGGCTCCAAAAACGGCTCATGAGGGTTCTCAGGTCAAAAATCGGGATAAAAGTGCAGTGATATCGGTATTTAAATCTCTTCTAGGAATGATATTATGAGGCTTCAATCAACACTTCGCCTCGCGGCGCAATGAAGCATGCGGCAAGCCGACGTCACCCGAAACACTTCGGAAACCAAAATTCAGATTTCCATCAATTTAGATGGAACCGGTAAGGCTGAGCTAGCCTCCGGGGTTCCTTTTCTAGATCACATGCTCGATCAGATTGCCCGTCACGGCATGATTGACCTCAAAGTGGTTGCAAATGGCGACACCCATATTGATGACCACCACACTGTTGAGGATGTGGGAATCACGCTAGGGCAGGCCTTCGCCAAGGCAGTGGGTGATAAAGCGGGTATTACTCGTTACGGTCACTCCTATGTGCCGCTTGATGAGACCCTTTCTCGTGTAGTGATTGATTTTTCTGGCCGCCCAGGTTTGGAATTTAATGTTCCATTTACGCGTGCACGTGTAGGCGACTTTGATGTGGATCTCAGTATTGAGTTCTTCCGTGGTTTTGTGAACCACGCTGGAGTCACTTTGCACATCGATAATTTGCGCGGTATTAATGCGCATCATCAGATTGAAACTGTGTTCAAGGCTTTTGGTCGCGCTTTGCGTATGGCTTTAGAGCTTGATCCACGTGCTTCAGGCGCCATTCCTTCAACTAAAGGAAGTCTGTAATCTAGACTCCCCACGGTTGCTCAGAAGACAACAGTAGATAACAATAGACAGCAGGTAAATTTTGGCGCAAACCATTGCGATCGTCGACTATGGAATGGGTAATCTCCGTTCTGTATATCAAGCATTTCATCATGTTGCACCCGATGACAATGTATTGATTGCTCATCAGCCAGAAGAGATCCACTCTGCAGATCGCGTCGTTTTGCCCGGTCAAGGTGCTATGCCAGATTGCATGAAGCATCTAGAGGAATCCGGATTATTGGATGCCTTACTGGAGGCTTCTAAAAGTAAGCCGCTGTTAGGGGTCTGTGTCGGAGAACAAATGCTCTTTGATAGAAGTGCAGAGGTACGTGCCGCCGAGCAATGGACGCCTTGCTTGGGTTTGATTCCCGGGGAAGTGCGTCGTTTTGAGCTGGTTGGTCAAAAGCAGCCAGATGGCTCCTCATATAAAGTCCCTCATATGGGCTGGAACCAAGTGCGCCAAGACCGCAAGCACCCTCTTTGGAATGGCATACCTGATTTAACGAGCTTCTATTTTGTGCATAGCTACTATGTTGTGCCGCAGCGTAATGAAGATACAGCTGGTTCTACAGAATATGGCGATTGGTTTACTTCTGCGGTGGCGCGAGATAATATTTTTGCAACTCAATTTCATCCAGAAAAAAGTGCAGAATACGGTTTAAAGCTTTATCAAAATTTTGTTTCTTGGCAACCTTAATACTCCTAACCATTCGCTATGCTGCTGATTCCCGCAATTGATCTTAAAGACGGCCACTGTGTTCGACTCGAACAGGGTGATATGGATAAAGCTACAGTGTTTTCAGAAGACCCTGGCGCAATGGCGGCGCATTGGATTAGCAAGGGTGCTCGACGCTTACATTTAGTAGATCTCAATGGCGCATTTGCTGGCAAGCTCAAAAATGAGTCTGCGATTAAATCGATTCTCAAAGCAGTTGGCAATGAAATTCCCGTGCAGCTCGGCGGTGGTATTCGTGATCTTGAAACGATTGAACGCTTATTGGATGATGGTATTAGCACTGTCATTATTGGAACAGCAGCTGTGAAGAATCCCGGCTTTGTGCAAGATGCTTGCACAGCATTTCCTGGTCATGTGATGGTTGGTCTTGATGCGCGTGATGGCAAAGTGGCTACTGACGGCTGGAGCAAGATTACTGGCCATGAAGTGATTGACCTTGCTAAGAAATTTGAAGATTGGGGTGTAGAGGCCATTATCTATACCGACATTGGTCGGGATGGCATGCTCAAGGGCGTCAACATCGAAGCCACAATTAAGCTGGCGCAAGCTATTCGTATTCCGGTCATTGCCAGTGGTGGCCTCTCTAATAATCAAGATATTGAAGCGCTTTGTAAAGCTGAGGAAGAGGGCGTCATGGGCGTGATTGCGGGACGCTCAATCTACGCTGGCGATCTTGATCTTGCAGCCGCTCAAAAATATGCCGATGAATTAACCCTCAAGTACGCAAAGAAAATCATCTAGTGTTAACTAAGCGAATTATTCCTTGTTTGGATGTCACTGCAGGGCGCGTAGTTAAGGGTGTGAACTTTGTAGGCTTGCGTGATGCAGGCGATCCCGTGGAAATCGCTAAACGGTATGACACCCAAGGCGCCGACGAGCTGACATTCTTAGACATTACTGCAACATCTGATGGTCGCGATTTAATCTTACACATCATTGAAGATGTGGCATCACAGGTTTTTATTCCCTTGACTGTTGGTGGTGGTGTTCGTGCAGTTGCGGATGTTCGGCGCTTGCTCAATGCCGGCGCAGATAAAGTGAGCATGAATTCTTCTGCGGTAGCCAACCCTGATTTAGTTTCCGATGCTGCTGCTCATTACGGCTCCCAATGTATTGTGGTGGCGATTGATGCCAAGCAAACTGAAGCGGGCAATTGGGAAGTGTTTACCCATGGTGGTAGAACTGCGACCGGAATGGATGTAGTCACATGGGCTACTGAAGTGGCTAAACGTGGTGCAGGCGAGATTCTTTTAACTAGCATGAACCGCGATGGCAGCAAGGATGGCTTTGACTTGGCCTTAACTGCCGCAGTAAGTGATGCAGTTTCTGTTCCCGTGATTGCCTCTGGCGGCGTTGGTAATTTGCAGCATTTAGTGGATGGCATTACTAAGGGCCATGCAGATGCCGTATTGGCAGCTAGCATTTTTCACTATGGCGATTACACAGTCGGTCAGGCAAAAGAATATATGGCAGCTCAAGGAATCCCGGTTCGGATTTAGGTGGGGTTCTTAAGCGCTAATTGCCATATGCGCGATAAATGCTGAGCGGTTTTCACCAGCGGATTTGGCCTTAGCATCTAATCTTGCCAACACTCTTTTTGGTAAAGAGATATTTACTCTTTCGATATCGTCTGACAGTAATACCGGGTCAATCTCAGCAATTGCCCAGATATATCCTTTGAACTCTTTCTTCTTTTGAAGATCGGTAATAGAGCTGGGCTTTGGGATATCTTCGCCCGCGTCTAATGCAGTTTCAATCCAAAGTTCAATTGCTTCTTTGGCATTCTCAATAGCCTCATCAATTCCACTGTCAGCCGCAGAAAAGCAGCCTGGCATATCGGGAATAATCACACCCCAGGCTAAGTTATCTCCACCCGGTTTAATAGCAATTGGATATTTCATCATAGCCCTTCTGTTGACATACGAATTTTAATTTATACACACAGTACACACAAATGAGAGAAGTGTCCATGAAATAGTGGGGTCTTTTTGGCAGGCCCTAGAAACTCGTTATTTGCTTGGCGCAAAACAATTCTGTCAAAATTGGACAAATGTCAGATACGAATAAAAACTCACAAGACCAGGCCTTATTAGAGGCGGTGACTTGGAATGATCAGGGCCTAGTACCCGTTATTGCACAAGAAGTGGGTAGTGGCGATGTATTAATGATGGCCTGGATGAATCGCGATGCCCTTTTGGAAACTATTCGCTTGGGTGAGGCTGTCTACTGGACTCGTTCTAGACAAAAGCTGTGGCACAAAGGTGAAGAATCTGGCCACACTCAAAAGGTGAAAGAAATTCTCTTGGATTGTGATGGGGATACGATTTTGCTGATGGTTGAGCAAAAAGATGGGATTGCTTGCCATACGGGTGAGCATAGTTGCTTCTTTAGGCAATGGGATTCTGTAAGCTCAAGTTGGATCAAGATCAGTAAAATCTGACCCAAGACATTATTTTGGGGCTTGATTTCCAGTTTGCTCTAGTTTAGAGTGGTATATACTTTGATATATACCAAGGAGCTAGGATGATGAGCCTAACAGCAAAAATCTTTATGAATGGACGTAGCCAGGCCATACGCTTACCTGCGGCATTTCGTTTCGAGGAAAAAGAGGTTTTTATTCGGCGCGATGCTAATACTGGGGATTTAATTCTTTCCAGAAGACCTGAAAACTGGGATAGTTTTTTCTTGGCGCTTGCGAGCACGGATGTTCCTTTGGATTTCTTAAGCCCCGAAGATCGAAATCAAGGTTCGCAAGATCGAGATCCTTTTGCTGGAGTCAATGAGTGATGAGATATATGCTCGATACCAATACCATCAGCAGTCTCATTAAGAAAAACCCAGTAGTAAGCAGAAAAATCGCCAGTGTTCCTATGGAAAGACTATGCTTGTCAGTGATATCTGAAGGTGAAATTCTCTACGGGTTGGCAAAAAAGCCCCATGCTAAGAATCTTCATTTAGCGGTGCAAGAGTTTTTGAAGCGAGTCGATGTTATGGTTTGGGATACTAATGTGGCTAAGCATTATGGTGTTTTGAGGGCGGAGCTAGAGGGTGGCGGCAATGTATTGGGCTCTCTCGATATGCAAATTGCAGCACATGCTTCTCAGCTCGGGGCAATTTTAGTAACGAATGACCAAGCTTTTAAAAGGATTCAGAAGCTAAAGGTAGAGGATTGGACTGTATAGTCTGCAAAACTTATTCATGGACAAAATATTGAATTCAGACAAAAAAATCGAATCTGGTTTAACCCATTTAGCCGATGTAGTTGATCAACGTCGTGATGCGTTTAAGGCAGGCCAAGCAGATCCGAAAACCTCTTATACCGCATTGCTCTTTTCAAAGGGTGATGACGGGATCTTGAAAAAGATTGGTGAAGAGGCAACTGAGGCTGTGATGGCGGCAAAGGATGCCCGCAATGCGAATTTAGCCGCTGAGCAACAAAAGCTATTGGTGGGCGAAATGGCTGATTTGTGGTTTCACTGTTTGATTGCTTTATCTCAATTTAACCTGCGCCCAGAGGATGTCATCGCTGAGCTTGATCGCCGTTTGGGAACTTCGGGCATTGAAGAGAAGGCAGCTAGAAAAGCTGCTGGTAAAGAGTAAGTACGGATAAATACAAGAAAAAGTATGTCACACGATCCTAATTGCCTATTTTGTAAGATTTCTCAAGGTTTAATTCCCTCTCAGAAGGTCTATGAGGACGAGGAAATCTATGCTTTTAAAGATATCAACCCGGCAGCACCCATCCATTTTCTGATCATTCCTAAAAAACATATACCCATGTTGGAGTCATCTGAAAGCATAGATACCCCTTTGCTGGGTAAAATGATGGAATTAGCACCGCGTCTTGCCAAAGAGCAAGGCTGTCGTCCTGGTAAGGATGGTGGCTTTAGGTTGATGGTGAACAATGGTGCGGATGGTGGGCAGGAGGTTTATCACTTGCACTTACATGTGATGGGCGGTCCCCGCCCCTGGAAAAAATAATCCAAGGAGATTAAAAATGGGTTCATTTAGCATTTGGCATTGGTTAATTGTTTTAGTGATCGTAATGTTGGTATTCGGTACCAAAAAATTGCGCAATATCGGCCAAGATTTGGGCGGCGCTGTAAAAGGCTTTAAAGATGGTATGAAATCTGCTGAAGAGCCTAAAGAGCAAATTCAACAAAGTTCTGCAACAGCAGACACGACTGTTGATGTTCACGCTAAAGACGTAAACAAATAACTAACTAATAACTGAAGCGCAATTGAAACTCATGCTGCAATTAAATAACTGCGTTAAATGATTGATCTCGGAGTTTCAAAACTTGCGCTGATTGCTGTAGTTGCTCTGGTGGTGGTTGGACCAGAGCGTCTGCCTAAAGTGGCTCGCATGGCTGGTAACCTGTTTGGACGTGCTCAGCGGTATATGGCTGACGTCAAGTCTGAAGTGAGCCGTCAGATGGAGGTGGAAGAATTTAAAAAGTTTCGAGAAGAAACTGCTGCCACTCTCAAGGAGGTTGAAAACAGTATTGGCTCTACGGTTCAAGAGGCTAGCGCTAACTTAAGCGATCAAGCGGATATTTTTGAAACGAGCTTTGATAAGCCGCCCTTAGATGAAAAAGAAGTGCTTCGCAAAACTAAGCGCCAAGGGCGCAATAGCTGGGGTGTGCGCCGTGCTGCAAGGCCCCTTTGGTTCAAGCGTTCCGCAGGCATTCGTACTCGAGTGCAGTCTGGCGCTGCCAGGATGAAGCGCTTTCATCACAGTGCCGGCAAATAAAAATAATAGTAAAAAGCAAAAGAATAAAAATACTTACGCATGACTGAAAACAATTCAACTCAAGACTCGGGATTACAAGAAACCTTTCTTTCCCACTTATTTGAATTACGTGATCGCGTAATTAAAGCAGCACTTGCAATTATTGTTGTCTTCGTATGTCTAGTCTATTGGGCGCCTGATATTTTCCATTTGTTTGCACAGCCTTTACTAAAGGCTTTGCCTGCCGGTGGCAAGATGATTGTGACGGACGTCACAGGTTCATTCTTTGTGCCGATGAAGGTCACCATGCTAGTCGCATTTATCATCGCTTTACCAGTGGTGATGTATCAACTTTGGGCTTTCATTGCGCCTGGTTTGTATTTGCATGAAAGAAAACTCATTTTGCCTTTGGTCGTGAGTAGCTACACCTTGTTCATTGCTGGTATGGCATTTGCTTACTTTTTAGTATTTCCAACGGTATTTAAGTTCATGGCAAGTTACAACGCACCTTTGGGTGCGGAGATGTCGACCGACATTGATAACTATTTAAGTTTTGCCATGACAACCTTCTTGGCATTTGGTATTACTTTTGAAGTGCCTGTGGTGGTGGTTGTCTTGGTGCGGATGGGTATGGTGCCACTAGCTAAGCTGAAGGAAATTCGCCCTTATGTGATTGTGGGTGCTTTTGTAATTTCAGCCGTGGTTACTCCCCCTGATGTACTGTCTCAATTATTGCTAGCCGTACCCATGACCTTGCTCTATGAATTGGGTTTATTAGTTGCTCGCTTTTACGTGCCAAGACCCTCCGATGAGGATGCCGCAACTGATCAATCGACTTCTGCGTCAGCTTGATTCTTAGAAAAAGTAGTTGTAAGCCAGTTGGTAACGCGATCAAAGCGATAGCGTCTTTGGCGTAAATTGCCCTCCAGATCCATCTCCGAACCAGCAAAGGCTTTGCCAGCCGCCAAAAGAGCGCGACGCTGTTGAATCGTTTCAATCTGAATCAATCTAGGCAGGATCTTTGGCAATTCCCAGCGAATATCTACCACTACGCAATGCTCATGTTGTAGTTGGCCTACTTCACATAGCAATAGCTCTGCTTTAGTGAAGTTGAATTGGTTGGCAATGATGATGCGATGGCAAAGTAATAGCCAATCTTCATCCACCTTATGTTCAGCATGGTGATTAATCGCCACTTCAGCACATTGAGCTAATTCGAGCCATTCATTATCTTTAGGGTTGGGGCAGCTCTCCAAAATCTTACTCAGTAATTCTTTTGCTTCTGGCACGCCTTGTTGATGGGCCTGCCATACCCAATAGGATGCTTGCAGTCCACGCACCTTCTCTTCATTCTTTTCACGCTTGCGCCACAGATTTGCGCCTTTGCGAAGTTGTGCCTGTGGATGACCCAGATCAGCAGCACGATCGATGCAGCGATCGCTCTCTGTGGCGTTGTAACCAGAGAATTGTGGGCGACGATAAATTTCACCGAGTGCATACCAAGCATCTCGATCACCATCTTTGGCAGCAAGCTCTAACCAATGAGCCGCTTTCTTTAGAGAGGCATTTGATTTGTTCTGTTCTGAATGGGCGCTTCCATCTAATTGCGCAAGACGCAAACCCAGAGTGAGTTTTGCAATAGTTAATCCAAGTTCTGCGGCTTGGCTTAAGGCATCTTCATTTTGTTCATCAAGCCAAACTTGCCATAGAGAGGACAGGGCTTCATTTTTTGGCTGAAGCTTAATCAGCAATTCTTTTGCATTGTTTGCAAAAAGAGATTCGCCATCTGCAAGCTCATGCAAATATTGCTTGGCGATCTTTTGCATGCCAGCAAAATCTACAGAAGAAATTTTTTCCAGCGTCGCTGAATTCTTTTTTACCCAATCAAGCAATTGGGATTGAACTTCTTGATTTGCAGGATTAATTAATAGATTAACAAGCTGCCATTTGGCGGCAAGATTCGAATCAGAAACATCCCTGGCTTCAGCTAACTGCCAAAAAGAGTCCCAGCCAAACCGAAAGGCAGGGGAGTTAAAGGTTTCAGCAAGCGGAATATTGGCAATCTGGCTTAAAAGATCAAAAATTTCAGCGTCACTTGAGCTTTTATTCTCAAGTGATTGATTCATAATAGAAAAATACGATTTTTCTAGCCAAATCAGAGCGTTAGCAGGTTGGATTGGGGTTTTGAAGGCCCCAGTAAGGTAGGCGGAGGCCAGCTTTTGTTGCGCGGAAACATCACCCAAACGGGCTGAACTGAGGATTTTTAGGAATTCGCGACTTGCCATATGACAATTTTGGCATCTAGAGCCCATAAAAGACAGAAAACAAAGGTCTTGTTGTCGAGATACAACGAAGAAAGCCAAAAAACTACCTTTTGACAAGCAAAAAGAGCTCCTAAATACCCTGACATCCAGTCTGGTGAGGCAAAAGAAGCAAAATTCGTAGGTCCCAGTTTTATTTGGGCATTACTTTTAATTTTTGGAGATTTAAAGAATGAAAAAATCGCTATTAGCACTCGCAGCATTGTCAGCTATTGCTGGCGCTGCTCAAGCTCAGTCCAGCGTTACTGTTTACGGTATCTTGGACGTTGGTTATATCGGCTCGAACTCACGTGTTTCAGCTCAACCAGCTGTAACAAAAACAGAGACTAGCCAGTTGGGTCAATCTGCTGAACAAACTTCACGTTTAGGTTTAAAAGGTACTGAAGATTTGGGTAACGGTGCTTCAGCATTCTTTACAGCTGAGTTCTACCTCTACCCACAGGATTCATCTTTGTCTGGTAACAGCACAGGCGGCTTGCAAAACCGTCAAACTTTTGTTGGTTTGAAGAAAAATGGCATTGGTCAAGTAGCAGTAGGTTTGCAATACACACCAATCTTTAATGCAGGCGCAGCAACTAGCGCTGGTCAATACAACAACATGTTGGGCGACTTAGTTTATGCTGGTTCAACTACCGCTGCTAACAGTGGTAACGGTGCAGTATCTGCTGGCTTTACTAACCGCGTATCAAATTCATTAACATTGCAAAGTGATAACTTTGCTGGATTCACAGGTAGTGTTTTGGTTACACAAAACAATACAAACACCACAGAAACAGGTACTGCAGCTGCTCCAGTCGGCGGCAATACAAATGCTAGTGGTTGGGGTTTAGGGCTTGATTACACATACAAGAAGTTCTATATCGCTGGTGCTTACCAGGCTTTGAAGGAATTAACAACAGCAACTAACGTTGGTACTGGTGCTGCTTCAGTTCCTTGGTCTGGTGCACAACCTTCAGCTCCTACAACTGTTTCAGCTGGAGCAGCTAACGCCTTGAATATTCAAGATAATCAAGGTTTTGTAGGTGCAACTTATGACTTTGGCATCTTGAAGGCCTATGCACAGTACGTAACACGTACAGCTACTTCAACAACTAGCTCAAACTACTATGTAAAACGTTCAGCTGAGCAAATTGGTGTTCGTAGCTTCATTACTCCAACAATCGAGGCTTGGGGATCTGCTGGTTTGGGTCGCTACACTGGATATGGTTCAGGAACTCCAACTGCTAACTTCAATGGTTGGCAGTTAGGTTCTAACTACTACCTCAGCAAGCGTACAAACTTGTATGCAATCTATGGTCAACAGTTGTTTAGCAATGCAAACGTAGGTGGTACTGTTGGTACTGTAAGTGCTGGCGCCAATAACTATGCAATTGGTATGCGTCACACTTTCTAATTGCTTGCTAGCGTAAGCTAGTTAAGAATTAGTTAGGTATCAAATTAACCCACTGTGGAAACACAGTGGGTTTTTTCTTTGTTGAGTCGATTGATCGTAGAATAGTGTGACATTCTTGGTTTTATAGGACCTTTACATGAAAACTCATTTGCTACGTTTTTCCTTGTTATTTGTTGGTTTTACTGCTGCGCAGACTCTTTATGCAGCCTCCCCAACCCTAGACAAAATCAAGTCCTCTGGCGCCATCACTATGGGTGTGCGCGAGTCTTCTATTCCGATGTCTTATACAACCGGTGATAGCCGCTTTGATGGTTACCACGTCGAGATCTGCCGCATGATTTTGAGTGACATTAAAGACAAGCTAAAGCTCGGTACATTACGTATTAACTACCAACCAGTCACTTCACAGAATCGCGTTCCCCTGATGCAAAATGGCACCATCGATATCGAATGTGGAACCACCACCAACAATGTGGCGCGCGCTAAGGATGTTGGTTTTGCCAATACTCTCTACGTTGAAGAAGTGCGCATTGCAGTCAAGGCGAATTCCGGAATTAATTCCATCTCTCAGTTAGCTGGCAAAAAAGTAGCTACCACTACCGGCACAACCTCTGTCCAGCTATTGCGCAAACATGAAAAAGCCAATGGCATTAATTTCGATGAGGTATTTGGTAAGGATCATGCTGATAGCTTCTTATTGCTGGAGTCTGGCCGTGCCGATGCATTCGTGATGGATGGATCTATCTTGGCTGGCAATATTGCCAATTCCAAGAATCCAAAGGATTACAAAATTGTTGGTGAGGTATTAAGTACTGAACCGATTGCAATCATGGTTCCTAAAAATGATCCAGAATTTAAAGCCGCAGTGAATGAAGCTATTGCCAAGATTGTGAAGAATGGCAATATGCCTAAGCTCTGGAATAAGTGGTTCCTGTCTCCAATTCCGCCAAAGAATATTGTGGTGGGTCTTGAGTTATCCCCTGCAACCAAAAATGCTTGGGCTAATCCGAATGACAAGCCTGCTGAAGACTATCAGAAGAAATAATGGCATTAGATTTAGGTGTCTTTTGTAAGAACACCTTAGATGGTGAGGTGGTTGAGCACTGCTTTTCTGCTGTCTTTGGCTTGGGTCAAAATGCTGACCCTAGTTATTTAGATTGGTTATTAAAAGCTTGGGGTTGGACCTTGGCAGTTGCCGGCTTGGGCCTGACGATTGCTTTGGTTCTAGGCGCTGTCATGGGCACTCTGCGCACGCTTCCAGACAGCAGTAGATTGAGTAGATGGCTTGTTCGTCTTTCCACAGCTTGGGTTGAGCTTTTCAGAAATATTCCTATTCTGGTTCAGGTATTTCTCTGGTATCACGTCATCCCTGCGTTTGTATTGCCTTTAAAAGCTTTGCCTTCCTATTGGCTCGTCAGTATTGCCTTGGGCTTCTTTACTTCTGCTCGGATTGCGGAGCAGGTGAGGGCGGGTATTCAGGCGCTTCCTAGTGGGCAGAGAATGGCAGCCACTGCTTTAGGGCTTACCACTTCACAAAGTTATCGTTATGTGATTTTGCCGATGGCATTGCGCATTGTGATGCCGCCACTCACTTCAGAGAGCATGAATCTGATTAAGAATTCTTCAGTCGCTTTTGCGGTCTCCGTACCTGAGTTAACACTATTTGCAATGCAAGCTCAAGAAGAAACCTCACATGGGGTGGAAATTTATTTAGCAGTGACATTGTTATATGCTGCCTCAGCATTTGCAGTGAATCGTGTGATGGCATTTATTGAAAAAAGAACGCGCATTCCTGGATTTATTGCTGCCTCTCATGATGCGGTGGTGCACTAAATGCTCAGTCTCGATCTTAGCTTTTATAACTGGGAACTCTTCACTAATTACATTCTGAAGGGTTTACTGTTTAGCGTGCAATTGACCGTGATTGCGACAGTTGGGGGAATTGTTTTCGGTACATTCTTAGCCCTAATGCGCCTATCTGGTAGGTCTTCACTGGTTTACCCAGCCACCTTTTATGTCAACACTATGCGTTCCATTCCGCTGGTGATGGTGATCTTGTGGTTCTTCTTGTTAATTCCGATGTTGATAGGTCGCCCAATTGGCGCCGATCTATCAGCGACTATTACCTTTATTGCTTTTGAAGCCGCTTTCTTTTCAGAGATTGTGCGCGCAGGCATTCAGTCAGTACCAAAGGGGCAGGCCTACGCTGCAGAAGCCCTGGGAATGACTTATGGGCAAACCATGCGCTTGATTATTCTGCCGCAAGCTTTCAGAAACATGATTCCAGTCTTTATGACGCAAACTATTATTTTGTTTCAAGATACTTCATTGGTATATGCCATTGGCGCTTATGACTTGCTCAAGGGTTTTGAAATTGCTGGTAAAAATTATGGACGTCCTATTGAGACTTATATCTTGGCTGCGTTTACGTATTTCATTATTTGCTTTTCGCTTTCTAAAGTGGTGCGCAAGATTCACGCCAAAGTCGCCATCATTCGTTAACTATTAATTGTGAACAGATAAAACCCAGATGATTGAACTTCGCAATGTCTCTAAGTGGTACGACTCCTTTCAGGTGCTGACGGATTGCAGTACATCTATACGCAAAGGTGAGGTTGTCGTTATTTGCGGACCATCTGGTTCAGGTAAGTCCACCTTGATAAAAACAATTAATGCTTTAGAGCCTTTTCAGCAAGGTGAAATCAGTGTTGATGGCGTGCGATTGCATGACCCTAAAACAAATCTACCGCAATTACGCGCTAGGGTGGGAATGGTATTTCAGCACTTCGAACTTTTCCCGCATTTGAGTGTGACTGAGAATTTAACGCTAGCCCAAATGAAGGTTTTGGGACGTTCCGCTGATGAGGCCAATAAACATGGACTGAAGTATCTAGAACGAGTGGGATTGCTGGCACAAAAAGATAAATTTCCGGGCCAGTTATCAGGCGGTCAACAGCAGCGGGTTGCCATTGCTAGGGCTTTAAGTATGGATCCCATCGTGATGTTATTTGACGAGCCTACTTCTGCTTTAGATCCAGAAATGGTGGGTGAAGTGTTAGATGTGATGGTCAAACTTGCTAATGAAGGTATGACCATGTGTTGTGTCACACATGAAATGGGCTTTGCCAGAAAAGTAAGTCATCGGGTGATCTTTATGGATCAAGGGCGCATTGTTGAAGACTGTAGTAAAGCCGAATTCTTTGACCGCCCAGAAGCTCGCTCACCAAGGGCAAAAGAGTTCCTATCAAAAATATTGGCTAACTAATCAGTTAATTAGCTTGTTGCTTGGGCTTAGGCCGCGTTCCGGTTTGAGCTGTTAATTCCATCTCTTTGCCTTTGCGCAGAATAGTAAGATTGGCATCATTGCCAGGACTAATTTGAGCAATTTGATTGAGCAGGCTACGCACATCATTGATGGGCATTCCATTGACTGCAGTCAGCACATCTCCAGGCTTCACTCCTCCACGCGCCGCTGGACCACCCTCTAGAACACCAGATAGCAAGACACCCTGAGTATTGCCAGGTAATCCCAGAGACTCTGAGAGCTCTTTAGTGAGGTTTTGTGGCTCAACCCCTATCCAACCCCTGGTGACACTCCCATTAGCCAAAATGGATTCCATAATTTGCTTGGCTAGGTTAATGGGGATGGCAAATCCGATACCCATAGAGCCGCCATTATTGGAGTAGATGGCCGTGTTAATTCCGATGAGATTGCCGCGTGTATCAATTAGCGCGCCCCCTGAATTTCCGGGATTAATTGCCGCGTCTGTTTGGATAAAGTTTTCAAAAGTATTGATGCCTACATGGTCACGCCCTAAGGCAGAAACAATTCCAGAGGTCACTGTTTGGCCAACACCAAATGGATTGCCGATTGCGAGAACAACATCACCAACATGCACGGATTCAAATTTGCCCAGGGTGATTGGGGTTGGCAGTTGTTTGGCTTCAATCTTTAAAACAGCAATATCAGTTTCTGGATCGCTTCCAATGATTTGCGCTTTAAACTTGCGTCCATCAGAAAGCGCAACATCAATGTCATCTGCATCGCTAATAACGTGATGATTGGTCAAGATATAGCCTTCTGGGCTTACTAAAACACCAGATCCCAAGCTGGAGCTCGGTTCCTCTTCCGGAGGTTGATCTCCAAAAAAGAATTTAAACAAGGGATCTCCAGAGTTCGGAGCGGCACCCTTGCGAGTCTTAGGCTTAGCCGAGGTTTTGCTACTAAAGATATTTACGACCGCAGGCATTGAGCGCTTCACAGCTTCGTGATACGAGCCGGGGCTGAGTTGCCCGTCATAGCTGCTTTCTTTTAGTGAAACGGTGTCCACTAAAGATCCCACCCTCGACTCTGAAAGCCAATCTGGCTTCAAGGTGGCAACAATAAACAATGCCGCCAACATCACAGTGACGGCTTGTGCAAATAAGAGCCAATATTTTTGAAGAGAGGAATTCATAGAGGGTATTTTATTTTCGGGTCCGTTGAATCAGAAAATCTTCTAATGCTTTGATGGGCTCTGGATCATTAAATAACAGCGCTTTAGATTTCGCAATCTTATTTCTATAAGAGTTCAGTAGTTTTGGACTCTGAATTAACTCTACTACTAAATGAATATAGTCGCCTACTGATTGACAAGCTAAGTCATCAAGACCAATGCGATGGAGGATTGCACTAGCAAGTCGACCGCGCATTCTGGCGCCCTCCTTAGTGACCACCGGTAGATTACATGCAATTGCTTGCAGGGCCGTATTAAATCCTGAAAACCCGATGGTGTCTAAATACAAGTCTGCTTTCTGCATAAGCCCATGAAACTCTTCCTTCTTCAGAAAAGGAATGAAGCGCAGAAATTGATTGGCATCGAGCTGAGCATTTGCAAAAGCAAGCTGTAAACGTTCTTTCAGAATTGCAGTGAGGTTTGCTTCAAAGTTAAAGAAGATGAATTGGCATTGACCAAGACTCTTTGCAATTTCAACAAACACAAAGTCATGGCTTGGCGTGTATTTTGAAGGCGATCCAGCGCATAACAGGATTGGCAGAGACGGATCAATACCAAGATTCTCTAAATTGGGGCTAAGAGCTACTACGTCTTGATTCTCAACATACGTTCCCAGGTTTGGAAGCTGGATTAATTCTTCGCTGTAAAGATTATTGGCATCATCTGGCTCGAGCAGCTTAGCTGTTAGGTAGACATCAATCGTAGGGATACCAGTTGTCTCTGGATGCCCCCAACTGACTGCCTGCAGTGGCGCCAATCGTAAGCAGGCTAGCACCTTGCCGATGGTATCCATGCCAATCTCCGGATACAGAATGACATCTAGATTTTGATTGACAACGATCTGGGCGGCGGCAAGAACATCGGTTCCACAGTTGCTGTAGCTTACAGCCCTCGATTTAGCTAGCTGAGTTTCTTCATCTTCCACACCGTTGGTATTGAAAATATGCAGCTCAAACTGATCTGGGTCCAGGTGGTTTACCCATCCCTTGGTAATGGCATGCCAGACAGGGTGGCTGCAAATAAAGCTGCTAATAATGCCAATGCGTATCTTGGGGTTAGCTTGAATGGAAGCGCTTTGCTTTGTATCCAATCGATCCTGTAAAGAGCGAGCTAAGCTAGCGCAAATTTCCCCAAATTGTAAAAGTAGGGGTTTGTTGTCTTCATCTTGATAAGCCAGATAAAACGGGTGGCGGGTAATTAACCTCTGGAGGAGTGCAGAGTCGATTTTTTGCTGAGGCATTGTGCTTACAAATTCTAGTTGCTGAGTAAATGCACGCCTAGCATTACGCAACTCCTCTTCGCTTTTTGCGACCTTGGGTATCTGCGCGATAGTTAAAGCAATGTGAGTTTCTATGTCAGCTGGATGCAGCTCTAGTGATTTTGCGTAGTAGGTTTTTGCCAAATCACTATCGCCGGTATCGTAGTAAATCTCGCCCAGTAGGTAAAAAGTTTTAGCGTTATTAGGATTAATCTTCAGTGCGTGTTGATAGCAGTCAATAGCCGCTTCATATTGCTTACATTTTTTTAGGCCGTTACCAAAGTTCAGGTATGCGTCAAGATAGCCGGGATTAATTTGTAGTGCGCTTTCAAAGCACGCAAAGGCATCATCGTAGCGATCTATTTGAGTGAACGCATTGCCAAGATTGTTGTAGGCAATTGCAAAGTGAGGATTGGCTTGAATTGCATTCTCTAATGTAACGATTGCTTGATCAGTCTTACCCATTTCAAGTAAGAGAACGCCTTGATTACTCAAGGCTTCAGCGTAGTTTGGCCGCAAGGCTAGGGCGCTCTTATAAGCCTTATATGCCTCATCATTTTTGCCTAAACCCTTTAATGCGTTACCGCGATTATTGTGGGTTTCTGGAATATTTGAGTCACATTGAATTGCTAAATTAAAAAATTGCAGCGCTTCTGCATACTCAAGAAGTGCGTTATGTATTAAACCTAAATTACTCAGTGTTTGTGCGGAACCGGGAGCAAGTTGATTTGCTCGGTTTAAAAATTCTAGTGCGCTTGAATAATGTTGCTTTTGATATGAGCGGATGCCTAAAAGATTGAGAACATCGGCATTGTTTTTATTCAGCTGATGCGCTTGCAAAAAAAGTTTATCCGCTTCCTCTAGCTTTCCTTGTTGGAGCAATGCCAAGCCATTTTGAAAAATGAGTTGAGATTGCTCCCGTATTTCTTGTTGTGAACGATTGGACAAATTATTTCTTTAGACTGTCACGAATTTCGCGAAGCAACACTACGTCTTCTGGAGCTGGTGGTGGAGGAGGCGCATCCATGAGGCGAACCTTGTTGACTACTTTGACCATCTGAAAGATGACAAACGCTAAAAGGATGAAATTGATGGAAATAGTGATGAAATTGCCATAGGCAAAGATGGGCACCCCGGCCTTTTTAAGGGCATCAAAGGTTCTGGGTATACCCTCTGGAACATGGCCTAAGACGATAAATAGGTTGGTAAAGTCGATATGACCCCCTAAAAGGGTGGAAATAACAGGCATTACGATGTCATTTACCAGGGAATCCACGATTTTCCCAAAGGCACCGCCAATAATGACACCCACCGCCAAGTCGATCACATTGCCCTTTACGGCAAAGTCCCGAAACTCCTTTAAAACGCTCATAAATGCCCTCCTTTTAATTTAGATCCTGATTAACCCGAGATTAACCCCATAACTTTCTTGCTTACCCCACTTTTTACTTTAAAATCCTACCTTTAAGCAATTTCCACCCATAAATACCCTTTCTAGGAATTTTGTAAATGAGTGACAAGCCCTGTATGGACAAGGATCGCCGTAACTGGTTGATCGCCACATCGGCGGTTGGTGGCGTAGGTGCAGCCGCAGCCCTTTACCCTTTTGTAGACAGTTTTGAGCCTTCTGAGCGCGCAAAAGCCGCTGGAGCTGCTGTTGAAATCGATATCTCTGGCATGCAGCCAGATGAAATGAGAATGGTGGAGTGGCGCGGTAAGCCGGTTTGGGTAGTTCGACGTACCCCTGAACAAGTTGCTGAGTTATCAAAGATTGACAGTGAATTGGCTGATCCGAATTCATTGCGTGACCCATCCCAATTCACGCCTCCTTATGCTCAGAATCAGTGGCGCTCTATCAAGCCTGAGTATCTGGTAGTGGTTGGTATTTGCACCCATTTGGGATGCTCTCCTAATGCTAAGTTTGAGGCTGGTCCTCAGCCATCCCTACCAAACACTTGGCCAGGCGGCTTCCTTTGCCCATGCCATGGTTCCACATTCGATATGGCAGGCCGTGTATTTAAGAACAAACCAGCCCCAGATAACCTTGAAGTGCCGCCACACATGTATTTGAGCGACACCAAGATTTTGGTTGGTGAAGATAAGAAGGCCTAAGGAGAGATAAATGGCATTCCACGAAAAAGAAGTTCCAGCAGACGCTTCTGCAGCCCAAAAGCTAATGGCTTGGGTTGACTCACGCCTACCTGTAACAGAAGCATTTAAGCGTCATATGAGCGAGTACTACGCTCCAAAAAATCTAAATTTCTTCTATATTTTTGGTGCATTAGCAATCGTAGTGTTGGTAAATCAGATACTTACCGGTATTTTCTTGACCATGAACTACAAGCCTGATGCTGCGAAGGCTTTTGAGTCAGTTGAATACATCATGCGTGAAGTTCCATGGGGTTGGGTGATTCGCTATATGCACTCCACTGGCGCCTCTATGTTCTTTGTGGTGGTTTATATGCATATGTTCCGTGGTTTGATCTACGGTTCTTATCGCAAACCACGTGAGCTCATTTGGATCTTCGGTTGCGCAATTTTCTTGTGTTTGATGGGTGAAGCATTCTTCGGTTACTTGCTCCCATGGGGTCAAATGTCCTATTGGGGCGCTCAAGTGATTGTGAACTTGTTCTCTGCAATTCCATTCATTGGCCCAGATCTATCTTTATGGCTTCGTGGCGACTATGTTGTGGGCGATGCAACCCTCAATCGCTTCTTTGCATTCCATGTGATTGCAATTCCATTGGTATTGGTTGGCTTGGTTGCAGCCCATATTTTGGCTCTGCATGAAGTGGGTTCAAACAATCCAGATGGCGTTGAAATTAAAGAGAACTTAGATGCGAATGGCCATCCAGTTGATGGCATCCCATTCCATCCTTATTACAGCGTGCATGATGTAATGTATTTGGGTGGATTCTTGATGGTGTTTGCATGTATCGTGTTCTTTGCACCAGAGATGGGCGGTTACTTCCTCGAGGCAAATAACTTCGTTCCGGCGAACCCATTTCAAACACCTCCGCACATTGCTCCGGTTTGGTATTTCACGCCTTTCTACTCAATGTTGCGTGCAACTACAACGAACTTCTTGCTGCCTTTATGGATCTTCTTGGCAGTCATTCTCGGAATGTTTGCTCTGAAGAGTAAAAATCTCAAGGTGAAGGGCGCATGCGCTGCAATCGCTCTCGTGTTGGCAGCTGGCTTCTACTTATTTGATGCTAAGTTCTGGGGTGTTGTGATCATGGGCGGTTCTGTTGTGATCATGTTCTTCTTGCCTTGGCTTGATCACTCACCTGTGAAATCTATCCGCTATCGCCCAGATTTCCATAAGTATATTTATGGTGTATTTGTGGTGAGTTTTGTGATCTTGGGTTACTTAGGTATTCAGCCACCATCACCAGTGTTTGAAAAGATTTCTCAGGTATGCACTATTTATTATCTGGGCTTCTTCTTAGGAATGCCGTTCTGGAGCACGCTTGGTAAATTTAAGCCAGTTCCAACACGCGTTACTTTTAAGTCCCATTAATTCACGCCTGAGATACTGGCAAAGAGAACTTAGGAATTAGTATGAAACAAATTCTGCAAACTTTGATGGGCGTCTGCCAAGCAACAGTATTGGTTGCGGCCCTGAGCTTTGGCGTGAATGCCAATGCAAATGAGGGTGGCTTTCCTTTGGATCAAGCCCCCAACCGCGTTAGTAACAATGCCTCATTGCAAAACGGTGCAAAGTTATTTGTGAACTACTGCTTGAACTGCCATGCAGCCGCAAGCATGCGTTACAACCGGTTGCGCGATATTGGTTTGACCGATCAACAAATCAAAGATAACCTCATTTTGACTGATGCCAAAGTGGGTGACTTGATGACCATCTCGATGACACCAAAAGAAGCTAAAGCTTGGTTTGGTAAGACACCACCTGACTTATCAGTTGAGGCGCGTGCTCGTGGAGCGGACTGGCTTTACACCTACTTCCGCACTTTCTACAAAGACGACACGACACAAACTGGTTGGAATAATTTGGTCTATCCTAAAGTCGGTATGCCACACGTTCTCTGGCAGTTGCAAGGCGAGCGTGCTGCCAAGTTTGAAGAGCACAAAGACCCACATGACCCAAGCAGAACAGAAGAAGTCTTTGTTGGCTTTGAGCAGTTAACTCCCGGCAAAATGAGCACACAAGAGTATGACGACAATATCGCCGACTTAGTCGCTTTCATGTCATGGATGGCTGAGCCAGTTCAGTTGGAGCGTAAGCGTCTTGGTGTAGTAGTGCTCTTGTTCTTGGCAATCTTTACCCTGTTGGCTTGGCGTTTGAATAAAGCCTATTGGAAAGATATTCACTAATTGAATTTGAAGGGTCCTGAAGCTAGGGTCTATTGGTGAAAAGATTTAACGCTGTTGTGCGTTTGTTGTATTGAAGTAGAAATTTAAGGAAATAAATTTATGATGGTGTTGTACTCGGGTACTAACTGCCCATTCTCGCAACGCTGCCGTTTGGTGCTTTTTGAAAAAGGCATGGATTTTGAAATCCGCGATGTCGACTTGTTTAATAAGCCTGAAGATATTTCGGTAATGAACCCTTACGGCCAAGTACCTATCTTGGTTGAGCGTGATTTAATTTTGTACGAGTCAAACATCATCAATGAATATATTGATGAGCGTTTTCCTCACCCACAATTAATGCCGCCTGATCCAGTTGCACGCGCACGTGCACGCCTCTTCCTCTTCAATTTTGAGAAAGAATTGTTTGTGCACGTAGCTGCTCTGGAAAATGAAAAAGGTAAAGCAGCTGAAAAGACTCACGAAAAAGCGCGTTTAGCGATTCGTGATCGTTTGACTCAGCTGGCACCAATTTTTGTTAAAAACAAATACATGTTGGGCGATGAGTTCTCTATGCTGGACGTAGCTATTGCGCCATTGTTATGGCGTCTTGAGCATTACGGCATCGATCTTTCTCGCAATGCAGCGGCTTTGCTGAAATACGCTGAGCGTATTTTTAGCAGACCTGCGTACATCGAGGCTTTGACTCCTTCCGAGAAGGTAATGCGCCGCTAAGCATTTTTAGCGGTACATGACTCGTCGGCATGTCTGACATTCCAAGTAATAAACCATATCTAATCCGTGCCCTACATCAGTGGTGCACGGATTTTGGTTTTACGCCCTTCATAGCGGTTTTTGTGGACGCTAGGGTAGAGGTACCGATGGAGTTTGTGAAGAACGATGAGATCGTCCTGAATCTTTCCCTGGAGGCATGCCATCAACTGGCGATAGAAAACGATTGGATAAGCTTCCAGGCAAGATTTGGCGGTATTCCAAGAAAGATCATGGTCCCGGTCAGCCATGTTCTAGCAATCTATGCCAGGGAAAATGGGCAGGGAATGTCTTTCCCATTTGATCCAGCTCAGGCCCGTGATCTTCATATTGCGGATTTTGAAGATCAAGCCCCTGAAAAGCCTAAAACTACAAGACCATCCTTGAAGATTGTGAAATAGGATAAAATATATCCCGTTGCCCCTTTAGCTCATCTGGTAGAGCAACTGATTTGTAATCAGTAGGTGGTCTGTTCGAGTCGGACAAGGGGCACCAAATACAGTAAGGACTTGCGGGCGATGAGCTTTCAAGTCCTTTTTCTTTGCCTGTCCTATGTATAAAAAGGGAATATCACCTTTTTAGGCACTTCTTTCTTCCGGCATTCCAATATTAAAGAATTGGCAAAGAAGATTTGAGTAATTGTTCAATAAATTAGTTGATTACTTTTTTACAAATAAAGAATTTTTCACCTCTGATCAGGCCCCACTTAACCACATCATCACCATACGCAGTAACTTCTTGGATATGATGAAAGCCTGCTTCTTTCAGTCTATCCCTAAAGTCTCGCCCATAGTAACGAACATGATCGCGCTGGTCGAAGTGAAGCTCTCTTTCCGGCTCAGATGTAATTGATTTATTTTCGTAAGTGGTCTCCCATCCCTCAATAATAGGGACAGAGCAAATTAAACATCCATTGTCTGATAGCACCCTAAACATCTCTCTCATTGCCTTAAAGTCATCCACATGCTCTAAAACATGATTGCAAATAATGGTGTTGTAACTGCCAGATTGAAGGCTAAGATTTTCTAAGTCCAGCTTGAGATCTGCATTTGCGTATAAATCTGCAGTTTTATATTCTGGGTATATTTTTTTAAATTGCTCGCTTAAAGACTTCTCGGGGGCGAAATGCAATATCGGTTCCTGAAGCTTTATTTTGTCGCCTTGAAACCAAAGCCAAAAAAGTCTTTGTCTTGGATGCGAGTCGCATGAGGGGCAGGTGTTATCCCTGACTAGCGTCATACCAAACCAAACTTCAAAAATACCTTTATACCCACAAATTGGGCATATTCGAGAGGTTGAGTGATAGCTAAGATCCCTCCCAACCCTTTTTAATTTTTTATTTTTTCGAAAAGATGCAGGGAGCATTTTTTTCAATACTTGTTTAATGTGCATACGAATTCTGTTTAGTTAATATTTTCTTCAGGCTTAAGGCTGCAGTATCTAGTAACCCAATTCTAGCGGATCAGTATAGGTGGTGGAGGTGATAGTCTGGCGTTAATCTTACCGCTGTTACCCCCTAATCATACTTTGCATCGGTTTTTCAAAAAACCGATAGGCAATATAAGACAGTAAAAGAATCGTAATCATAAAAATCTCAAAGAAGAGGTGGTTATAAAGCGGGATGGATATGTTGAGGAATTCATAAATGAGTGCTAATAGGAGCTGCAAAGGAAAGTGCAGTAAGTAGCTTGAATAAGTCATATTGCCGAACGATGCAATTACCTCGTTATATTTTTCAGAGGAAGAGATGTTGATTGTCCCTGCATAGATCAAAAAAGGAACATAGCAAAACAATAGAATTTTTGAAAAGTTGTTATCGCTGAAATTAAAAAGGACAGGAATGCCTATAGTGACTGCAAGTGAAATGAGTAAAGATATATTTCGATAAGCCGACCTCTCTAAGCGGTTATAAAGAGCGGCAGTTAGGCCGCCCGCGTAGAAATAAAGAAGGCAATTAACAATAAAGGATTCAGTCAGGTTGTAATACTTAATGAGAAGGCATATTGATAGAACGGCAATGCTTATGAAGAGGCTTGCTCCTAAATAGCGCGTAACCAAGAAGAAAAATAAGTAAATTAACACCTCAACAGATATAGACCATATGGGCCCATTAAAGCTGAAGCCTTGCCCGCCCCAATTGCTTGCTAAGAAAAGTTGCGGAATAAAATGCCGCCAATCGGTATTGCCATAGACAAAACTAGATTCGTGGGATTGTAGATAGAGGATTTGTAATCCCGCAACCAGCAAAAGAGTTAGTAGATGTAGGGGGTAAAGCCGTGAAAATCGAAGAACAAAAAACTTCCAGGCAATAAGCCTTTTTTCTTCAATGACTTTGGCATATTTCCAAAAAAATATAAATCCACTGATACCCCAAAAAATTTGTACCCCAAGCCCACCATTTTGATAAAAGGGTTTAAGCCAGCTATAAAAAGGAAGCTGTATTAAAGATAAATTATTGGGCGATTGACCAATAAAGGAGAAGTGTTGGTAGTGAAAAAGTAAAATAGCCAAAGCCGAGAAAAATCTGATTATTTCAAGGCCATATAGTTTGTTTTTGGGCAAAATTTATCCTTAATTATTTGCGTAGATCTATTTTTCTTGTCTCTGGTAAATATATAAGAGCCACAATAGCAGCGCTTGCTAAAAATACAGCGGGATACCACAGTCCGGCGCTATCACTTTGCCAGCGCTGATTTAACCAAGTCACGATTAAAGGAAGCAAGCCACCAATCCATCCGGCAGCTAAATTGTGGGGCAGGGTTGCTGCGCTGTTTCTGGTTTTGGCTGGAAAGAGTTCGGCTAGCATGGCAGTCTGAGGGCCAACTACTAAAGCAAGCGCTAGAGATAAGCCGATAAGTAGTGCGCCTATCAAAATAAGATTAAGAGTGTCGGCTGGGTTGTTCAGATATTCCATACCAATGTTCTTGAGCAGATGAAATGCCGGCAGAATAAATACAGCACCTAAAAATAATCCGCAAACTACTACTGGTTTACGACCAATCTTGTCCGATAACCATCCAGCAAAAATAGTGAGGGGGAATAAGGCTAGGGTCCCATAAATGGTGAGTTGGTCAACTAACTCGGGCGCTAGCTTCACAGAAGTTTTGAGAAAAATCGCTGTATAGACTTGCACACAAAAGAAAAGTACTGCCCCGCCCGCCGAGATGCAGAAGAAGAGCAAAAACATGCGTTTGCGAGTTTGTGGGTCGCGGAAGTTATTAAGTAGTGGACTTGCAGATTGTTGATGGGATTTACTCAGCTCTAAAAATACAGGCGTTTCCTCTAGGGCCATGCGCGCTTTGAACGCTATGAGTAGTAGTGCAATCGAAATCCAGAATGGTACGCGCCAACCCCAAGATTGAAATGCTTCTGGTGATAGCTGACTTCTGAGTAATGCAATTTGCATGGTGGAAAACAGAATGCCAAGAGGGCCCATGAGTTGGAGGAAGCTAGTCTTAAGTCCCCTGCGCTCATCACCGGCATGTTCGGTGAGGTAGACGGCACTTCCACCGATTTCGCCGCCAGCAGAGAGTCCTTGAAGCAGGCGAAGGGCAACCAGCAGAATGGGCGCCCAGATTCCAATCTGAGCGTAAGTGGGTAAAAAGCCCACGCTTACGGTTGCAAGTCCCATTAAGGCAATGGTGATCATGAACACGGGTTTGCGGCCGATCCGATCGCCCATAGAGCCAAAAAGTGCGGCTCCAATAGGCCTAACTACCATCCCAACTCCAAACGTCGCTAGGCTGGCTAATAGAGCTGTATTGGGGTCTGCTGAGGGGAAGAAGAGCGGTGCAAAAACGACTGCTAGCGTTGCAAATGTCAGAAAGTCATACCACTCTAGAAAGGTTCCAAAACAGGCTGCAATAGCTATTTTTTGATAGGAGTGGGAATTCTGTTTTGACATTAAGTTATTGATTATATTAAGTTTATTGTTGTCTTGGAATATATTTGTTGCATAGCAGCAAAAACTTCTTGATTTGCCCTATCCCTTCAGTTACAGTTTGATGGTGCAGTGCAATATTTAAGGTATCTACAGTTTTCCATCTCTTAAATCGTGTGCTTAATTGACAAGTTGTACCACTTAATTTCTGGAGAAATACATGAACCAAGATCAAATCACCGCTAAATTGTCCCAAATTAACAGCAAAGGCCTCGAGGCTTCATTTTCTTTGAGCGAAGCTGCTTTGGAAAATGCTCAAAAATTGGCTGAGTTGAATTACGCAGCTTCTAAAGATGCATTGGTAAACGCTCAAGATGGTATTCAGCAAGTTTTGACAGCTAAAGATCCAAAGCAAGTTACTGAAATCTTTACTGCTGATTCTTTGCAAGCCGCTGGTAACCAAGCTGTTGCTTATCAAAAGAAAGTAAGCAAAGTATTGCGTGATGGCAATAAAGAGTTTTCAAACGTAGTTGATGCAAGCATCGACCAGTTGCAAGATGGCTTCCAGGATTGGCTCAATACCGTTACTGCTAATGCGCCTGCAGGTTCTGATGCTTTCTTGTCATCATTCAAAACTGTATACGGTAGCGCATTGCAAGGTTTTGAACAGTTCCGCGCTGCTAGCAAAGAAGCTTTTGCTACTGCAGAAAAAACTGCTGATCAAGCAATGGAAACTGTACAAGGTCAAATCGCTCAAGTTAAGAAAGTTGCTACACCTGCATCACGTAGCCGTAAATCTGCTTAAGCTAGAAGACTTAGATTCAGTAGTTAGAATAAAAAACCCCGCTTAGTGCAAACTAGGCGGGGTTTTTGTTTGTCTAAATTTTTTCAATATTTATTTAGGCTACTGGCTGCAATTATTCGAAGTCAGAAGACGATTCAATCAAGGGTGTAGCCAGATTTTTACTGGGTTTAACGCCTAACTCGCGCACTTTTTCAGCGGAACGAATGAGATTACCCTTGCCAGTTTTTAGCTTGTTGAATGCATCGTGATAGCTCGTTTGCGCTTGATCGAGACGTTGTCCAAGTTTCTCAAGATCATCTACAAAGCCAACAAACTTATCGTAAAGGTTGCCACATTGTTTTGCGATCTCTAGAGCATTTCTATTTTGATGATCTTGTCTCCACAGATGCGCTACTGTTCGCAGCGTCGCCATGAGAGTGCTTGGACATACCAACACAATATTTTTTGCCAGAGCTTCTTGATATAGATTGGGCGCAGTCTTTAATGCAAGCAAGAACGCTGGCTCAATGGGTACAAACATCAAAACAAAGTCAACTGAACCCACTCCATAAAGCGAGCTATAGTTCTTTCCAGATAGGCCTTGGATGTGTTGACGTAAAGACTGAATATGGGCAGCCAACTCTTGCTCAGCAACTACAGGATCCGTAGTTTCAGCATGTCGGGCATAGGCCGTTATGGAGACTTTGCTGTCAACAACTAAGCTTCTGCCTTCTGGCAGCTTAATTACAACGTCAGGCTGTAGGCGTGAGCCATCAACTTGCGTGTGGGTGTCTTGCACAAGGTATTCCTCTCCCTTGCGCAGGCCTGAGGATTCTAAAATGGATTCCAACACTAGCTCGCCCCAATTACCTTGAACCTTGGAGTCCCCCTTTAATGCTTGGGTTAAGGAGCGCGTTTCATCTGACATGCGCAGATTGAGATTAGCCAAGCGCTCGATTTCACTTTTGAGAGCATGACGCTCACGAGCTTCATTGCCATAAGAGGTGCTAACTTGCTCTTTAAATTCCGTAAGCTTAGTTTGCAGAGGTTTTAATAGAGCATCTAGACTAGCAGCATTTTGTTCGGTAAAACGCTTTGACTTGTCTTCTAGAATTTCGTTGGCTAAATTTTTGAACTGATTTGTCAAAGCCTCTTTAGCTTCATTAAGTGATTCAATTTTGCCTAGACCTTGTTTGCGTTCAGAATCCAACTCTGCCTCTAGGCGAATCGCGTTTTGTAATGCTTGGTCACGTTCGGTACGCAAGCTGAGCGCTAGAGCAAGATCTGTTTGGGCTTGTAGCTCAACACGAGCAAGGGTGGAGCGTAGGTTTAAGGCATAAACTAAAAGGCCTGCACAAACTCCAAATGGCAGGCCAAATAGTAGAAGAGAGCTTAAATCAAAGGTCACAGCTTCAAAGTCTCAGCGAAAAACTTGATTAAGCTTTGACGAGTTTTTGAAGTTCACCAGACTGGAACATTTCAGTCATGATGTCAGAGCCACCAATAAATTCACCATTGATATAGAGCTGGGGAATCGTTGGCCAATTTGCGAACTCTTTAATGCCTTGACGAATACCAGCATCTTCCAACACGTTCACGGTATGGAGATTTTCAACACCGCTAGCGCGCAAGATATTGATGGCGTTTCCAGAAAAGCCACATTGTGGAAACTGCGCAGTTCCCTTCATAAATAGTACAACTGGGTGGCTAGTGACGATTTCTTTAATTTGAGCTTGTGAGTCCATATATTCTTTCTACTAAGTTTTTACTGAGACAGTCTTATTGCAAGGACAGTTTGAAAATAAGGTTTTATTGATTTTAAGACTTAATGTGAAAAAAGGTTATTTCAACCTATTTTCTGCCTGAGGCGACACGATAATGGCCGCCTAAATCCAAATGTGTTTGGACATCCTGAAAACCTGCTTGCTGCATGAGGGCTACAACCGCTTCTGATTGGTCAAATCCATGCTCAACGGCAAGCAGGCCATTGGGACTGAGGTGTTGTTGGGCGCCTGAAATAATGTTTTCTAAGCAGGTCAGTCCGTTGCCATGATCTGTTAGTGCGGAAATTGGCTCAAAGCGTAGGTCACCTTGACTTAGATGTGAGTCTTGGGATGTGATGTATGGCGGATTACTGAGAATAATGTCAAAAGAAGCACTAGCTTCTATAGCCTCATACCAGCTCCCCTGAAAAAACTGTACTCGAGTCTCAATATTCAATAGCTTGGCATTTATTTTGGCAATTTCTAGTGCTTCTGTAGATTGATCGGTTGCGGTAAGTTGCGCATTTGGGGCATCATGCGCAATCGCCAAAGCAATGGCACCCGAGCCTGTTCCTAAATCCAGAATTTTGGTCAGAGCATTTAAACGTTTGATTTCACGCAAACCAATTTCTACTAAGAGCTCAGTCTCGGGGCGCGGTATCAGTACTCCAGGAGCAACATAAAGCTCAATATTGTGAAAGCCTCTTTTTCCGATCAGGTATGCAATTGGCTCACCTTGAATTCTCTTGGATTCAAGCGATTTCCACTCATCAAACGCTTTGGCATTGAGCTCTAGATCATCACGCGACAGCAAGGCAGAGCGTGGAAGTTGGTAATGCTTTTCAAGGATGTAGGCCATCAGAATTTTTGCCTCAGCAGGGGCTAGTGCTGAATCGCTCAATAGAGAGCGCAGGCTCAAATCCTTGTTCACAGGTTTCGTTATCGCTTAACTATCACCAAGGGCAGCAAGTAACTCTGCTTGATGTTCAGATGCAAGAGCATTACAAAGATCATCTATATCGCCATCCATCATGGCGTCAATTTTATAAAGCGTGAGATTGATGCGGTGGTCGGTGATGCGGCCTTGTGGGAAGTTGTAGGTGCGAATGCGATCGCTGCGATCGCCCGATCCAACCAGCGATTTCCTAGTCTGCGCCTCAAGTTGATGTTTCTCGCGCTCTCTAGCATCCATGATGCGAGAAACCAATACCTTCATGGCCTGTTCACGATTGCGGTGTTGGCTGCGATCGTCTTGGCACTCAACAACGGTGCCTGTTGGCAGGTGAGTGATGCGGACTGCAGAATCCGTTTTATTAATATGCTGACCACCAGCACCTGAAGCGCGGAAGGTATCAATTCGCAACTCTGCGGGATTAATTTTGACCGCCTCCAGTTCATCTGCTTCTGGCATGACTGCCACAGTACAGGCTGATGTATGAATGCGACCCTGTGTTTCGGTTTGTGGAACACGTTGCACACGATGACCACCAGATTCAAACTTGAGTCGTGAGTAAACAGACTGTCCAACAAGACGAAGGACCACTTCTTTATATCCACCCAAGTCAGATTCAGCAGCACTGACCATCTCTACTTTCCAGCCTTGGCGTTCAGCAAAGCGGCTATACATGCGTAGCAGATCACCAGCAAAGAGTGCGCTCTCGTCACCACCAGTGCCCGCACGAATCTCTAAGAAAACGTTGCGATCATCATTTTCATCTTTAGGAAGCAAGAGCTTTTGTAATGCGCCCTCAAGCGCTTCCATCGTAGCCAAAGCCTGTTTCTGCTCATCATCGGCAAAGTCCTTCATCTCGGGATCTTTACGCATTTCCTCTGCCGCTTGGGCATCCGCCTCTGCTTGCTTGTAGAGCCCAAACTGCTCTACTACGGTAGCAATATCGGAATGTTCACGCGTGAGCTTCCGATAAGCATCCATGTCTTTGGTTGCTTCTTCGGAGGTCAATAAGGAATTAAGTTCGGCTAAGCGCGTATCTAGGTGGTCTAGCTTAGCCCGCATGCTGGGCTTCATCTAATGGTCTTCTGGCTTGGAATGCGAGGCGAATAGTTTGGGTAACAACTTAATCAAGGCGTCACGCTCAGCGCCATTAGAGTGTTGCAGTGCATGGAGTGAGCCATGCAGAAATTTATTGGTTAGGCCTTGTGCCATGGCATTGAGAACTTCTTGTGGATCATCGCCACGCATCAAGCGTTTCATTGCACGCTCAAGTTCAAGTTGACGTAAACGTTCACCTTGCTGCTGAATATCCTGAATTAGCGGAACCGCATTACGACCTTGCATCCAATGCATAAAGTTACCAACACGATCTTCGATGATCGCTTCAGCCTGGCTTACAGCCGCTTGACGTAAGTTGGCACCAGTCTGAATCATCGTTCCTAAATCATCAACGGTGTAAAGATAGATATCATCCAATCTGGAGATTTCAGGTTCAAAATCCCGCGGCACTGCTAAATCAATCATCACCATCGGCTTATGGCGACGTTGCTTCAAGGCACTCTCCACCATGCCCAGACCAATGATGGGTAAGGATGAGGCAGTACTAGAAACGATAATGTCGAACTCATGTAGGCGCCCTGGGAGCTCGGAGAGCTTGAAGGATTCAGCTTCAACGCCTTGCGAGGAAATGGAATCTGCAAGCTCTTGACCGCGCTCTATCGTGCGGTTAGCAATCGCCACATTCTTCGGTTTGCGCGCAACAAAATGCGTTGCGCATAAAGTAATCATCTCACCGGCACCAATGAACAAAATCTTTTGATCTGCAATTTTTTCAAAGATACGTTCTGAGAGGCGAACAGAGGCTGCAGCCATTGAAATAGAGTGCGCACCGATTTCAGTAGAGCCACGTACTTCTTTAGCGACTGCAAACGTTTTCTGGAAAAGTTGATTGAGATAGGTTCCCAATACACCAGCATCATTTGCAGTGCGAACCGCATCTTTCATTTGGCCTAAGATTTGTGTCTCACCAATTACCATGGAATCTAAGCCACACGCAACTCTGAAGGCATGTCGCACTGCATCTGATTGCGGTAATGAGTAAATGTGAGGCTCAAGACTGCTTGGTGCAAGCTGTTGAGTTTTGGCTAACCAATCGAAAGTAGCTTCATGCAAAAGACCTGCGGCGCTGGCATCATTTGCGGCGCAGTAGACCTCAGTGCGGTTGCAGGTTGACAAAATCGTAGCTTCGGGAAGCCCGGCCTGATTCGCGCCAACTAAATGTTGGCGAAGATCGTGCAACGCTTCTTGAAGAAATTCAGGGTCAAAGGCGACCTTTTCCCGAATGGCGACCGGCGCTGTGTGATGATTGATGCCGAGTGTCAACAACTTCATAATGGCAATTATAGATTTGATGGCAGCATTAATGGGGGTATCAATGGGGTTTTTGGCTTTTCTGGTGATTGGGGGTGTTTCTGGGGTGTCAGCCTGGATTTTTTACCCCGGAGCTTCTGATGGGGTTAAGCCCGGCAGGATTCTGATGGCCTTCTTACTGGGATCTATTGCAGCGGCTGCTAGCTCGTATGCAGGGCAATACTGGGATCTTTTTCAATCCGGGCAAATCTTAGAGTGGGCCAGCGCTATTTTTGCTGCCTGTGCGGTGGGGTGTGTTTTTACTGCTTTAGCTAAATAAGTCGGCGCAATTGTTCGCCACCCACTGAATAGGCGCACTCTTTTGTTCAATCAGCCATTGATTGGCTTTAATAAAGTGATTGCAACTGGCCTTACCTCCAGGCTCCAAAAAAGGCTTATTCGTCTTGTATACGCCAAGTCCAGATGGGTGGGAGGATTGCAAGATCAAAGGATTCTGACCTCCTTCAATGAGTGACAGCTTAGATTGGGCATGACCACCCCATAGCATCCAAACTAAATGCGGCCTAGCTTTTGATAAACCGCCGATCAAATGATCAATGAAGCTTTTCCATCCCAGCCCCGTATGACTGCCGGCCTCGCCCAATTTGACACTCAAAGCAGTATTGAGAAGTAGCACTCCTTGCTCGGCCCAATTGTGAAGATCACCATTCGGTAAAGACCCAAAACCTTCTAATGCCAATGCTTTACTGATGTTGCGTAGTGAGCTGGGAAATTCTCGTGAATTGACTGCAATCTCAGCAGGTATCGAAAAGGCTAGCCCTTGCGCTAGCCCTGGTGAGTGATAAGGATCTTGGCCCAAGATCACTACCTTTACTGAATCAACGGGGCAAAGTTTGAGGGCTTTAAAAAAGTTCTGAGGCTCGGGTCGAACAACTTCAGTATCAAGAGCAGTCTGCAAATTTTTTTCTAGTGAGCGCCAATCTACTGACTCGAAATAATTCCCCAGTAATTTTTGCCAATCCTTTGGGATATCGTCTTTTGAAAATAGTGCTTTCAATTTCGATCAGACATCTTTTTTAGGTGTCAGTTCATATTGCATAGGTATCTGGGTAGATTGCATTGAAACCATGCGCTCATGCTCTAGATCATCGCGATAGAAAGTAATGCGGGCATGGGAGTTTTCAGAAAGGCTGCCTAAGACTCTGTCCCAGCGGGCGCCGGTAACCCGCTGCCCATCAATACTGGCTAGTAAATCACCGGCTGATAGGCCTGCTGCTTGAGCAATCCCGCCATCAAGCACATGGGTAACCTTAAGCCAGCCATTGGCATCTGAATGGCGCATCCCAAACTGTAGCTTGAGTTTTTCCAGTGTAGATTGAGGTTTTGTTTTTACAGAAATGAGATTTGAGCCAATCCATTTTTGCAGAGGAATATCTTCTATACCAAAAATATAACGGGCCTTAATCTCATTCCAGATTTTGCTAAAGCCATTACCCAGTAATTCAAAAATCAAATCATCTAGTCCGTCTTCTGTAATGCCGTCCAAGGTGACGCCATGCTTATTCCAAAGTAGGCGCATGAGGTCATCTAGAGACTGTTTATTTTTAGTGAATGCCCGAATCTGTAAATCAAGACCAAGCGCAACTAAGGCGCCTTTACCGTAGTAGCTGACGACCGTGTTTGGGGTGTTCTCATCTGCTTGGTAATACTTGGTCCAGGCATCAAAAGAGCTGTCAGCTAGGCTTTGCTTATGGCGCCCAGGGCCACGCAAGATCCCATTCCAGTTATCTGCAACGAGTTTTAGGTAAGTCTTGAGATCAATTCGTTTACTACGCAGTAGTTGGAGATCATCGTAGTAACTGGTGAAGCCCTCAAACACCCACAGTAAGCGAGTGTGATTACGCTTGGCCAGATCATACGGTTGAAAGGCTTTTGGCTGAATACGCTTAACCAGCCATGCGTGAAAATACTCGTGACTACACAAGCCTAAGAATTCTCTATACGCAGATTCTTCAAAGAGAATATTTTCTTGGGGGATTTGATCGCGCCTGCAGAGTAGCGCAGTGCTATTACGATGCTCAAGGCCACCATAGCCATTTAATACCGCATTGACTAAGAAAAGATATTCATCAAAAGGAGCACGCTTAGATTTTGGCTCAAAGAGATCAATAGTGCTGGTGCAGATTGCTTGTAAATCTTGTGCAAGGCGTTTGGCGTCAATAATGTGATTGCAGCCTTGTATTGCCATGCGATGAGCTACACCATTTGATTTCCAGTGCACGAGCTGGAACTCGCCCAAGGCTACAGGATGATCCAATAAATCATCATAATTTTGTGCCAAATAGAAGCCAAATCCACGCTCATCCGTCTTGGCAGCCCTCAAGGAAGTTTGAACTGTCCAGTGATCCGCAAAGGCAAGTTCCGGCGGGGTGATAGCGAGTGAGCAAGGTAAATGCTCCTGCCCTTTGACGGCTAGACATAAGCTAGTGGCGTTAAAGAATGCGCGTTCAGTATCCAGATAGGCTGCACGCACTGAAGAATCAAACGCATAAACAGTGCTGAGTACCTCTATTGGACCATTGCATGGCGGTAAGCGCCAATGGTCGTTATCAATCCGTTCGAGGATTATTTGTCTCTTGACACCCTCTACTGAAAACGCTTCAAGTGATTCGACATGTTTACTGAAATCACGAATTAAATAGCTACCTGGAATCCAGGCCGGCATTTGAAGTACCTGACCATCAGAATCAGGGTTGGCAATATGCAGCTTGATACGATAGCGATGGCCATGCAGGTCTGCCGGCCAGACCGTATATTGAATTGCGGGTAAGTCGGCATGGTTCATGATATTTATTTCAGGGAGCTAAATTTCTTTTCGATATCGGTAATTTGTACCGCGCCAGGGAAACGGCTGCCATCAGTAAAGAATAAAGTCGGCGTGCCCGTGATTCCATAGGTCTTTGCGAAAGCCACATTTTTATCCAGTGGCGTACTGCACTCTCCCTTACCGCTAGGGGCGATGCCATTCACCATCCAGTCAATATACGTCTTATAGGGATCAGAAGAGCACCAAATTTGCTTTGCTTTTTGGGTGGAGTCTGCCGACAGAATGGGTATTAAGTAGGTATAGATCGTTACGTTATCAAGCTGCTGTAGAGATTTCTCTAGGCGCTTGCAATAGCCACAGTTTGGATCGGAGAAGACTGCCAGCTGGCGACTACCATTGCCACGAACATTTTTAATTGCGTTGGCAGGCGTCAATTCACTCCATTTAATGCGGTTTAAGTCTGCCTGTCTTTGCTCGGTAATATTTTTACCGGATGCGAGCTCAATGATTTCCCCTTGAATCAGATACTTCCCAGAGGTATCAGTATAAAAAATATCATTGCCAACTAGTACTTCATAAAGGCCGGAAACTGGGGCCGGTGAAACACTTTTCACTTTCGCATTAGCGCCTAACTTCTTTTGGATCTCAGTCTTTAATTGCTGCTCTTGTTGTGCGTGAAGTGGGGTAGTGCAGAGCAGGGCGGCGCCAATGAATGCAATCGCAGATAACAATTTATTCAAAATCAATTTCTCCTAAAGCGCGTTCAATTAAGCGCTGTTTTATAAAGTGGCTTTTGTTTACAAGACCTAAGCCCCAGTTACGGAGCTGGCGTTCAGTGCTGCTGCTTGCAGAAAATAATTTCTTGAGTTTATCGGTCACCCATAAGAGTGCGCTGGTGTCGCCTTGACGTTGTCGTTCGTAGCGCCTTAGTAATACCAGGTCACTAAGTGTGCGGAAGGGTTCACGCTTGCCCAAAATATTCAGCAATACCGCTACATCTCGTAGCCCTAGATTCAGGCCTTGCCCAGCTAGTGGATGCATGACATGGGCGGCATCACCAATGAGCACAACCTTCGGAGAGAAGTCTGGTCCGATAAATCGTTTGGCTCGAATCTTTCTTAATGGGAAGGCTGCAGGTACTGAGTTCAGAGTCAATTCACCTAATTGTTTGGCAATTGCGCCATTAGCAATAGAAGAGAATTGATCTAGCCATTGCGCTTGATCTAGTTTTAATAAATCAGCTGCGTGTTCTGGGGAGGTAGACCAAACCATCGACACTTGTTTTCCTGGCAAGGGCAGCATGGCCACAATATCGCCGCCTGGTAAAAACCACTGAAAGGCAGTTTCTAAATGGGGATAGTTGCAAAGCCAATTGGCAACTACTGCACTTTGTGAATAACTTTCTTCGCTTGCGCTGATGCCTAATTCATTGCGAATTGGTGAGTTGGCACCATCAGCCGCTATTACGAGTTGTGCACGAATGCCCCCACCATTTTTTAAATGCAGGGTAGTGCCATCGGCGTCAACCTGAATTCTTTCCACAACATCATTGATGCGCTCTAACTTATTCTGAAAACGCGAAGCTTGATCGATGGTGTGCTCAATTAAATTAGCTTCTCCAATCCACGCAAGTTGTGGAGTGCCCGCTTCAAATGCAGAAAGGTGGAGATGGTCATTCTTTTCGCCTCGATCACCGTAGATGCGCATATCTCGGACTGCTTGTAGGCGGCTGTGATCAATTGCATCCCATATGTGCAAATGAGCCAGTAATTTTTGGGTGCTAGGCGAAAAAGCGTAGATTCTTTGGCCCCATTGAGCGCCTTGCGGGCTTGGGACGTTTTGCGCTAAATCGGGGGCAATTTCAATGGTTTGTAGGCCTAGCTGGGCTAGACCAAGGGCGCAAGCCTTACCAGTAATGCCTCCGCCAACCACAACAACATCTACTGTGCGGATTTGGGCGTGGGCTTTAGATGTGTTATTTGGATGAACTTCTGACATAACTCGATGATATCGAAACCAGCCCCTTTACAATAACGCTATGTCTTTGAAATGTGGCATCGTCGGCCTGCCTAATGTCGGCAAATCTACCCTCTTTAATGCGCTTACCAAGGCTGGAATCGCAGCGGAAAACTATCCTTTCTGCACGATTGAGCCTAATGTGGGCGTTGTTGAGGTTCCTGACCCCCGTCTAGCTGCCTTGGCTGAGATCGTGAAGCCTGAGCGCATCCTGCCTGCAGCAGTCGAATTTGTCGATATTGCTGGTTTGGTAGCTGGTGCCTCAAAAGGCGAAGGTCTTGGCAACCAGTTTTTAGCGAATATTCGTGAAACTGATGCTATTACCCATGTCGTCCGGTGTTTCGAGGATCCCAACGTCATTCACGTTGCTGGGAAAATCGATCCCATTGCTGACATTGGAGTGATTGACACTGAATTGGCCTTATCGGACCTGGCAACGGTTGAGAAAACCCTGAATCGCTCAAGCAAGGCTGCAAAGTCTGGCAATGATAAAGAGGCTGCTGCGTTGGTTGCTGTTCTGACCAAAGTTCAGACTCATCTAGATTCTGCTCTGCCAGTGCGCAGTTTGAATCTCAATGACGATGAAAAATTATTGATTAAACCGTTGTGTTTGATCACTGCTAAGCCTGCGATGTATGTTGCAAACGTCAAAGAAGATGGTTTCTCAAATAATCCACACCTCGAGGCTGTGAAGCAGCATGCGGCAAAAGAAAACGCTCCAGTTGTTGCTGTATGCGCCGCTATTGAAGCGGAAATCGCTGACTTAGAAGAGGCCGACAAGATTGAATTTTTGGCCGACTTAGGAATGCAAGAGCCAGGCCTAGATCGCGTGATTCGTGCGGGTTATTCATTGCTTGGTTTACAAACCTATTTCACCGCTGGAGTTAAAGAGGTTCGCGCTTGGACCATCCATGTTGGTGATACAGCACCTCAAGCGGCTGGCGTGATTCATACAGACTTTGAGCGTGGCTTTATTCGTGCTCAGACAATCTCCTACGAAGATTTTGTGCAGTTCAAAGGAGAGTCTGGTGCCAAGGAAGCCGGTAAGATGCGCGCGGAAGGTAAAGAGTATGTTGTTAAAGATGGAGATGTATTGAATTTCTTGTTTAACGTCTAAAGCATTCTTATTTGCCCACGTAGATTCAAACACGAAGTGCAACACGGTTTAAGGACTGCATAAATACTTCATTGGGGGTTTTAAATCCTAATCGTTTTCTAGGTCGGTTGTTTAAACGGTCTTGGATCATTCTAAGCTCCTTATCCGTCACAGTAGATAGCGGTCTCTTTTTGGGGATGTATTGCCGCAATAGACCATTGAAGTTTTCATTTGATCCACGTTGCCAACTAGCAAACGGATCCGCAAAGTACGTCGTTGATTGAAGAGCTGTAT